>MNXM01000161.1 GCA_001872605.1 Armatimonadetes bacterium CG2_30_59_28 | reverse complement strand
ACGTCCAGGAGGATACTGCTATCCTCCTGAAAGGTGTAAGCTGTTACGACGAATTCTGGAAGCCCCAGCAATTTGGTCAGGTGTACGAGGTCCATGCTGCATCCCTTGCTGCGATTGTTTCTGCAATGAAGTGCTTCATCCCCTGTGACGCGCACGGGGTCCTTCGCGCCCTCACACTATTACCAAAAGCACAACCCTTGTCAAATCCAACGCCCCTTACCACGCCAGATACCAGAGAGCCAGATTTGAGGCAATGCGCCGACGCGCGAATGGGGGCAGCCTCATGGTCAATCCGGCGAGTTCGTCACAGTAGGCTGTCTGTCTTGATACTTGCCTTTGTGGCCACTGGTTTCCAGTGTGGTGTTATGGCATTGCCTGACCCTTCGCGCTTTCTGGCCACCTTGACATTTGGAGAGGGACTATATGGGATTGGTACTGAACACTCCTTCCCGATAGCCTTCGACTTTGCCAAACCCCAGAACGTTGAGCGGAACTTGGAAAACTATGATCAATATACAATTGGTGCTAACGAGCGAGGCCAAGATCAAGTTCCTTCGGTCTATTTCCATCACGTTCCGAGTATTGAAGGTTGGGAAGTTTATGAGTACTGGCTGTATTACGCTGACAACGACTTCATTAGTAACAAACACGAACATGATTGGGAGTGGTACTTCGTATATCTATCGCAGGGAAATCCAGTGCAAATCGGACTTAGTGCCCACGGTCAGACTTTCTTTGTTCCTTGGCAGAATGTTCCAAAGGATGGGGACCATCCGCTCCTTGGGGTTGAAGCAGGATCTCACGCGTTGAGTTCGGTGGGATTCGGGGGTGTGAGGACACTGGAGAACGGAGTTCGGATAAACCACACGGGGCTGGTGCTTAGGGGAAATGGTCGATTGGACAAAGGCGCGGGCCAAACATACAGATGGGCAATCTACAGCAATGACGCCGGAGTTGGTACACTACCGTTCGCTCAGCAACCAGATGAATTCGGGTTCTCTGATCCTAAGTTTGCGCCTTGGTTTACCGGTTTCGACCTTTGCCAGAATTCTTCTGACGACGACGGTTGTCCACATCCTGCGCCGTGGCACATGAACGAGTGGAACGCACCGCCCATCCCTAACAGTATCACGGCGGACCAGATCACCGTGAAGGCAAACAAGTGGCTGGCAAGACCGGGACAAAGCATTGTTTTTACCGGAACCGCTTCCAAAGGTGGCGCGCCCGCGCCCGCAGTCCGGGTTGGGGTCGATGATCCTATTACGCTTGTTTGTTGGCTTGGACCGACGACGGATGGGAATGGTGAATTCAGCTTTTCAGTCTCCATAGCACCGGGAACCCCGAGCGGTTTATATACCTTTTCGTTCTATGTTGCTGGAGTTGCCCCGGTATACGTCACGGTTACCGTTGACAATGAATTTGGAGATCGGCAAATCTGGAACGGTATTCAAGTCACCGTTGGTTCACAAGCCAGTTTGGATAACAACACGCTCGTTCTGACTGATAGAGTGCCTGCGGGTGTCCTCACAAAGACTCCGATTGATCAGGCTTTGTCCACCGCATTTGAACTCGCCGGATTTATGGGCGACTGGACAACGCATTTTGGCCAATCTTTCGTCACCAATCCTGTCAACGATGTGGCCGCAGTTGGCGCTGTATCATGTCTTGCCCCAGAGCCAACCCTGTCAAAAGCAACATGTGCTGCAATTGGTGGGTATGTTGTGGTAGCAGGGGTGAAGACGGCAGTAACATCTCTCCTGGACACAATAGTCGATCGCTCAAACGGATCGCCAGCCGATAAAGAGGATGCAAAGGCAATGGTTCAGAGTGCAAATTGCATTGCCTCATATCTCACTATTGACCCGACCTCGGCTCTCGCAAGCTACATCTCAACTAACTGGACCTGTGGTAGTGCCCTCTTTCGAATTGTCCGGAACACAGATGGTCAAGTAACGCGTGTAGACGTTGCTGGCGCACCAACAGCAACGGACGGACTAACCTACGGGATATCGGTAGTTCTTCCGGACAGTTCTCCCCCCACTATCCCCACCAACCTAACCGCTACCGCTATTAGCAGTTCCCGCATTGATTTGTCCTGGACCACTTCGACGGACAACGTTGGCGTCACGGGCTATAAGATCTACCGCAACGGATCGACGACTCCCATCCAGACGGTGGCGTCGACCTCCTACTCGGATACGGGATTGTCACCTTCGACGACCTACAGCTATCAAGTGAGCGCCTACGACGCGGCTGGGAACGAATCGGGGAAGAGCAATACGGCAAGCGCCACCACCCAGGCGAGCAACGATGCGTCGGGATACGATCTGTCGGCGCGGTTGGTTGTGAACCGATCGACGTACGCCTATGCACCGGGTGAGACTGTGGACGGAATAGCCTATGTGAAGAACCTCGTAACACACAACCAAGGGGGCAGTGCGACGATCCGTATAAAGACCACCCCCGGTGGAGCCACGCTTGCTGAGGAACCCTACACCGTCCCGACGCTTTCGCCTAACTCCGAGAACGGTCATCCTTTCTCGCTGAAGCCCAACCAGAACTATAGCGGTCAGGCCGTAGTCGAACTGACTGTTACCAACTCCCCGGATCAGAATTCGGCAAACAACACCGCCAGCCAGGGGATTTCGTTCGGGGTGGCTCGCCAGACTCAGGTGTTTAGCCTGTTGGAGACCGTCACTTTCACAGCGCCCATCTATCAACAGACGGTGCATGGCAATACAATAAAGGTGCTGGGCACTCCTGACAACTACGCCCACGTCGACTATCAGGTGAACGGTGAAGGGTACCGGACTGCGCCCGGGGAATATGAATTCTGGGACCATCTGGCAACGCCGTTCATCCTTCGCTATGAGAGCAGAACTCTCGTCAACGGAAATGATGTATTTACGTTTTCTCTCTGGTTTGCAGACACGCTCTATCAACTGGAACCCCGAAGCGTCTCTGTGGAAGCGGGCGACAATGCGCGTTTTCGCTTCACTCGAACCTCAGGCATCATCAACGGCTATTCCGTGGTCGAGCTTCTTCCCATCGCGAACAGCGATCCGATCAAGACATGGACCGTAGGGAACTATCAGTGGCCTGCCTCGAATAAGCTCGATTTCGACGTGACAGTGCCGGTGGGAGCTTCCTCCCGAGAATACCAGATGTACCAGCGGCTGACTTGGTCCAATACTTTCTCGCAGGTTCAGTGTTTCGCCTGGGCGAGCATCAACGTGGTCAACGTGCCTTCCGATACAGCGATCCTGTCCGGTCCGGTTGGCGATACGACCGAACCTGACGTGGCTTTTCAGTTTACCGGCTCGGACAACCGCACTTCAACGAACCAACTTGAGTATTCCTTCCGGTTGGATCCCGTAGAGTCAACTTTTGGTTCCTGGACCACTGCCACGTCCAAGAATTACACGGGTCTGGCGGAAGGGCATTACACTTTCTATGTGAAAGCTCGCGACCAGGGCGGGACTGAAGACCCAACGCCTGCCTCACGGTCTTTCGCAGTTGTGCCGGGGCCGCCGCCACCGCCTCCTCCGGCTGCAAGAAGCCTCAAGGTGGTGGATGCGACCATTGAACGAGGCGCGACCGGCACGGTTCAGATTGAGCTGGAAGCTCAAGGAGACGAGAACGCGGTCGGCTTCAGTTTGGCTTTTGATCCCGCGCTCTTGACGTATCAGAGTGCCGCGCTTGGGCCGGATGCGACCGGGGCTTTGCTGAACGTGAACAGCAGCCAGGCTGGGAGCGGACGACTCGGCATTGGTCTGGCGATGTCTCCCGGACAGGCTTTCCCATCTGGAACGCTGAGCATTCTCACCGTGACGTTTGCTGCAAGCGCAGGGGAAATCACCGTGACGACACCGGTGACCTTCGGCGACCAGCCGATTACGCGCGAGATCGTGGACGTCGCCGCGGAGACTCTGACGGGAACGTACACGGATGGTACTGTCGCCCTCCAAGCAACCACGCCTCCACCGCCCCCGGCCGACCCGACAATCACCTCCATCACGCCAAACTCGGGAACCGATGATGGTGCGGTGAATATCACCAACCTCGCGGGGAGCAACTTCGCAAGCGGAGCGACGGTAAGACTGACGCAAGCCGGGCAGTCGGACATCAACGCAACAAACGTGACCATTGTGAGCTCCGCTCAGATCACGTGCACCTTCGACCTGACCGGTGTGAATGGCGGTCAGTGGGATGTTGTCGTGACGAATCCCAGCGGCCAGTCGGGCACGTTGGCGAATGGTTTCACCGTGCAACCGGCGACTCCACCGCCACCTCCTCCCCCAGCCGACGGGGTCACCGTCGTTAGCATCACACCCAGTTCGGGAACGAATGACGGCTCCGTGAACATCACCAACCTTGCCGGGACGAACTTCGAGTCGGGCGCGACGGTGGGGCTGACCCGAACCGGCGAGGCAGACATCGTGGCCACGAGTGTCACCGTCGTGTCGTCAACACAGATCACTTGTACGCTGAACCTAACTGGCGCGGCCGAGGGCGAATGGAACGTGACTGTCACGAATCCCAATGATGAGTCCGGGATGTTGACCAACGGCTTCACCATCCTGTCATTCCCGCCGCCTCCACCCCCGGCTGCGAGAATTGTGAGGGTGGTCGATGCCACCATTCAGCGGGGAGCAATCGGCGCAGTTCAGATTGAAATCGAAGCTCAAGGCGACGAAAACGCTTTGGGGTTCAGTCTTGTCTTTGATCCGGCGCTATTGACCTATCAGAGCGCTGTCCTCGGGGTTGGCGCCACGGGCGCGTCGCTTAACGTTAACAATAATCAGGCCGGGAGCGGCCGCTTGGGCATTGGTCTGGCGAAGTCACCCGGGCAGACATTCGCCGCGGGGACGCTCAGCATTCTGACCGTTACATTTGCCGCGATGGGAGGTGACACGACCGTAATGACACCGGTCACTTTTGGGGACCAGCCGATTACGCGTGAGATCGTGGACGTCACTGCCGACACTCTGACGGGAACGTACACGGACGGAACGGTCGCCCTGATAGTCAGTACCAACACGGACAATCCTCCGCCGATGATCTCCAGCATCCTGCCAGCGCGCGGGACGAACGATGGCTCGGTCACCATCACCGACCTCAAGGGGACGAACTTCGCCAACGGCGCGTCCGTCATGTTGCAGAAGAGTGGCGAGAACAACATCGTGGCGACGAACGTGGTTGTCGTCAACGCGGGGTTGATTACGTGCGTGTTCAATCTCGCGGATGCAGCAGTGGGGCCGTGGAGCGTCACAGTGGTGAACCCGGATGGACAATCTGACATGCTCCAGAATACTTTCATCGTGGGCTATCCCGCTCCCACCGTTCTGTCCGTCACGCCAACCTCGAGCTTCAACAACGGACTCGCAACGGTCAGCATTGCCGGAACAGCCTTCCGGTCAGGAGCAAATGTGACGCTGACGCGTGACCAGCAGCCTGCCATTGAAACGGTGAGTGTGCAGTCCATCGCGCCCACGCAGATACTCTGTACCTTTGATCTCACGGACCGGCCTGCCGGCCGGTGGAATGTGGTTGTCCGCAATGACGACGGGCAGGTTGGGGCGTTGACGAATGGCTTTGAGGTAGAGAACCCTCCCCCCATTCTCACCGGCGTCTCTCCCACGACCGCTCCCAATGGGGGAGACATCGTGTCGGCCGAGGTGTCGGGCGCAAATTTCATGGCGGGAGCGACCGTGCGGCTGACACGGTCGGGCGAGGAAGACGTGTTTGCCAGCGACGTCGTCACGGTGAGTAGCAGCGGCATTGTGTGCAGTTTATTGCTGGTCAGCAGGCAGGCAGGGACATGGGACGTCGTTGTCGCCAACCGCGACGGCCAGACCAGCAGGCTGCCCGACGGTTTCACTGTTACCGTACCATCGCCGACGGTCACTGGTATCACTCCCAGTGAGGGACTCAACAACGCGTCTTTGCAGATCAGCGAGGTTCGCGGGTCCTCATTCCAGACGGGCGCGATTGTGCGGCTGATACGGACGGGACAAGCTGACATAGTGGGGACGAGCGTTGCTGTGACCAGCGCCAGCAAGATGTCTTGTGTCGTCGATCTGACTGGCAAAGCTGTTGGCACCTGGAGCGTGGTAGTGACAAACCCGGACGGATCACAGGGGACGCTCGCAAATGGTTTCACAGTGAGGAGCGCGTCAGTGCCGCCGACGGTGACTGGCATCAGTCCATCGATGGCCCCCGACACAGCGCCGGTCCAGATCACGAATCTGAGCGGAACTGGTTTCCAGCCGGTGGCTTCCGTGAAGCTGACTCGTGTCGGCCAGCCCGATATCGTCGCGACGAATGTCAGCGTCATCAACTCCACGCAAATCCGGTGTACCTTTGACATCACTGCCAAACCGACGGGGCAGTGGAACGTGGTGGTCGTCAATCTGGACGGTTTGTCTGCAACGCTTGCCAATGGATTCACAATTGCGTCTACCGTTCCGCCACCTCCGCCGCCCCCGCCAATCGCGACCGTGAAGGTGGAGTCCATCACGCCGGCATCCGGTCTGAACAACGGTTCCTTGACCGGGGTGACGGTTAGGGGGAGTGGTTTCGAGAGTGGGGTGTCAGTCAGACTCACGCGTACAGGAGAGTCCGACGTGGTGGCAACCAATGTCTTTGTCGTGGATACGTCAACCATTTCCTGCGCCTTGGACATTGCTGGGAGGTCCCCAGGCATTTGGGACGTGGTCGTCACCATTCCGAACGGCGAGAGTGGCACTCTCCCGAATGCTTTCACTGTGGTCGGCGCCGTCACCCATGACGTGGCTGTGACGCGATTCTTGGTGAACCCGAATCCCGTTTCTGCCGGACAAACGATCACACTGAGTGTGATACTCAGGAACCAGGGCACCGCGAGCGAGAATGGCCTGGTATTGAGAATCTTGAGCAATGGTCAGAGCCTCCGTCCGAGCATACCCGTCTCCACCCTGACTTCCGGTCAGGAGTTGAGCGGCGACATCCCGTTGCGCATACCTCGACGGGCCGCATTGGGCGACTACTTCGTCACCGCCCAACTCGATCCAGTCGTCGGAGAGACGAATCTGCTCAACAACGCCCAAACGGTTAAGGTGAGGGTGGAGTAGACAGCAGACAACAGATGGCTCTACTGAATAAAGGTTTTTCCCCGCACAACACGCGGAAACTTCAGTTAAGGTTCTGGGTTCCAAATTGGTCTTTTTCTTCTGCGGGAGCTTTGGCTTTTTCAGTGGACTCGCGGATAGCTGATCGCCGCTTGCCGGACATTGGGAGGTGTGGAGGTGTCAATACGGAAGAGCTGAGCAACACGTTTTTCGCGTTGGGGCCGTTGTTCAGGCCTTATTCCGTGTGTTATACTCCCCCTATACTTATTTCAGGAAAAGGTCAGATTCGTACGCGGATTCTCAGCTTGGGCTGTGCGCCATTTGTGCGCGGCTCGGGAGGGGAATTTCGCGACTGCCTGCAGTGACGGTGTTTGAATCTGCGCACAGGAGCCCGAACGGAATGAATCAAGCCATCACTCTGGAGAAAAATCGTCTCTCCTCCTCAGGTGACATCCCTCCCGCTACGCGTCCCTCAGGTTTCTGGGTATTGCCTCTCGTTATTATGATTGCGGCAACCGTTGCCGGGTCGACGCGCGCCTGGTCCCAGAATCAGCCTGATCTGATGATCCGTAACTCGGGCGGAGGCGCGTACTTTACGGACAACATGTACGAGAATCCCGCCTGGAATCAGACTACCAGCCAGAGCGTGATGCCTGGCTTCGCCGCTGTGTACGACATCATCCTGCAAAACGATGGCGCGGGGTCGCAGACCTTCACGGTAACGGGCACCGGAGGCGCGATCGGTTGGACCGTCCAGTATTTGGAGGGGATTACCGACAGGACTTCCGCAATTACAGGAGCGGGTTACTCCGTGGCGCTGAACGCGGCTGCAACCACCACATTTACGGTTTACGTTACTCCGTCTGCACCACCTGATGCACCTGCTGCGAATTCGACGCGCGACGTAACGGTGACGGCGACCGATGGTTCACTCACGGATTCCGTCAAGTCGACGACCACCGTTACCGGCGTGGACCGTTGCGACAACATGATTCGACTTCAGGGAGAGTCGATCTATCTGACCAACGACACGTACGAATCCTCTCCGTCAGTTCAAGTGAAAAGCGTTTCTGTAGATCCGGGGTCAGCGGCGGTCTATGAGTTACTTTTCCAGAATGATGGCAACCGGAGCAGTTCCCTCACGTTCACCGGGACTGGAAGCGCGAGCGGTTTCACAGTTCGGTATTATGACGCCCTGTCGGGGGGCAGCAATATCACCACTGCTGTCCTTGGCGCCGGGCAGGCCTGGACCGTTGCAGCGGGAGGGACGCAATCGGCTCGCATTGAGGTCACGCCGGATGCAGCCCCGAATGCTCCCTCCGTCGGAGCCTCGCATGTTGTGGATGCGCGATTGTCCAGTGGGAGCACGTTAGACATCGTGCGGGCAACCACTTTGGTGAACGGCGTGAATCAAGCGGACCTGATGGTGAGGAATCTGGGCGAAGGAGCGGGCGCGTACCTGACGAACAACGCATACGAATCGACGGTTTCCACTCAGGTCAAGGCGCAGTCCGTCAACCCAGGGTCCATCGCCACTTATGAAGTCTCACTCCAGAACGATGGAAACCAGACACAGAATATCACACTCACGGGCACGGGTTCGGGAAGCGGCTTTACCGTTGCTTACTATAATGCTCTCAGCGGCGGTTCAGATATCACGTCTTCGGTCACGAGCGTGGGATATCCCGTCAGCCTGACGGCCGGGAATACGCAGGCACTCCGTTTTGAGGTGACGCCGGCATCGGGCGTGAGTGGGCCGGCGGCGGGGTCCAGCTACAGCGTGACGCTGAGTGCCGCGCCTCCTTCTGGTGGTACGGATCAGGTGCGGGGGACCACAACGGTCAACGCGGTCGACCGCGCCGACAACATGATACGGAATCTCGGCGACGTCGGCTACGTGACAGATGGAACATACGAGAGCACGCCCAGCACACAGACTCGCGCGCAGTCGGTGGCGCCGGGCCTCGCGGCCGTCTACGAGCTTCAACTGCAGAATGACGGCAACCAGACGGCCACGCACACCTTGCGCGGCACTGCGAGTGGAAGTGGGTTCACGGTGCGTTACTACGACGCGCTGTCGGGCGGTTCCGAGATTACGTCCAACGTTACCGGGTCAGGCGCCACGTTCAGCCTCGCGCAGGGCGGGTCACAAGCTGCGCGCATTGAGGTAATCCCGGATGCTGTGCCCAACAGCCCGGCAAGCGGTTCCAGTTACGCAGTGACGGCCACACTGACGGCCGGAAGCAGCACGGACGCCGTACGCGCGACGACAACAGTCAATGCTGCGGATCAGGGAGACCTCATGATCCGCAGCAACGGGGAAACGACCTTCCTGACGAACAATACTTATGAATCCTCGCCGTCTGTTCAAGTGAAATCACAGAGCGTCAATCCCGGAGCGACCGCTACCTACGAGGTTCAGATTCAGAATGACGGCAACCGAACGCAGACCTATACGATCACCGGCTCGGGGAGCAGCGGCGGCTTCACTGCGCAATACTTCAACGCGTTCACGGGCGGCACCGATGTGACCGCAAACGTAACAGCGGCCGGTCACACCGTGAATCTCGCCGCGGGCGCCACCAGCGAACTGCGCGTGACAGTGACCCCCGGCAGCATCCCCGGCAGTCCGGCCGGGGGTAGCAGTCACGTGGCGACAATCAGCATCACCGGCGGATCGGGAGACACTGTTCGGGCGACAACGACCGTCAACAACGTGGACCAGCCGGACAACAAGATTCGCACCTCCAGCGAGGGTTCGCTGACGGGAGACAACGTCTATGAGACGACCCCCGTGACCCAGGTCAAGAGCCAGACCGTTGCGCCCGGTTCCAGTGCCACATACGTGCTCCAAGTCCAGAACGATGGCAACCGCACCGCAAACCATACCATTACCGGCCCCGCCAGCAGCGGCAATTTCACCTTACAGTATTTCGATGCCGCATCGGGTGGGAACGATGTTACATCGGCCATTACCGGCTCGGGTCTGACTTACAGCCTAACAGCCGGGAATACGCAGGACCTCCGATTGGTCGTGACCCCGAACTCCCCTCCCAACAGTCCTGCTTCAGGAAGTACGAACCAGGCAAACATCACCGTCACAGCGGGTAGTGTAACCGATGTGGTTCGCGCCAACACGACAGTGTCAGGCATCGATCGCTCAGACAACATGATCCGCAATTCCACAGACACAATCTATCTGACGGACAACATTTACGAAGGTACCCCTTCCGACCAGACTCGCGCTCAGACGGTGAATCCGGGTACAACGGCAACGTATCACCTGCAGTTACAGAATGATGGCAACCAGACAACGACTCATACACTTACCGGCGGGGGTAGCAGCGGGGGATTCAGTGTTCAGTATTTCAACGCTCTCTCTGGCGGATCGGACATTACGCCGCAAGTAACCGGCGCAGGCGCAAGTTTCAGTTTGGGGCAGGGAGGGACACAAGCGATTCGAGTCGAGGTGACTCCCACCGCGATTCCCAGCAGTCCCGCTTCAGGCTCGTCTATCGCTTTGGATATGTCCCTGGCCGCGGGGGGCACCACCGACGTTGTGCGAGCTACCACAACAGTTGCTGCCCAGGGGCAGGCGGATATGATGGTCCGCAACAATGGGGAGTCGGCGACTGGCTATCTGACTAACAACACTTACGAGTCCAGTCCATCCGTTCAGGTGAAGTCGCAGACGAGAAATCCCGGTGCAACGGCGACGTATGAAGTCCTGTTGCAGAACGATGGGAACCTCACACAGAACATCACGGTTACCGGCACAGCCACCGGCAGCGGGTTCACCGTTCAGTATTTCGACGCGTTCTCCGTCGGCAACAACATCACTTCCGCCGTTACTGGGAGCGGTAATGTGTTCAACAACCTCGCCGCGGGAGGCAGCCAGGAAATCCGCATCGCAGTGACTCCCAACAGCGTTCCGAACGCTCCCGCCGGGGGGAGCAGCTACGCGGTCAACCTCATTGCGACTCCTCAAAGCGGCGGGGTGGATTCGGTGCGCGCTACGACGACCGTCAGCAGTCAGGACAAGGCCGACCTGATGATCCGCAACAAAGGTGAAACGACGTATGCCACCGATGACACATACGAGTCCACGCCCAGTGGCCAGATCAAGACTCGGCCCGTCGATCCTGGCGCAACCGCAACATACGAATTGCTTCTCGAAAATGACGGCAACAGCACCATCACATACACACTGACGGGAACAGGAAGTGGAAGCGGGTTCACTGCCCGCTACTACAATGCGTTGTCTGGTGGAACGGAAATCACGTCAGGCGTGACCGGAGCGGGACAGACCTTCAGTCTCGCGGGCAACGGCAGGCAGTCGGTTCGCGTCGAGGTGACGCCAGCGGCTGTTCCGAGCAGTCCTGCCGGAGGATATAGCTACAGTGTTGACATGACGCTCCGCAACAGTTCATCGAGCGATTCCGTCCGCGCGACGACGACAGTGAACAACGCAGATCGTTCGGATGCGATGATCCGCAAGAGTGGCGACACCACGTACCTGACCAACGATGTCTACGAGACAACCCCAACCGTGCAGGTCGTCTCGCAGAAGGTTGATCCGGGCAGCGTGGTGCACTACGAGATTCGGCTGCAGAATGACGGCAATCGCTCTCAGACCTACACGGTCACGGGCAGCGCCAGCAGCGCCGGCTTTGCGGTGCAGTACTTTGACAGCACCAACGGTGGCGTCGAAGTGACCTCCAGCGTTACCGGAACGGGACAAAGCTATTCTCTCGCCCGGGGCGAGTTCCGTGATCTGCGCCTCTCCGTGTGGCTGACAGACGTACCCAACGCGCCACCCTTCGCAGCCACCAAGGTTGTTAACGTGACGCTCGCCGGTGGCGGAACGACGGATATCGTTCAGGCGACGACCGAAGTAAATGCAGCGGATCAGGGAGACATCATGGTCCGCAAACAGGGAGAGACGGCGTTCGTCTCGAACGATATCTATGAAGCGACGCCCACAACGCAAGTCAAGACGAATACGGTGCCAGTAAACGTTGGGGCGGTCTATGAGTTCCGCATCCAGAACGACGGGAACCGCAAACAGGAATACACTGTGAAGGGCGGGGGAACGGGAGAGAAGTTCACCGTTCTGTATTTTGACGCCCTGACCGGTGGCGCGGATGTGACCGGTAGCATTGTTGGTTCCGGCCTCAAGTATACCCTCGAAGCGGGCGCGACTCGCGATCTGCGGGTGGTGGTGACACCCGATGCGGCGCCGAATAGCCCCGCCGATGGTTCTGTCAGGGCTGTCGACATCACGATCACCGGTGGCGGGTCCACCGATTCCGTCCGTACGGAAACCACCACGGGCTTCGTTGACAAGGCCGACCTGATGCTGCGCAACCACGACGAGACTGAGTACCTTGGGAACGACGTCTATGAACCAACGGTTCCGCTAACCCAGATGAAGAATCAGAATGTCAACGCTGGAGACACTGCGATTTATGAATTCAGCGCACAGAACGACGGCAACCGCACGCAGGATTACGTGGTGACAGGAACGGGATCGAGCACAGGATTCGACGTCAAGTACTTCGATGCCCTCACCGGTGGCAATGACATCACCTCACTGGTGACTGGCGCTGGAAAAACTTTCAATCTTCAGGCCGGGGCTTTCGTGGAGCTCCGCGTTGAAGTGACCCCCAATGCTTTCCCGAACAGCCCTGTCGCGGGAACCAGCAAGGCGGTGGCCGTAACCCTCGCAAGGGAAGGCACCACCGACAATGTTGCGACGTCAACCAAGGTCAATGCCACCGATCAAGCCGACGGAATGATCCGGAACCAGAACGAAGTGGACGCAGACTTCGCCACCCGAGATTTTTACGAGGCCATCCCATCGCAGCAGGTGAAGAGTCAGTCAACGGCCCCAGGCGTTGCTGCAGTGTTCCAGTTGAGGCTCCAGAATGACGGCAACAAAACTCAGACGTTCACCGTGGTGGGCGCCGGTGGCAGTACTGGATGGAGCGTACAATACTTCGACGCGGCAACCGGTGGAACCAACATCACTTCATCGGTCATCGGGGCTGGCAAGACATTCACGCTCGACATCGGTGTGGAGCAGCCATTGCGGGCTGAGGTGACGCCTTCTGCGGCGCCTACCAGTCCGCCCGCGGAAACGACAAAAGATGTGACTGTGACGTTCTTCGTTCTCGGCGCGAACAACACGCGACTGGGAGTGGACTCAGTCAAGGCGACAACCGGAGTCAAGATCGAGGACAAGTCCGACCTGATGGTGCGGAACAAGGGCGAGGCCGTGTTTCTCACGGATGGTTTCTATGAGACGGAGCCTGTTGTTCAGGTGCGAAGTCAGCTTGTCAATGTCGGTGACAAAGCGGTGTACGAGCTGCAACTCCAGAATGATGGCAACCGTTCGCACGCCTTCAAGCTGAAGGGCGAGTCAGGAAACACAAACTGGACGGTGAAGTATTTTGACGCCTTCAATTTCGGGAACGACATCACCTCTGCGGTTACCGGCGATGGGCAGGAATTCACCATTGCCCCGGGAGCCACACAGGAATCTCGATTGGAGGTGAGCGCCAACACGTTCCCCAACGCGCCCCTGTTCGGCGAGACGTTCAACGTGGACGTTCACATGGCAGGCAGTACCGTGGATGCCATCCGGGCCACCACAAGCGCGAATGCGGCCAACCAGGGCGACCTGATGGTGAAGAACGCCGGCGAGGATGCCTCGGGCTACCTCACGGCCGACTTGTACGAGGCGACGCCAAGTCTGCAAGTGAAGAAGCAAAGCGTGAACCCGGGCAGCAGTGTTGTCTATGACATCAAAGTCGAGAACGACGGAAACCAAACGCAGGATTACACGATCACTGGTACGGGTAGCGCGTCCGGTTTTGGTGTGAAGTATTTTGACAATTCCTCAGGTAGCGCCAGTGATGTCACGTCGAGCGTCACTGGATCGGGTGTCAGCTACAACCTCGCTGTGGGCGAGTCGAAGGAACTGCAATTGTCAGTCGAGGCGGGAGCGAATCCCGGCGGGCCGTTGGCAGGCACGGTGAAGAGTGTCCTCGTCAGCGTGAAAGCGGGAACATCGGTTGACGCTGTACGAGTTGACACGACGGTCAACGCCCAGGCGCTTGTCGACGCGATGATCCGCACCGCTGGTGAAGGAGACGCCGCTCTGGAAACTCCCAATGTCTATGAGACAACTCCTGTCAGTCAGGTTAAAATCCAGAGCGTGGCGCCTGGAACTGCTGCCGTCTACGAAGTGAAAATTGAGAATGACGGTAATCAGTCCACGGCGTTCGTGGTGACCGGCACGGCAGACGCAACGGGATGGATGGTTCGCTACTTTGATGCTCTCACAGACGGCAGTAATGTCACTGGCGGCGTGACGGTGGATGGCAAGTCCATCACGCTGGCCCCGGGAGACTCGACGTTCCTTCGGGTTGAGGTTACTCCTGAGACAGGAATCAACACGCCGACCGCCGACTCGACCTATGATGTGATTGTCAAAGTGGCCGGCGGCGGTGAAGACTCCGTTAAGGCGACCACTTCGGCGAGTCCGCACGATCAGGTTGATCTGCTTCTCCGTAACAAGGACCAGGCGGCGTATCTCGGCGACGGCACATACGAACCGACAGCTCCCTCCGATCAGGTCAAAGAGCAGACGGTGAGTAGCGGGCAGGCGGCCGTTTACGAAATCAAGATACAGAACGATGGAAACCAACCCAATGACCTCACGCTCACCGGGGAGGGATCCAGCACGGGATTCATGGTGAAGTACTTTGACGCGTTACAGGCAGGTAATGACATCACGGATCAGGTGACCGGTAGCGGAAAGACCTTCAGTTTGGACGGCGGAGCAGCGACGGAATTGCGGATAGAGGTAACGCCCACCGCCTCGCCGGAAAGCCCGGCGGCTGGAACCAAGAAGACGGTCACGCTGAAACTGACGGACGGCTCGACAACGGACACCGTCAATACGGTGACCACGGTGTCAGAGACCCGGCAGGCAGACCTGATGATTCGTCTACCGGGAGAAACGGACTTTGAGTACCTGACCAACAATGTCTACGAAGCAACACCGGACACCCAGGCGCAGTCCCAGGAGACTGACCCGCTGGTGGCCGACACGTACGAAGTGAAGCTGCAAAACGATGGCAACGTGTCCGCCACCTACACGATCACGGGAATCGGAGACAGCAGTGGGTGGTCGGTCGCCTACTATGATGCGCACACCGGGGGCAACAACATCTCCACAGCGGTCACCGACAGTGGGCATTCGTTCACGCTGGATGTTGGCGCGGCACAACTCGTTCGCGTCGTGGTCACCCCCACTTCCACTTCCTCGTCCATACCAACATCGAAGGGCGTCGACCTGACGGCTTTTGCTCTGGTCAATGGACAGCAAGTGGGCATCGACTCCGTGAAGGCAACCACCACGGTCGATACTACCAAGGAGTCCGTTATCGTGGGGACGGGCGAAAATCGCACCGTGCTGATTTCCCTGCCATCGCTTCCCGCGGACTTTGATCCGTTTGTAGGCGGATTCCTTGACCAGAACCGGAACTCGTTCCTGGCGCGCTGGAACGCCCAAAAAGCGAATGACTCCAAGTACAAGAAGTACCAGTTCATCATCAGCGGCGGGTCGACGCAGCGACCAGACCTTATCTTCAGTGACATTGAGGAGGGACGCGGCTACTGGCGGGCCGCGGGTTCGCCCTACCAGGGACGATTCTCGTCGCGATCCACGGACTTTGAGTTGCCTCTCTACGCGGGTACACAACCAAATGCCAACTGGAATCAGATCGGCGTTCCTTTCACGAAGCCCGTGGATATCAGTTCGCTCAAGGTCGTTCAGGGCGGTTCGGAACTGACCCTGGCCGAAGCGGCAACTCAGGGAATTGTCGGGAATATCGCTTGGAAGTACACAAATCCAGCGGTGGGCTATGAATTGATTGCACTGCCGGAGTCCGGTTACGCCAACGCTGGCACGTCCCTCGAACCCGGACTCGGATACTGGTTCCTTGCATACCAGACGGTGACACTGAAGTACCCCGCGCCGACGAGTGGCGGCGGCGCCGCCGTTGTCCCATTGTCAATGTGCTCGCAACACTCCGGTGACGGCTGGAAAGTGCAGTTGCGGGCAAAAGCCGGGGACTATGCCGACGCGTTCAACTATTTCGGCACGGCTCAGTCGCAGCGGTCGATTGAGAAACCACCTGTTCCGCCTGAGGATGGGTACTTGGCGGTGTACTTCGAGGACAAGGTTGCCTCCAGGCGCTTAGCGTCGGCTCTTACAAGGTCAGTGAATGGTCGTCTTGCAATGGCGTGGGACTTCGTTGTTGAGACAAATCTCAACCGTGATGTGGAGCTGAGTTGGCCAGATTTGTCGGAAGTACCGAAGGATTTGAACCTGTACCTCGAAGACGCCGTGACCCAGAAGAGAGTATACATGCGGACGCAGACAGCGTATCGTTTCCCGGCGGCAGGGAACGGCGCGCCACGCCGTTTCCGGATTACCGGCGCCCCTCGACAGACGGGAGCGCTGCTGCTGCAGAACCTGACGCTTCGGTCGGGCGGGGAGCGAACCGCCGTGTCAGTCAGCCAGGCTTCTTTCGTGCTATCGAAGACCGCCGATGTCCAGGTGCGCATCCTCGACGGCAGCGGTCGTGTGATGAGCCAGTCTCAGTTGCCGAACAGCCGCGCAGGAATCAATACGGTTCAAGTTCCCCACACGAACCGCCTCGGACACATCCTGCCCAGAGGGCGATATCTGTGCGAGGTGGTGGCAACCACTGCGGAAGGGCAGACAATCAAGGTCGTCAGGGCCTTCACCATCCGGTAGTGCAACCAAATCCCTCCATGGGAGTTTGTGACAATACATAACTGTGGTTTGCAAATCTATGGTTCCCGTGGGTAGGCGGTGTCCGCAAAAATTCGCCAAACTACAGTACATAATTCTGAGACAGGGAGTGAGTCTACGATGATGAGTCAGGGACCAAAACATCGCACTGCGGCGCTTACGCTGGTAGCGGGAGCGGCGATCTGTGCCGGTTTACTGCCGGCCCACACAGCTCCGCCCTCGGGCGTTCGCAAGTCGGCACGTGTCGGCCTTCTGCCGGTGATGAATCTATCGAAAGTCCGTGGCGAGGAATTGGCCGGAGACGCGTTCAATCTGTTTGTCCGTGCCATGCGTGAACGGAAGGAGTTTTCCGTAACCACGCTGGAATCCATACCGGAGAATGATCCACTGTCGGAGTACGGACTCGAGTTGACCCCCGATCAACAGACGATGGTGGACAAACTCAGCGACGTGGACGTGGTCGTGCGTTTTGCCATCACCCAGGAGGGCACGTACGAAACCCGGAAGCGCGGTCGGAAGTACTCTGCTGTCGAGATACAGGGAAGAGCGGTTTCCACAAAAGACGGGCTTCTGGTGGGCAGGACCTATTCACGCGGCGCGCAATACGAAGACGAGAAGGGCGAGCTCGTCGACAACCGCAAGCTCCTGCAGTCTGCCATTGTGGATGCAGTGGATCAACTCGTGGAACTGATCTATATCCGGGGGTCGGTTGGCGTGAAACCAGTCGACGAACCGCAAATAGTTATCTCCACCATCGGGACGCTGGATGGGATTCGCCCGGGCGCGGAGTTTGCGTTTTACGATGATGACGATGAGCTGATTGGCTATGGGAAGGCCGTTAATACTGACGACGCCTACACGCTGATTAAACTGGTGCGTGGCTCCAGCTACGCCCGCACGGATATCGGGACCAGTGTACGCCCCATTTACAACCCTCCGACCTACGCCGACGGGTACACGATGAGCCAACTGGATGAGAGGGCATTGCGACGAGAAGAGATTCGATTTGGTTTGGCGTGCGCACTCACGTGGCTTGGGTTCGAGGTCTACCAAAACAACTTTTCGGGTAGCAGCGGAAGCAGCGGGCCGCCCAGCCCTCCAGCCCCGCCAGCGCCTCCCCCCCCGTGACGGTGAGACGATCCCGGCGCGCTAGTGCATCGTTTTGGAAGTTCCCCTACAAAAGGACACCGGATCGCTTCAGCGTCCGGTAGCTCACACAGGCAGCTACACGATGAAGGCTACCCTCCTTTTCTCCCCTTTCAACCCGTGTTCGTGCCGAACACGGGTTGAAAGGGGAGAAAAGATGTCCT
>MNXM01000260.1:12543-13092 GCA_001872605.1 Armatimonadetes bacterium CG2_30_59_28 | reverse complement strand
CTCTGCGAGTTCGACACCACCAGATCAATCGCCAAACACGCCTCCAAACGGTCCGCGGTGTCCAACCGCCGATCCTCGATCCGGCACCCGCTCTTCACCGTGCGATGAAACACGCGGACTCACAGAGTCCGACTCGATCCCCCACGCTCACCAGAGTGGTGTCCGGACAGAGCGCTTGCACCTCGCTCACCGCTCGGTAGCTCCGCAGCCATTTCATGCTCTCTTTCTGCTCAATCGGCAATTCCTTCCGCCGATGCCGCTTCCCTGCCTCCTCCGGGTCCCGCGCCCAGCACTGCACGTCCAACAACCCCAACGGCCTCCCCTCCACCGTAAAAGTTAGGGTGTCGTGTAGCAGCAACCCCACCCCTCCATACCAACGCCTTCCGGCAACTCATCTCCTTCAGTTGCCCCTTCGGTGACCGCCAATCCAGCCATCGACACACCCGCCGCGCCAACTCCCGCTCTATCCGTCTGAGGGTCTCTCTGCTAAAATACTGACCACAGATCTCCATGCCCTCTAGTTTACCGGATGTAGCTCACGGTGTTAAG
>MNXM01000260.1:0-12533 GCA_001872605.1 Armatimonadetes bacterium CG2_30_59_28 | reverse complement strand
CGGTGTTAAGTGTGTCTGAGAGTCAGCGCGATGGGGAGAGGGCGCGAACCCAAAGGGTTCGAGGGTGAGGGGGTGTTTTCACCCGTAACGAGTATAACGACTCAGGAGGGGTTGACGTACACACTCGCTGCGTTGTGTCGAATTATAGCAAATGTGTCTTGCAAGGGGAAGAGTTTGGCGGAGAGACTTGGAAAGTGAGGCCGCGGTGGTTATACTATGGGACCGTGATGGCAGAAGGAATTGTAGACCTCACCCTGGAACGCGCGCGGTCTATCGGCAAGGCGAAGAAGTGGTGGACAGCCGGGGCATCCGGGGCTCATCTTTGATTCTTGATATCGACAATGCGGCGACAGTGGTGGGCCAGAAGAAACCACTCAGCCATCCGGCAAGACCGCGGAGTCAATCGGTGTGTGCCCATATTCCCCCACCATTTCCGCGATGGTGGTCAGGCTCTGTTCTTGCGCAAACTCCGGCACGTTCTCCGTAATCCCAATGAGGAAACCGTCCCCAGGGGCCGCGTCACGAAGGATGTTCAGCGTCTGTTTCCGCACCTTCTCCGCCGAAGCAATGTGAACAGAGGAGGGGAAGTTGATCCAGAGCACCTTGCCCTGCCACGCTTGTCGCCCTTCGGCGAGCGTCAGGTCGCTATCGGGAGATGGCGTGAAGGCCTCAACGATATCGATAGGGGTCGCCCCGATCTGCTCCACCAGCCGCCGCAACATCCCATCCATGTGAACGACGATGCGCTTCCCCCGTGCATGCACAACCGCAGCAAGCGCCCGATAGTGAGGAGCGCAGTATTTCGCGAACCACGGCGGGCCGATCACGTCGCCGGAGATGTTGTCCGGGCACCAGACCAGCTCTGCCGGAGAGTCCGCAACGATTCTCCATATCTCCTCGTTGCGTTGCTTCATCGTCGCGAGCACTTTCTGCACCTGCTCCGGGCAATCGAGGAGGTGTCCACTCAGTCGCTCCAGTCCGGTGAACTCGATCCAGAGGCGTTGGATCGGCACGCGGGGAACGGCATCGAACACGACACCCGCATCGCCCATCGCGACCTCGGCTTCGGAGTAGCTGCCATAGTCGGGCTGGTAGACCTCGTCCTGCAGAATGAAGTCAACGATGTCGTAGTCCTCATGGCGCTTGACCAGGTGCTCCACGGTCCACGTGCTTCCGTAGCCGGAGTCCACACGGGTCCTCCGGGTGAGCGACCCAACCGGAGTGCTCGTGGTCGTGAGCGTGTAGACGACACCGTCCTCCACCACCTGTTCAGAGGTTGTTTCAACGTGTGGGGTTACCGTGGTGTATGACCGCCGGATGTTGACGAGACCCAGCCCGCGGGACTGCAACTCCCGTTGTCTAACGGGGTCTCCAAAGACCCCTGTGTAGGCTGTGAAGGGAACCCGGTCTGGAACCCCTCCACGCGCTGCCGTCAAGATGCGATCTCTCATGGTCCTTGGCAGTTAGTCTCCGCGTGATAGAATGTGTGCACCGCGATGATACTGGATTCCCGCAGGCTCGTCTACGGCGAGTTGGCATGGAGGTTGCAGATCGCGGAGTGACACTGTTTCGTTGGGAAGGACTGAATGCAATGGCAGCCATGCAATACCGTGCGTTAGGCAAAACCGGTCTTAAGGTTTCCGCACTTGCGATGGGATGTATGCGGCTTCCGGAGAACGATTCCGATCTCGCCGCGGCAGTGGTCGACGCGGCCGTTGAAGCGGGGATCAACTACTTCGAGACGACGCGTGGTTACATCAACGGCAAGTGCCAGCATCTGGTGGCGCCCGGACTCAAGGGACGCAGCCGCGGTCTGATTGTCTCCGGCAAGGCAGGAGTAAACGAGGAAACCACCGCCGACAGCTACCGACAAGAGATCGACCTGCAGATGCAGATTCTCGGCGTTGACTATCTGGAGTTCTTCCAGGTCGGCTGGTTCAGCTTGGAAAAACTGCCGCTGCTGACGAAAGACGATGGGGCGCTGACGGCTTTGGACAAGGCGCGCAGCGAAGGCATCATCAGTCATATTGGATTCACCGGACACGATCAGCCGGAGAACGTGGTCAAACTGGTAGAGACTGGCATTTTCGACAGCGTAACGCTTGCGTACAACATGGTGAATCGGTCGTATGCGCCGGCCATCCGCCGCGCCGCTGAGCTTGGTGTGGGAGTGGTTGTGATGTGTCCCGTGGCCGGCGGGATGCTGGCAGCGCCCGCTCCCCAGTTGCAGGAGCTGATTCCCGGCGGCTCGCAAACCACCGCCGCCGCCGCTTTGCAGTTTGTGTTGGCGAACCTTGGCGTAAGCTGCGCGTGTTCCGGGATGAATACCCTCCAGATGGTTGAAGAGAACGTGGCCACGGTCGCTTCCTTCTCGGGCATGCACGACGAAGACTGGTTGCGCATGAACGGCGTTCTCGACCAATTTGCCACCGTCGGCGACCGCTTCTGCACCGCCTGCGGCTACTGCATGGACTGCCCCGAAGGCGTGGACATCCCCGGTATCTTCCGGCTGTACAACTACGCGAAGGTCTATGGACTTGAGGACTGGGCGCGCCTTCAGTACCAGAGAATGGACCCCGCGAAACGCGCTGAGGCCTGTGTCAAGTGCGGCACCTGTGAACCCAATTGCCCCCACAAAATCTCCATCATGGACCAGTTGGAGGAAGTCGCTGAGGCGCTGGGGGTGTCGGCAGGTACACAGAGCCGGGATTCTGAATGAACTGAGAGGATGTGCGTGATGCGTCTTGGCGGACCGTTGTTCGGTGATTGCAGCACCCCGGAGAAATGGATTGGTGAGGTCAGGCGCAAAGGCTACTCCGCTGCGTTTTGTCCGATAAATGCCGGGCAGAGCGAGGAGGACATTCAGGCTTTTGTTCGAGCTGCTGCCGACGCAAACATCGTCATCGCGGAGGTGGGCGCGTGGAGCAACCCCATTAGCCCCGATGAAGCCACTCGCAAAGAGGCGATGGAGAAATGCAAGACCCAGCTCGCGCTGGCGGAGAAGGTGGGCGCGCGGTGCTGTGTCAACATCGCCGGCTCCCGAGGGCAGAAATGGGACGGGCCGCACCCGGACAATCTGTCGGATGAGACTCGCGATTTGATCGTGGAGTCGGTTCGGGAGATCATCGACACCGTCAACCCCACGCGAACCGTTTACTCCCTCGAGACTATGCCGTGGGCGCTTCCCGATTCGCCCGACTCGTACCTCCGTCTGATTCACGCCATCGACCGCGAGGGTTTTGGGGTTCACCTGGATCCAGCAAACATGATCAACTGTCCCAAGCGGTACTACCACTCCGGCGACTTCCTGCGTGAATGCTTCCAGAAACTCAGCCCCTGGATCGGGAGTTGCCACGGCAAAGACATTTTGCTGCACGCGAGGCTGACATTGCACTTGGACGAAGTGCGCCCCGGTACCGGTGGACTGGACTACCACGTTTACCTTGAAGAACTGGGCAAACTGTCGCCCGACATCCCGCTCATGCTGGAGCATTTGCCTTCAGAGGAAGAATACGACCGGGCAGCAGACTTTTTGCGGTTGGTTGCGGGAGAGGTGGGAGTGCGGCTGTGATGACAAGGATAAAGCAACAAGCAGTTCAGTTCACAGCTCTTGAGACAGCGCAACTCGTCGAGGTGCAAGCCGACGATCGTCCATTGGATGCTCAGGAAGTGACGGGACGAACGCTGAAGACCCTCATCAGCTCCGGCACAGAACTGGCGTGCTATCAGGGCCAGCTCTGCAACACCACTTTTCCCATGCAGCCAGGATATGCGGCGGTCTTCCAGATTAAAGAAATTGGCGGCGATGTAACCGCGTTCAAGCCGGGCGACCTCGCGTTTTGCATGGGTCCGCACCGATCGTTCCAGCGAGCGGCTCAACAGGACGCGCTGCAACTGCCTCCCGGACTTCCACCCGAAGTTGCCGTTTTCGCGCGTCTGATGGGAGTCAGCATGAGCACACTCACAACGACCACGGCGCGCCCTCCGGCGATCGTGCTTGTGAGCGGTCTCGGGCCGGTGGGCCATTTGGCGGCGAAGATATTTCATCGGTGCGGGTACGAAGTCATCGCGGTCGATCCGATCGACTCACGGCGCGCGCTGCTCAAGAATTCGGGCATTGAGCGAGTCTTCCCGCGCGTGCCTCTCGACGACTCGAGCATCGCCAAGCAGGTCGCCCTTGTGGTCGAGTGTTCCGGTCATGAGCAAGCGTTGCTGGACGCCTGCAACGTGGTGATGAAGCGCGGTGAGGTGGCGATGGTCGGCGTGCCGTGGAGTCGCAAGACCAACCTGCCCGCCCATGAGCTTCTGTATAGCATCTTCCACAACTACGTGGTCCTTCGCAGCGGTTGGGAATGGGAAGTGCCGCGGTTCCCCCTCGATTTCCAGACAGGCAGTATCCACGGCAACTTCGCCGCCGCTCTGAAGTGGCTGGCGGAAGGCAGCGTGTCCATCGAAGGGCTGTACGAGGCCGCGTCACCCCACGACGCGCAACAGGTTTACCAGAATCTACTGCACACACGTTCCGACCAACTGGCCGTTGTCCTCGACTGGGAGGCAGTGTAGCGTCATGTCATACAGGAGATGGCGCCGCGCTTTTCCCACAGGTTTGACGACACACGATGTTTGGTTTTTCGCTGGTTGGGGTATCATACACTTCACATTAGCCTGGCGAAGCGTGTCCGGCACCCAATTCCAAAAGGAGGAAATACATGAAGTCAAAAGGGTTCACTCATTGAGCTATTGGTGGTGATCGCGATCATCGCGATATTGGCGGCGATACTATTTCCGGTCTTTGCCCGCGCCAGGGAGAAGGCTCGCACCGCGTCATGTCAGTCCAACCTCAAACAGATTGCCTTGGCGTTCCACATGTACGCCCAGGATTTTGATGAAACCTACCCCGTGGCCGTCTGGTACGGAAGCTCTTCTAACTGGAGCACCAATGTGGAACCCTATCTCAGGAATTCCCAAATCCTTACCTGCCCGAGCGCTATTCCCTCTGCCGCGCCAAGCTACGGTTACAACGGTTACTACCGGGTGTACTACCATGGGAAAGCTTCCGGCGGAACAAGCACTGCTTGGGGAGCTGCAACTCTCGCCGAAGTGCAGTATCCCTCGGAGATATTCCTGGCATACGACGCCTACAGTTTCGGCAACTCTGTCGTGAGGTACAGCCGGTTTTACGCCGGGACCACTTGGGGGTACGGGAAGACCAATGAAACCCTCCACAACGGAGGAATGAACGCTGCCTTCTGCGACGGACACGTGAAGTGGGTTTCTGCTAATGTCGTCCAACCAACCCGGACGTATGGACCCGGTACACTACCGTGGGTGGGCCCTTAGAATCAACACAACGGCCGCGGTGACGAGGGGAGTTGATTCATCTCCACCGCCCAAGGATGTCCTGATGGGACGCAACCAGCCCCGAGTGGGCAGTAGTCTTCCTGCCCACCGAATTGGGGTACCTTTCCCTGAATCGACACCTTCCGACGGAAGGGCCCGCGGGTGCTGTAAGTATATCGTCATAGATTCTGTCCCCGTTTTCTCACCACAGAGATCACGGAGAACACAAGAAAGAAGGAAAATCTTCGCACGCTTTGCGCTTTCTGCGGGGGGCAATATAATTGATGATTTGCTTAGCTCCGTTTCCTGAAGTGCGGCTCGACATCGCGGCGTCACCCTCCAAGGATCACCTTGTCCTCTCGCATCGACTCCCGGCATTGGCAAACCGTGACAACTGTCCTATACTCAACGCATGTATACTCGTTACGGGTGAGGGGGTGTATTCATCCGTAACGAGTATAACTGCATGTGAAGCCAGTAGGAGACCCGTTTGCCCGACACGCCCAACATTGTCCTTATCATGTCCGACCAGCACAACCCGCATGTGATGGGAACCGGAGGAGATGAGAATATCCGCACCCCGAATCTGGACGCTCTTGCGTCCCGGGGTGTACAGTTTGACAATGCGTATTGCGGTTCACCTCTGTGCGTCCCTTCCCGCATGACCTTCCTGACGGGGAAGCACTGCTCCGACATTGATGTGTGGTCGAACGGGTGCATCCTGGGATCAGACGAGCTTACTTTTGCCCACATGCTGACTGCCGCGGGTTACGAGACTGTTCTCGGAGGTCGCATGCACTTCAACGGGCCCGACCAGCGGCACGGGTTTGAGACGCGAATCATCGGGGACGTTCACGCACGGCTGGATCGCATCCCTATGTTCACCACCGGCCAGTCGAAGGAGTGCGTGGAGGTGGCCGGTCCGGGAAGGACCGCCTACAGCGCGTACGATGAAGCTGTGACACGGCGCTGCGGCGAGTGGTTAGACGCACGCGCGGCAGCCGGTGGTGATCGACCGTTCTGTCTCGTGGTGGGATGGGTGCTTCCGCACTGTCCCTACATTGCCCCCAAACGACTCTTTGATGAGTACTATGACAGGATTGAAATCCCTCGCATCCCAGACGGCTACTTAAACCAGTTGCACCCCGCGATGAAGGCGTGGCGCGAACACCGTGGCGTCGATGCTCTGACGGAGGAACAGGTGCGAGTCGCGCGCGCGGCCTACTACGGACTCGTCACTTTCATGGATGAGCAACTGGGTTTGCTCATGGAAACACTCGAGGGAACGGGGCTGGGGCAGGATGCCGCCGTCGTCTACACCTCGGATCATGGCGACATGGCGGGGGAACACGGCCTCTGGTGGAAGTCCAGCTTCTATGAAGGCTCTGTGCGCGTTCCACTGATCTTCTCCTGGCCCGGGCACTTTCCCGACGGGCGTCGGGTTCATCACAATGTCAGCCTGCTGGATGTCGGCCCGACCCTGCTGGAATTGGCCGGCGCGGAGGCGCTGCCCGATATTTCCGGGCGCGGCCTCATGCGATGGCTGTCGGGGAAGGATGAGCATTTTGCCGAACGCGATGAGGTATTCTCCGAGTACTGCGGACTCCAGGGCGATCCCCCCGCTCGCATGATACGCAGCGGACCGTGGAAACTCCATCACTATCACGGTCATGACGCGCCCCAACTCTTCAATGTCGTGGAAGACCCCAATGAGGTTCACGACGTGGCCGCCGACCCAAACTTCGCGGGCATTCGCGATAAGCTTCATGCGCGAGTTCGCGATGGGTGGTCCGGAGAAACGATCGCAGGCGCGATGGAAAAACAAGCCCGGAATTTGCCGCTCATGCGCGAGTGGCATCGGCGCGTTCGGGCACCGGACAGCGAATGGGAAACCGAAGCCGACCGATGGACCGCTCCGGAGGGGTGTAACGTGTTCCCAGAGGTCTGAGCCTGAAGTCGCGCAATCAATGGCACACTGCCTGCCCCCTCTGGCAGTCATCACCACAGTGCAGAGAGATAAACCACGCCCGAACAATGCTTCACAGCAACAAATGTGTAATGGAGGACGTAGCCAACATGCAGGAACGAACCATCGCTTACTTCTCGATGGAGATTGGAATCAAAGCCGAAATGCCAACCTACAGCGGTGGATTGGGGGTGCTCGCAGGAGATACCATCCAATCCGCCGCGGACCTGGGAGTGCCGATGGTGGCCGTGACATTACTGTACCGGAAGGGATATTTCCGGCAGAGCATCGACGCATCGGGCTGGCAACAGGAGTCTCCACGCGTGTGGGAGGTTGAGAAGTTCCTGAAGGAAATGAATCCACAGGTCAGCGTGAACATCGAGGGACGTGAGGTTCATGTGCGGTCCTGGGAATACCGCGTCGAAGGGGTGGATGGACACTTCATACCCGTGTATTTTCTGGAGACGGACCTGCCTGAGAATGCCGCGGAGGATCGCGTACTGACAGACTGTCTCTATGGAGGTGACGAGCGTTATCGGTTGTGTCAGGAAGCCCTGCTGGGAATCGGCGGCGTGCGGATGCTCGAGACGCTGGGCTACAGTAACCTTAAGCGCTATCACATGAACGAAGGTCATGCCAGTTTGCTGACTACGGAATTGCTGAATCGCGTCCTGAGAGACAAGGGACGGGACGTGCCTGTACCTGAGGATATCAAGGCGGTTCGTTCGCAGTGCGTTTTTACCACGCATACCCCCGTTCCCGCAGGACACGACACGTTTCCCAAGGAACTCGTTAAGCAGGTGCTGGGTTCGGTGGATTCTCTGTGTGAAATGGAGAAGGGCATCTGCCACGGTGGTCGTCTGAACATGACCGCTCTTGCCCTCCATCTGAGTCGGTACGTGAACGGTGTGGCAAAGAAGCATCGCGACGTGTCCCGGAACATGCTCAGTCTCGCTACCGTCGACTCGATCACGAACGGTGTCCACGTCGGCAGATGGGTCTCCCCGCCCATACGGAACCTCTTTGACAAATACATCCCCGACTGGGAACACGATAACTTCGGCTTGCGTTACGCGATGAGCATCCCGAATCGTGCGATCTGGGATGCGCACGCTCTGGCCAAGAAGTCGCTCCTGGACTACATCGAGAAGAAGACGAAGACTTACATGAAGGCGGACGTGCTGACCATCGGATTTGCCCGACGCGCCGCGACCTACAAACGGGCCGACCTGCTGTTCACCGATTTGGATCGTCTGCGGTCGATCTCTGATTCGGTCGGACGCTTTCAAGTCGTCTATGCCGGCAAGGCGCACCCGCGTGACCGTCTGGGCAAGGAACTGATTCAGATGATACACCAATCCATGGAGATGTTGCGGCAGCAGATACCGGTGGTGTATCTCGAGGATTACGACATGGACCTGGGGAAGTTGATTACCGCCGGAGTCGACGTCTGGCTCAACACTCCCGAACCACCCAATGAAGCTTCCGGCACAAGCGGGATGAAAGCGGCCATCAACGGAGTTCCCAGCTTGAGCGTCCTCGACGGTTGGTGGATGGAGGGGCACCTGGAGGGTGTCACCGGTTGGGCTATCGGTGAACGTGGGGACCGATCGCAGGATGCCGACAGCCTGTACGAGAAACTGGAGAAGGAAATACTTCCACTCTACTACCGGTACCGGCAGGGATACATGGACGTGATGCGACAGGCGATCGCTCTGAACGGGTCCTTCTTCAACACGCAGAGAATGGTTCAGCAGTACGTTCTGAAGGCGTATCTGTAGAACAAACGGCATGCGCCCAAGTGGGCAGGTTCGGTTTCGAACAAGGAGGAGATTAACGAAATGGAATCAATGGGCAGTGTCCGCAGCCTGGAGCAGTATCTCCGCAGTTTGACGGGACAACTGAACCCCGATGAAGGACTTCAGTTTGGCAACCCCAACCAGGCGGTTACTGGCGTCCAGCTCTGCTGGATGGCCACAGTCGCTGCCATCGAAAACGCGGCGCGTGTCGGGGCGAATGCCATCATCGCCCATGAATCGCTGTTTTACCCGTACCCAGGAATCCGTTCCGGCGTTCACCCGTCCGACTGGATGACCTGGGACACCAATCGCAAGCGCATCGAGTTGCTGTCGCAACACCACGTCGCCGCCATGCGATTCCACGGAACGATGGATCGCATCTGTATCCACGATGCCTTTGTGACGGCGTTGGGGCTCGGTGAACCGGCTTATGATGACGGGCAGTTTGCCCGTGTCTTCGAGGTCCCCCGGCAGCCGGTGCGACGGCTTATCGCGAGGGTCAAGAGCGCGGCGGGGATGGATCACGTGCGCATCACGCCGTGCGATCTCGATCGAGAGGTCAGCCGTGTTGCGTTACCGTGGGGCGGCACCGGACTGTTTGTGAACGTGCAGTTCCAGCAGCAACTCATCGAGCTGAAACCGGAAGTCTTTATCGCCGGCGAGTCCGATTGTTACGGATTCATCTTCGCCTCCGACGCAGGAATCATCATGATTGAGACCAGCCACGAGGTCAGCGAGAACTTCGGTATCAAAGCCTTCGAGGAGAAGATGCAGAAGGATGTGGACGTGCCGGTCGTTTACTACGAGAATCCGAGAGCGTGGATTGTCGCGTAAGCCGACGGAAAGGATTTGCCATGGTTGCCTCTCCCCGTGACCGAGTTCTGAGCGCTCTTCAGTTCCAGACGCCGGACATCTGTCCCTACTACATCTGGGTTCACGCCGACATGATGGAGCCGATCTCACGGCACTACGGCGTTACCGATGTGAAGGAGAGCATCATCTGTGACCACTCCGTCATGATCGAGGTGCTCCCGAAGAAGGTAGAGCAAACGGACGGAACATTCGTCGACGAATTCGGCGTTACGTGGCAGCATGGAAACATCTTCCACGTGGAAAACGCGCCATTAAGGAATGCCGACCTGAAAGGCTATCAGTGCCCCGACCTCACCACCGCAGACCATTTCGACCACATCCCCGCTTGGATCGACAAATATCACGATCGCTTCCGCATTGTGCAGATTGGTCTGATGTTCTTCGAGCGCGCCTGGTGTCTGCGCGGGTTCGAGAATCTGCTGATGGACTTCCACGAGAATCCAGCATTTGTCGTGCAACTGCTGGACGAGTTGGAGGGCGTGTGCTGTTCCATCATCGACAGTCTTATCGGGCGCTTTGGCGACCGGATCGACGCCATCGGATTCAGCGACGATTACGGCGCGCAGGATGCGATGATAATCAGTCCGGCAACGTGGCGGAAGTTCATGAAGCCTCACCTTCAGCGCATGTACGAGCGAATTCACCACGGTGGGAAGAAGATGTACCTGCACACGTGCGGCCATGGGACGCCGATCATTCCAGACCTCATCGAGATCGGCGTCGACATGCTCCAGCCTCTGCAGCCCGAATCGATGGACATCTTCGATCTGAAGCGCCGCTTCGGTCGGGACCTCTGTCTCGTTGGCGGCATCGGCACTCAGCGAACGCTGCCCTACGGAACACCGCAGGACGTGGTTGATGAGGTGCGCAAATGCCTCGACATCATGGCGAAGGGAGGCGGCTACATCTGCGCGCCGGCGAAACCGATCCTGCCGGGGGTCCCGCTGGAAAACGCCGTGGCGCTGATCGACACACTCGTGCAAGATCACGGAATCTGATCCACTCGCCGAATACTACCTGAACGCGTTGGGAGATCACATCCTTCCCTCGCTCAAGAGTGGGGGGGTGGGTCGATTGCTCCTGTCCCCGCACCCGGCCTATCTGCCGCCGGGTGTTAAGCTCTTGCGCACAGGCCCCGCGTTGCCTCGGGGATCACGCAAAGGAAGATCCCTGGTCGACGTGAGCCGGTGGCCCAAACTGGGTCTGGTCGCAATGCGGTTCATCCAGATGGGCTACGTGCTGGAAGGGGAAGCGGATCTGTGGATTGGCAACCAAATTCTGACGCTCCCCACAGGCACGCTCCTCATCATTCCGCCAGGGGTTCCGCATTCCGATGGGAGTCTGCCTCACTGGGAACGTCCCAAACCGGAGTCGGCGTTTTCCCGATTCAACGATCAAAGGAGCAGCATGAGCACAGACCGTACACCTCTTCCGCCATTGAGCTTTGAAGACTCCGCAGTGACCATTCGCGGCCGCAGTTTCTGGGGGGAAGCTGTCGCGCCCAGCGTTGCTCATACGAGTCGTACGACAGGTGATGGCTGGAGCCTGTATATCCTCTACCGGGATCACATCGTGAAGCGCGGTCCCTGGAGTGTGCATGAAGTGAATCTGCAAACCGAGGAAATCACGGCTCACTACGGAGTGGACGAAGAGCCTCAGCAGATCTTTTCCTTGCCGGACGGCCGCATCTACGTCCCCACGGCGTCTGCTTTGCATCGGCTGAATCCCGAGACGGGAGAATTTGATCCGCTGCCCGTGCCGGTCAGTGACTACTGGTACTGGAGGCCCGGTCAGGACGGCGGCGTGTATCTCTGCGGGTCCAGCACGCGTCGGGCGCTACGGTTGGATTACCGGCAGGATACCTTCACAGACTACGGCCCCGTGGGGCACGACCAGGGACGGATACTCGCCCGGATGTGGGAATATGGGGAGATCACCGCTGAGGGAGAGGTGCTTACACCCCTGGCAGTGGATGCCCGCTGTCTCTACCTGGTGACCGGACAGTTGCCGCGAGCCTTGTGGGCGCTGGACTTGCAGACTCGCGAGCAGAGACAACTCCTGTGCGTGGTGGACCCGGACAGGATGAATCTGTCACAACGGGATGACGCCTGCTACGCGGTGGTCGAGCGACCCTCGGGACGGGAGACGTATCAACTGAGTTTGCACGGCGCGGCTCGGGTTGAATCCCTCCCTCCGCTGCCGGAGAAGCCTCGTCCGACGTGTCCCTACGGAAGCGTACCGCTCAACGGCGTGCCACTGCCCGAGTTGGCCAAACCGCTTCGCATGGCTGTTCCGGATTACCACGGTACCGGGATGTGTGATGCGGACGGAACGGCTACGGTGCATTATCGACCGGCAGGCCGGGAATGGCGGTCGATTTCCTACGACCTGGGCGACTACCGGAGCTATCTGTTCCGCATGGGCTGTACGAACGATGGCCGGTTGCTCTGCGCGACCGACGACCCCTACACCATCTTTGTCTACGATCCCAAGTCGGCAAAGGCCGAAATCCTGGGGCATTCGCCGTACTACACACATGCTTACGGCTTTGCCGA
>MNXM01000104.1 GCA_001872605.1 Armatimonadetes bacterium CG2_30_59_28 | reverse complement strand
AAGCTGAGCGAGCGGGGGCTCGCAGGGAACAGGTGGAACCGTCACATTACCCCTGTAGCAGGGGCTACAGGGCTGACGATCACGGCGGACTCACAGAGTCCGAATCATGCGCCCTCACAAATCTTACTTACACCCGCTCAAAAAGATGAGCGGCTGATGCCGAACAGCACAGCTTAGTGGAGGAGGCAGGCTTCCGGGACAGCATTGACCATCGCTCTTTGGTCTGCTTTAATGATGTCGTTCCTTCCGCGATGTTGCGGCAGCCATCGAGACAACTGTGGAGGTTTGACCAACTATGGAAAATAACGGACGCATCCTTGCGCTCGGGGCCCATCCCGACGATGTCGAGTTCATGTGCGCGGGAACGTTGATCCTTCTAAAGAAGGCCGGTTACGAGATCACCATCGTGACGATGGCGCCGGGAGATTGTGGGTCAGTGGAGTTGTCAGCGGAGAAAATATCCGTCATCCGCAAAGCCGAGGCCGCGAAGGCCGCCGAGGTGATCGGGGCGCGTTACTTCTGTTTGGAGGAACGGGACCTCGCGATGGACTACGACACGAGAACCCGCCGCAGGGTGGTCAGCGCGGTCCGGGAGGTGGATCCGTTCGTGATTCTCACTCATCCCCCGGTGGACTACATGGTGGACCATGAGGTTACGAGCAGGCTTGTGCGCGATGCCTGTTTCTGTGCCGGGATTCCGAACTTCGCCGGCACGGGAGGCGAACCTCGCACCGCGGGAATTCCCTATCTGTTCTATTTCGATCCGGTGGACCTCATCGATCACAGCGGGAATCGCGTGGCGGCCGAGTTTGTCGTCGATATCACGAAGGTATTTGAGGCAAAGAACGAAATGCTGAAGTGCCATGCAAGCCAGAGGGAGTGGCTGTTGAAGCACCACGGCGTGGACGAGTACACGGAATCTCAGAAACGCTGGTCGTCCATCAGGGGCGCGGACATCGGGGCAGAATATGGTGAGGGATTCCGGCAGTATCGTGGCCATGCCTACCCGCACGACAACGTCCTGCTGGAAATGGTGCAGCAGTGAGACGCGGCGCAGGGATCGTCTAATCCTCGAAGATTCCCTTGAGGAAGCTCGCCGTTGTGTCGATGATTTGCCGAACGCCGATGGGTTTCGGCAGACAGGTTATGGCTCCGTCCTCAATCATCTGGCCGATGCGCTCATCGTCGTGGTGTCCCGTGATGACCACTACAAAAACCTGAGGGCGCAGCTCCTTCATCGCGCGCAGGGTTTGTGCTCCGTCAATTCCGGGCATGTTGACATCCAGATAGACGATATCAAACGGTTCCTCAGCAACCTTGCGCATCGCCTGGAATCCGGAGTTGGCCGTGACGACCCGGTGTCCCTGCGGAACGAGACTTGCGGCGAAAAGCTCCGCAATGGCTCGATCGTCGTCGACGACAAGGATGTTGCCGCCCGACCCTTTGTTTTGATTCATCGAACGAAGAAAGGTGTCCGCGAGGTCGGGGTCAAACTGCTTGCCGCGGTTGACGCGAATCTGCTCAAGCGCCTGCTGCACGGTGAGGGTATCGCGATAGGACCGGGATGAGGTCATCGCATCAAAGGCATCGGCGATGCCCATCACACGCCCGGCGAGGGGAATTTCCTCGCCTCCCAGTCCATCCGGGTAGCCCTGTCCGTCCCATCTCTCGTGATGACTGCGCACGCACTGCCGCACAACGTCATCCATGTGCCGGATGCGGCTGACAATGGTGGCCCCATGGATCGTGTGCTTCTGGATCTCACGGTATTCTTCATCGGTGAGTTTCCCCTGCTTGGTCAGCACCGCGTCGGGCGTGCCGATTTTTCCGATATCGTGTAACAATCCCCCACGCTCAACGCCAATAAGGGTTCCGTCGTCAACGCCTGCCTGCCTTCCGAGCAGGATGCTGTAGTCTGTCACGCGCCGCGAATGTCCCTCTGTGTAGTGGTCTTTGGTCTCCAGCGCGACAGCCAAAGCGGCGACGGTGTCAAGGAATAATGCATCGATGCAGTCCTTTTGTTTGCGTATCTCTGCGGTCTGAGACTTGACCTTCTCCTCGAGATTCTGCCGATACTGCTGGTTTTCCGCCATGAGCTGCCGTTTCTCAAGGGCGCGTTTGACGGAAAGGGACACAATGTCAATGCGGAAGGGCTTGACCACGTAGTCAAAGGCGCCCTGTTTTATGGCTTCGACAGCGGTGTCGATGGCGGTTTCGCCGGTAACCATGATCGGTACGGTATCGGGAGACATCTCGCGGAGGTACTGCAGCGTCTCGATGCCGTCCATCCCCGGCATGTGGATGTCCAGCAGGGCCACTGCGATGGATTGGTGCTGTGCGATGGACAACCCCGTTTGGCCATCCTCAGCGGAGATACATTGGTATCCCTCAGTCTCGAGGGCAGTACACAGTATCTCGCGGATGCCAGGTTCATCATCCACAACAAGAATTGTCGGCTTCAGTTCGTTCATCGCGTTATACTTCTGCCTAACTGGTTGTCCGCTTCGGGTTTGCTGTTTAGACACCATATAGTGCGGTGAGTTGCGCCAACATCTCTGAGCCGCGAACGTAATAGAACGGCTTTTCTCAGCGCCGCAGGCTCCACTCTCTCACGTTCGCGGCTCCGGCTGCAACGGAAAGATCAGGCTGCGGACACGCTCTCAGCACTTTTCGGTCATCAGAATAGGAACATTTCGGAGCCTGTGTCAAGCCGCCCCGAGGCGTTCTTGTGTGGGGTTTGTCAAACATGCTATCTTGAAATTTAGCAAATCGCTCCGTATTCCTCAGGGGAAGTAGATGCAACACACACAACAGCACACCACGAATCGCGCCCATGTTCTGATGATCGTCTGCGTGGCGACCGCGTTCGCCGCTGGCGCGGCCCGCTGCCAAGAAACAGCAAAGTCCGTTGTCTTCGGCAACCAGAAATACTCGGTCATCGCAGAGGCCGAGGACAAGCAATTTGACCTCAGCTTCTCGATCGAGAGACACAACGGCGGCAGCAATGCTGTCATCAATCTGCTCATCGGATACCAGGATCCCAACAACTCCTACCGGCTGGAAATGGACGGGAAGAAGGCGGATCTCTTTCGGTATCTGAAAGGCAAGGAAGTCAAGCTCCTCGCCGGGGTGGGACCTCTCGATCCTGCCGGACCTCTCCACGTGACGATCCGGCGTCGAGTCCCCATGCTCTACGTTCATGTCAACGGCGCCAGCGCCATTGAGGTGATGGATGGCACGTTTTGCTCTGGTGCCATCGCCATTCGGGGAGGCATTGGGCTGGCAAAGGATCCCCGCTATCAGCCGGTGGAAGATATCCGCTTCTCCGATGACTTCATGCGCACCGATGCTGAGCAGCAGTTAGGCGTGTGGGGGAAGGTGAAGGGAAACTGGCGGTTCCACTCTGTTCGTGAGACAAATCCCAATGCCGACTTCCGACGGAGCGTGAACCCGTTTTCACTGGGTGGGCGCGGCGCGTCGGCAATGACGACCGTCAATGAGAAGTCCGTGCCCGACTATGCTATGGTGACTACCGGTTACCCGTTCTGGACAGACTATGAGTACGCGGTTTCGCTAAAGAGCGCCGGTGGGGTTGCGGGGATTGCATTCAACTATGTGAATGAGCAGAATCACTACCTTGTCCGCTGGAACATGTCATCTCCCTTCCGCTATCCTTCCCGTATGGAGCTGATCTCGGTTCGGCCTTCAGGTAGGACGGTATTGGCCGAAGGGTACGCGGATTGTGCGGCGGACCAGTGGTACAGGCTGGGCGTTCGCACGATAGGGCGGAGAATGCAGGTCGTGTTGGATGGAGATGTGCTGTTTGACGTTGTGGATCGAGATGCCATCGGGGGGCTTGTGGGTCTCTATACGGAAGGAACGGTTGAGACCTTCTTCGACGATGTCTCGGTCAATAGCAGTCCGGTTTACATCTACGACCGCGCGGACTCCTGGTTGAGAAACAGCGAGTCGCGGATCGGGGCGTGGAAGTTCGGTCTCAACACAGTTTCCAGAATCGTCGGGGCTACCGGCCCGCACTTTCTGATACCGGAGAGCGATACTCCATCGCACTACGTGATCGGTGACCCTGACTGGCAGAATCAGATCATGGAGCTGAAGTTCAAAAACGCCACCGGTCGTGGATGGGTGGGGATCGAGTTCGGCTTTCGAGATTCGAAGAATTACAGCTTGCTGCGTTGGTCTGCGGAGGGTTCCGCTGCAGATCAGAAGTTGCAACTCATGCGCGTTGTGGACGGAGAGGAACAGATGGTTGCCAGCTCACTGACGGGCTATCGTCCCGATGGTTGGCATTCGCTCCATCTCGACTTTTCAGAGCCTGGACGCATACGCGCGTACGCAGATTCCGTGCTGAGAATTCGCACCGCGGCGGACGGATTCGCAAAGGGGCAATACGGGATATACGCCCGGTACGCCCGGGGAGCGTTGTTTGACAGGCTGACCATATCCTTCGAGAAAGACCAGGGGAAGGAGAAAGTGGTTAGTAACGAAATCTTCAAGACCGATCCCTTTATGGTTCTCTGGTCGTCGGAGAAGGGCGACTGGTTTCCCGTTAGAGGAGTCCCCAACGCCTACTGGCACAAAGGAGACTTCTATGGACCCTCCACGATTGAGCTGCCTCTTACTGAAGGAACGCAGGTCAACGTCGCTGCTGCAGAAGGTAACTACGAGCGCGGCTACGCTCTGAAGGTGAACCGGGACTCCGACGGCAAGCTGCGGCTGATTCTCCATCGCGAAGGCAAGTTGGTGGCGGAGTCGCCGGTTTCCGTACAAGCAGGGAAGGCGCTGGTGCTCCATCACGAGGACGAGTTTACCTGGGCCACGGTTGGCGAGAACGAGGCGCTCTCCTATCAGGACCTCGATCCCCTCAAAGGCACACTGGTCGCACTGAAGCTAACCAGCGCCGAGGCGATCGACCAGGTGAAGGTGGAGCGGTATCACGTGATTGATCATCTCTTTGAGACCGCTCCCGCCGACTGGGTGAGGATCGGCAACTGGGAGATTACCAACCGTTTCTCCTGTACACCCACGTGGTCGCACATGACGGCACGCTCCGAGCGGTTGGCAGTGCTCTGGAACAAGTATGAGATCGACGGGGATTTCACCATCGAGTACTATGCCGGAATGCGCATGCAGGCAGGCCGTGCCTTGAGTTACCCGCGCACGGGAGATATCAACATCTCATTTTGCGCTGATGGGAAAGATTTGTCTTCCGGTTACAGCTATCTGGTCGGGGCATGGGATCGCGGCTGGACGAGTAAGTATACGCAATTGGCCCGGAAGACGGACGTTGTGGCACAGACGGATCGCTACCTGATCCCCCGTGTTCGTGAGGGGCAGGGAGGACGCCAAATCGAGGTGCCGCTCATTGCCGATGGGAGACCCATTCACGGAGCATGGTACTACATCAAGGTGCGTAAGTTGGGCAATCGTTTTGAGTGCTACTTCGATAACGAGCTGGTGTTGACTTATGAAGACAAGGAACCTTTGAGCGGAAAGCACTTCGCCCTCTGGACCCAGGATAATGAAATCGTCGTCGCCCGGATGAAGATTTCCTACCAGAACGAACGAACCCCTTCACGCCTGAAGGAAGCTCCCCCTGCCTTGAAGGTTCCACCCGACCGCGGCGCGTTTATCTCCGTCAGTTCTCCGTCGCATCCGGGGATGAACTATGATTTTGAGGGATCCTTCCAGGGATGGAAGCCGACGGATGCGGAGCAGGGCGCGTTCCTCGAGATCGATGATTCCACGAAGGCGTCGGGCAAGTCGTCTCTCAAACTGATAAATACCAGCACCGGCGGCGACTTCGGCGCTCGGGTTCCTGTGCCTTACGGATTGGATCTGATGAAGGTATCGGAGCTTTCCTTCGCCTATCGCATGGATGCCAGCGTTCGGGCCAACCTGTACCTCAAAATCAAGGGGCGATACCATTTCATCCACTTCACCGGGGAGTCCACCGACTCCGAGATACTCCCAAAGATCGGGCAGATTAACGATGTCAAAGCCGATGGTCACTGGCGCCAGGCCCGCTTCAGCCTGGGGAGCGCTCTTCGCAGGTTGTACCCCGGAGATGAAAAGCTAATGCTCGAGGACTTGACGATTGGACATCTGCACGAGGGATACCTGAATGCCGCATTTGGCGGGAACTACGAGGGGACCAGCTACCACCTCGACGACTTCGAGATGATCGCGGCTGACGAAAGCACTCCGGTTCTTCAGTGGGTTGCGCGCAACCAGGGTCCCGCCGCCATTGCCGAATACAGCTATGTGGTTGATCGTTCGGCGACGACGGACCCTGTCAAAGGCGAGAAGACTACCGATTCGCGGAAGGAGTTTCCCAACCTTGCACCGGGAAAATGGTACCTGCATGTCAAAGGGAATGCCGGTGACGGGAACGGCACTGAAGCTGTTCATTACGCGTTTTTTGTGAAATCGCAGCCGTTTGCGGTGGCGTCGGTGAGTCCGCCCAGCGGTTCGGCATGGGGAGGCTCCCTTGTTCGGGTGCAACTAGAGTCCAAAGATCACGTGTATCCTCTAACGGCGGGGACAACGTTATCATTCGGAGGCAGCGCTGTCGAAAATCCCCTGCGGAGGATGAGCTACGATTTGAGCAGCAACACCGTCAGCATCGACCTGTCCCATGCGCCTCTACATCTGCCCAATGGCCAGAATGTCACGGTGGACCTACACCTCGTGAAAAGCGGTGGGCAGGCAATCGATTACTCATGGACCTACATGGTGGACACCTCAAAAGATGAGACCCCGCCCGCTCCCGTTGTTGTTGCCGAGTACCCCGTCTGCAGTTTTGAGGAAGATGTTGGTTCCTTCAGCAGCGCCGATGAAACCAGCGCGCTGGTTGTTCGCGACACCAGCGCCGCGGCGACCGGGAAGGCGAGTGTGCGGATCGTCAACGCCAAACTCGGTTCCAACATGCACACCACTGCATGGAATCGCCCCTGCAACGTGGGCGGCTATCCGCTGTTGAGTTTCGACTACAAGATCCCTCAAGAGGTTCATTCCGACATTCTGCTGGGCGCGTCCGGCGGAACCACTCACCTCGTTTTTGCGGACACCGACTCAAGCGCCAGTTTCCAGACGCTGGGGTCGGTCGATGGAGTGGTGCGCGACGATACGTGGCACCGTGCCGAGATCAACCTCTTCAATATGGTCGCGGCGCAGCCCTTCCACCCGAAAATGTTTAACCTCACGAGCATTGCCTTTGGGGACTACGGCTATGCGGGGGTTGCGCCCGGTTCGGGGTATAACATTGACAACTTCCAGCTTACTCCTGTTGTGAATGGGAAACGAGGAGTGCCTCTAAGCTGGCAGTCGGCCGATTTCAGCGGGATCAAGGGATTCAGCGCGACCTGGAGCCCCAACCCGGCCGACGCAACCGAGCCGACTGTCAATGTCGCAGGCCCGTCTCAGACATTCACCGTGAACTCCGAAGGCGTGCAGTATCTGCACCTTCGCGCTTTGGACAATGCGGGCAACTGGAGCGATCCCGCGCACTATCGGTTCATCGTGGACAACTCTCCTCCTGTCATTGGGAGGACATCGCCGGCGGACAATGAGAAGTTCGCGTCGATGCGCCTTCAAATTCCGATCACGGACAACGGATACACCGGCGCGGAGGTGGAATCGCTGCGCGTGTCGGTGAACGGCAAGGAGTTCCCTCTGGAAGAGAATGTGACCGACCTGAACGAGCAACGCGGCCGGATCATATGGGAGTGGGCGCTCGTGAGCAATTTCTCCGAGCAACCGGTCCCCGATGGGACAGCCGTGGAGTTTGGTCTCACGGGCGTCAAGGATTTTGCGGGGAATGAAGCGCCGCTGATGAAGTGGACCTCGAAGATTGATTACACCAGCGACAAGGAGCCTCCACTGTCGCCCGAGGTCTCCTGCAAGAGCCAGGAGTTCCTCTCCACGGATACCTTCACTCGGGATGTCGGACAGTGGGACGACTGGGGCGGACGTAAGGTCTTCGATCTTGCCCGGCAATATGATGCAGGCAAGAAAGATTACGTGCTCGCCCTTACCTCCGGCGGCAGTCGGCGAGGGAACGGCGCGTATATCCGGAAATCACCCTACGACGTGGGGCAGTACCCGTTTGTCTTCTTCGAGTACCGCTTCTCCGCTAACTCAAAGATGCAACTGCTCTGCAACTTCGGCGGCAAGTGGAACGCCATCCAGTTAACCGGACCGTCGCGGTACTACACCGTCATCCACAAGCTGCCCGGCGTCGCACAGGACGACCGCTGGCACGGCATCCTGATCAATCTCAAAGACATTCTCAAGAGCCACTTCAGCGGGTCATCCACGATGGTGATTCAGGGGTTGTCAATCGGGGACGAGGGAAGCTCTGGCACTCACTATATTGACAACTTCACCGTCTTCGGCGCGGGGAAGAACATCCCGGTGTTCCAGTGGAAGGCGTTCGACCCGACGGGGATTCAGGGCTTCAGCTATCAGATCGACAGCAAGCCCGATACCGTCCCCGACACCACCTCCGAAGGCAATGAGCGCGAGAAAACATTCCCGCAGTTGAATGCTGGAGCATGGTATCTGCACCTGCGCGCACAGGACAGCGCTGGCAACTGGGGCGCCCCTGTTCACTACCCCTACTACGTACCGGGGTAGCTTCTTCCCGTTTTGCCCGTGTGCCGGGAGGAATCAACGAACCGCCAGCCCCCCCGTTGCCAAAGTCGCTGTGCATCGCCTATAATCTCGTGTGTTCCAAACTGTATGCGGAAAGCGATGGAGATTTGGGTCGCACGGGCAGAATCATCCTGGTCAGGCACGGGGAGACCGATGGCAACCGGGGAACGCGGCGCTGGTTGGGATGGACAGACCTCTCGCTGAACGCGCACGGGGTGGATCAGGCGGAGGCCGTGGCGGACGCTTTGAGTGGCGAGCATATTGCGGCGATCTACTCCAGTGATCTTCGCCGATCGGTGGAGACTGCGGAGCGGATTGCGTCGAGACACTCTCTGCCAGTGTGTGAGCAGTCTGCATTCCGGGAGGTCAACTACGGGGAATGGGAAGGTCTGTCGGAGGAGGAATGCCGGTCCCGCGACCCGGAGTTGCTACTGAAGAGGGAATCGGACCCCGAGAACACCTGTCCGCCCGGTGGTGAATCGTATCGTGAAATGATGGAGCGATTCGTTCCGGCAGTAAACGAGATTCGCCGCAAACATGCCAATGCGTCGGCTGTTCTCGTTACCCATCACGGAAATGTGCGAGTGCTGTTGTGTGATGTGATGCAGATTCCCCGAAGTTGTTACCGCTCGTTTGGAATACTGAATTGCAGCGTGACCGAACTGGTTGTGCTTGGTGACGCTTTCGTTGTTAACAGAATAAACGGCGTGGCGCACCTTTCGATAGAGGAGTGATACTGGTTGTCCATTTCCAAACTACGCAAGAGCATGCGGGGCTGGTTTGCGAAGGTGTTGTGGGGCGGTCTTGTGGTGATATTCTTTGGCGGGGTTTTCGTCGGCTTCGGAAGGATGGGGTCTAATAGTAGTGGGAGTGTCGAGGTCGCCCCCGATGTTGTCGCCAGAGTCAGCAAGGATGCGATTCGTCGCGCAGAGTTCAACGCCGCTCTCGGCCAGCAGTTGGAGATGGCCAAGTATTTTGGCGGGAGTTCCGTCACCACGGTGGAGCAGACAAAGCAGAGGGCACTGGATCAGATTGTCGACCAGACCCTCAAGTTTCAGGCCGCCAAGCGAGAGAAGGTACGCATCCGAGGGCGCGAGGTCGATGAGAAGATTGGGGAGTACGTGCAGCAGGAGTACGACCAGGCCAAGTCTCAGGCATCCTCGCCCAAACTGTTCGAGCGGGAGATCCGCAAAAAGCACGGATCCGTTGCCAAGCTCAAGTCGGAAATCCGCTCACGCATCTCCCCTGCGAAGGTGAAGGATCGGCTTCGCATCGAGAAGCTGGAAGCGAAGATCAAACAGCGCGTGGAGGTTACGGAGAAGGAGTACAAGGACAGCCGCAAGAAGATCAAGGCGCGCGTCATCATGGTGAAACCGGAACCGGAGTTGTCCACCGGCGCTGATGACGTGGCAGGCAAATCCGGCAAAGCGAAAGGGGGGGGATCGGAGGCGGCTCGCAAGTTGGCAGCAAAGGCGAAGGCGGATAATCTGCTAAAGCAACTAAAGGGTGGCGCTGATTTCTCCAAGGTCGCCAAGCAAAATTCGGACGATCCCACCTCCGCTGAGAAGGGCGGAGACGTCGGCGAAATTGGGTTGAAGGAGAAGACCTATTTCTACGGGGACAAGTTTGATGAGGTCGCCTTCAGCCTGAATCCCGGGACGTTGAGTAATGTCTTTTGGGGTGAAGATGGCTACATGATCGTGCGGGTGGATTCTGAGAAGTTGGACCTCCCGGAAGACTATTCCCAGTCGAAGTACAAGTGCCTTGAGAAGAACTGCAAAAACGAGTGGAGTGATAAGCCTGGGGTCAAAACCTGCCCAAAGTGCAAGAAGGAAGCGATTCGCAAAGTGGGCGACAAGAAGCAGGAATATATTGACCAGTACAAGTCGCAGAAGGAAGGGGAAGTGTGGTCTGCCTACACGGAAAAGTTGAAGGAGCACGCCAAGGTCGTCGTGCTGGACCCGGAGCTGAAAGCGTATAAGCAACAGACGGAGGGGAAGATCAAGGAAGCGGTGGCGTTGTATGAGGAAGCGCTGAAGTTTGTCGGAGGGGAGGATCCCTTTATTGAGCCGGCCCCAATCTACTACAACCTCGCGATGCTTCTCAAGCAGGAAGGAAAGACGAAGGAAGCCATGACTCAATTGCAGCAGGCGCTTACCTATGAGGAATCCGCAGGACTGCGCATGGAGATGGCGAAGCTGCTGAAAGAGCAGGGGAAGAGGAAGGACGCAGTAGAGGAATTGAAGCTGGCGGTGGACCTCGCCGATCAGGAACCAAGCGTGCGAAACGAACTGGCGTTCCTGCTTCGCGACGTGGGTGAGAAGAAGCTTGCCGCTGAGATGGAAGAGAAGGCGAAGGCGAACCCCGGTGGAGGTCTGACGGTTAACCCGGGGGGTATGTAGAGCTACCCGGAAATGCAGGTGGCTCGGCGGGAGGCGGTGCATCGTCGGTCTGCTCGCACTCTCTGGGTTCGCCTCGTGAAGGAGAAGTAGACGATGGTCATCAAAAGCAAGGCGCCGGTTCGTATCGACTTCGCCGGAGCGTGGACCGATTGCGCACCTTTCTACGTTCCCTTTGGGGGAGCGACTCTCAACGCTTCTATCGACCGCTACGTGACCGGTTCCATGGTTACGGGTGAAGACATTTCCTCTGGCGCCAACGAGGGGCTCGGTGTCACCTATTCCACTGATATCCCAGCCGGTTCGGGGCTTGGAACATCGGCCACGCTGAATGTTGTGTGGCTCAGCCTCGCCAGGGGGAAGCCGCTGATCACCCAGGCGGACAAGGAAGCCATCGCCGCGTCGGCCTATGATATCGAGAAGGTGCTTGGGATCGTCGGCGGGAAACAGGATCAGTACGCCTCAGCGGTGGGTGGCATCAATCTGTTTGAAGTCCGGGCGGACGGTGTCACAACGCATCCAGTTGATGTCAGCGCCGACAAAGTGCAGGAACTCGAGTCCCTGCTTGTATTGTGCTACACGGGGGAGTCTCGTCTGTCGTCGAGTATCCACCAGAATGTCTGGGGAAATTTCCGGGCGGGCAAGCGTGAGACCGTGGACGCGCTATTCACTTTGCGGGACTCGGCGTATGCTGGCAAGGGCATCCTCGAAGCCGGCGACTGGGACAGGTTCGGGCCGCTTCTCTCGCAGCAGTTCCAGTGCATGAAGCAGTTGGATGCTTCCACGTCCAACGTTACGGTGGAATCCATTTTTGACCTCGTCGACGCGGAAGTCTCTGGCGGCAAGCCCGGCGGAGCCGGAGGCGGAGGGTGTCTGCTCTTCTGCGCCAGAGATACGGATCGGAAGCCTGTGATTGAGAACTTGATTCGCAACGCGGGATTTCGAGTCATTGATTTCCGCATTGAGTTTGGCGGCCTGCAACTGGAAATTGAGGGCCGGTAGCGGACGCGCGGCGACCGCGTTCTTAGTGAGCCCCCCTTGAGAACAGCACAGCACCCATGCACCTGCACACACCCCAAGTCCACGTGCCAGGTTACTGGCTGGCCAACCTGGATGGCGTGTACCGCTATCTGCATGACCACGTAAAGAAAGGCGTTGCCCATGACATCGGTGTCTCGTCCTGCTCTCGTCCGCTGAGGGCGCTCGAATATCCTCAGAGAGAGGCGGCAACGCGTCTTCTGATCATCGGAGGGACTCACGGACACGAACCCGGCACCGTCGCAGGTGTAATGAACCTTGTGAGTCTCTTGGAGCGGGGGGAAGACCTGTCGGGCGAGAAGGCTGCAGCGTTGCTGGAACTCCTGCGCAAGGTCCACCTGTTTGTTCTGCCGGTGCTCAATCCGGACGGACGGGCGGTCTGCCCCGACAGCTTTGTGGGGATGGCCGTGGACACCTGCGCCGTGTATGCATCCGGACTGACGAAGGATGGCGCCATCCTTCCGTATGATGCCGACAGTGATGAGCCCTGCTACTTCCTCGATCCGAAGGATGCGCTCTTTGTGGGCGGTCAGTTCAACGGCGCGGGGATTGCCATTAACCGAAGGAGGACACTTGACCCTGTGGATGCGGTGGAAGTGGACTCTCTGCTGCGGTTTGCGATGGACAAGGACCTTGACGCAGTGCTGGACCTGCACGCTTGCGGGTACAACTTTAGCTTTCAGGTGCGATCGCACGAAGCGCCGTACTGGCCGGTGATGCGCAACTGGCAGAAGAGGGCGGAGACGTTGTTTGCTGAACGTGGGAGTCCTCTCCATCCACTGCACGGAGACGGGAACCCCCCGACACCGCCTCCTTTTTTCTTCAACTCCAGCGTCTTCCATCAGAGGGCGAAGCTGATGTGGATTGCGTTTGAGGGGCGGCAGGGATACCTCGGCAATCCATCTTTCATGCCCCAACCAGACCACAGGACAATCATTGACGACTATCTGACGGCGATGCGGGTGTTTGTGGAACTGGGCGTGGAAGGCCAGTACGCAAGAGCGAACGCGGAGACCTTCCGCACGCGATAGCAGGTGAGTGGCTCGACGGTAGCCCGAATTCACAAGTGTATCGTTTTGCCCTCCCGGTGGCTGGCGAAGGCGGCCTCCACCAGCCGTGTCGGCAAGAGCGCCTCTTCGGCTGAGATGAAGGGCTTCGCGCCGTGCAGTACGACATCGCGGAAATTGGTCAGCTCCGCGACGAACGAGTTGACTGCCGTGGGTTCGACATTCACCACGTTAACATCATCGGTGTGCAGAACCAGTCGATCCGGTCGCTCGACCCGCAAGTACCCCCTTTCTCCCATGAACGTGAAGGTTGACGTCCATGTCTGTTCCCGCTCGAAGGCTTGACGGTTTGCCGCGCGCTCTGGTATTTTCGAGTGCCGTGGGTGAGGCGGTAACTCCGTGACGACCAAGCTGGAGCTTTGTGATGCATGCCTTGTATGCGGGCGAGTCGAGAAGTTGTGACTGGGGTATCGCGTGACTGAACGTTCGACCAACCGAACACGCACGGCTGAGGTGACGAAGGTTTGTGGACCGTTGCTTCTGCTTGCAGTTCTCTGCTTGCTTCTCTTTGTCCCGTTCATCTTCCAGGGAAAAGTGCTGTTCTGGGCCGATCACTTCTTGCAGTTCTTCCCGTACCACTGCCTGTTCCGGGAGTCCGCTATCGTCGGGCGCATTCCTCTGTGGAATCCCTACGTCTATGGAGGGATGCCGTTCCTCGGCTGTCTGCAGTCAGCAATCTTTTACCCAGTGAACTGGGCGTTGTTGGCGGTGCCCGTCCATGACGCGATGACCGTTCATGTCCTGCTCCATGTGTTCCTGTTTGGCGCATTCACAAACCTGCTTCTGCGACAGTGGAACGTTGGGTCATTCGGTTCCTTGACGGGTGCGGCAACGATGATGCTCAGCGGATTCACCGCTTGCCGTATGGAATATCCGACGGTTCTCGCGGCAGGGGCCTGGTTACCGCTGTTGGTTTTGCTCATCGACCGCATATTCCACGGGGAACGGAGGTCGTTGTTCTTCATCACTCCGGTGGTCGCCATAGATATCCTGTCCGGACATCTGCAGATATCGCTGATGTGTTTCCTGTTCGCCGGAGCGTATGCGCTTGTCTGTTTCCGAGGGATGCGGGCGCGCGCTATGAATATGGAAAGGAGACGATGTGCTTGGATGGCAACCGCGGGTGGACTTGCGGGCATTCTCCTCGCAGCGCCGCAACTGCTCCCGACGTGGGAGACTCTCCTCAACTCAACCCGGTCCGAGGTCAGTTTCGACTTCGCAGCTATCTACTCCCTTCCCCCGTGGCAGTTGGTGACGATGCTATTCCCCAACTCGTTTGGGAACCCCAATCGATCCCTCTACTGGGGCGACGCCAATTTCTGGGAACTGACGGCCTACTGCGGGATCGTCGGATGGGTGTTCGTGGGTGCGACCGTCATGGGTCTCACTCGCGCAAGCGCGGACACGTCGCTGTCCATTCGAGCGCGCTTTTTGATCGGCGCGGCGTTGGTCGCGCTCGTCATCTCCCTGGGAAAGTTCACACCCATTTACGGATGGTTGTACCAGTGGACCCCGGGCTTCGATTCATTCAAGGGACCCGGACGCTTCCTGTTTGCGTACGTGTTCTCATTCAGCTTGCTCGTGGGGATTGGCGCCGATCAAGTGTCGCGCCGAGGACTGGGCGGCCTGGCCGTACTACAGAGATTTATGGGGAGACTGATCGTCGTGGTCGGCGCACTGTTAGGCGTCTTGGTGATCGGCAGGTCCGCGTTGTTGCCGCGGATAGTCGGTTTTCTAAAGTGGCAGTTCCCCCGGATACACGCCTCCGCGTCGGAAGGAAAATGGGAGTCAGTCGCGGAAGGCGTGCATGCCGTCTGGCTTCAGGACGCTCTTACTGCGCTGGCGCTTCTCGCCGTTCTCTTCTTCGTGACACGGCTCGCTCTCCTGGGGCGGGTACCGCTTTCTCGATGGAAGGTGGCGGCGTTTTCCTTCGTTCTGATCGACCTTCTCGTCTTCGGGTGCACGGTCAACCCATGGACAGACGCGTCGCTTTTCACGGGAGAGAGTCGTGTCGCGAAGTTCCTGCAATCGCAGAACGGTGATTTCCGCATCCTCACCCGACCCAGTCTGAGGCTCCACACGTGGGGGACCTATGTCCCGTTCACGAGACCTGTGGCGACAAACGAAACAGACCTGGCGGGACTGCGGGAGAGCCTTGCCCCCAGCCTATCCACTGTCCACCATGTCGTTAACATTGAGGGCTATGATCCGCTGAGACCGGAAGCCGCTCAGAGAATCCTCGACAGAGTTAACGGTGCGCTGGACGAGTCGGGCGATGTAGGTCCTCTGATAGAAGCCAACGTCCGTTACGTCCTCGGGTATCAAGAACACTTTCGTTCGAGTGCCCTGCAGAAGGTGCTCGATCTGGAAGGAGTCGAGGTATATGAAAACATGGAATGGACGGAACGCAACGACGAGCAACTGCCCTCAATTCCCTACATGCCGTGGAGTTACCGGGTGGGTCTCTTCGTGGCCCTCATCACGTGGCTGTTGTGGGTATGCGTGGCAGTGAAACACGCAGCAACAGCCAAGACGAACCGTCGCGTCGATGGGACGCTGATGGACGCCGATGGGACTCATGTGAGTGAGGAGAGATGAGGATCTCAGAAGACTTCCGCCACAACCGTCGCATCATTCTGGGCTTCGAGTTCACCTGGGGGATTGGCACAGGATGCCTGCAGGTCGCCACGGTCATGGCCGGATATCTCAATTATCTCGGCGCGTCCAGGACAATCATCGGTTTTCTCCCAGCTGTCACCACTGCCACGCTCTTGGCTGCGGCGACCCTGTCTGTCCACCTGATCCGACCCGAGAAAGGTCGCATACGAAAGGTGATCCTGGTCTATGGCATCGGCAGTCTTTGCTACGTCTTCTTGGGGCTGTTGACTCTTCTGTTGCCGGTGGATTCTATCAAGGCACGGATTGCCGCGTGCCTGTTGCTGCAGGCGGCGTTTGGATATTTTGTCTTCTCCGGTGACCCCCATTACACCAGTATGCTGGTGGAGATGACCTCTCCGCGGGAGCGCGGAAGGTTCTTCGGTCTGAGAATTGCAGCATTCGGTTCCGGCGGTGTAGTGGGCGGATTGCTTGCATCGAGTCTGCTCCGGTCGATTCCCTCTCCCTACGACTATGGAAGCTGCTTCCTGACGGGCGCGCTGATGATTCTGATATCTATCGTGTGGTTCTCGCGGTTCAGAGAAATGTCCCTGCCAGAAAAGGCGGAAGTGACAAGGTACGGTACGCTGATAGCGTCCGGTCTGTCCCTCTTGCGGAATCACCGCGATTTCCGGCAGTTCACCTACTGGCAGGTTCTGTTCCTCATGATGGCAGGGATATACCCGTTTCTGGGAGTCTGGATTCACGATCGTCTCGACCTGCCTGAGTCCGCAATGGGTCAACTCTCGATTGCCTTCACGCTGGCCACGGTCATGTTTGCGCCGCTACTGGGTTTCTTGGGCGATCACCTCGGGCATCGCGTCGCCATGCGAGTATCAATATGCGTATTCATGGTCGGTCTGGCCACCGTGGCGACTGCGGGATCGTATCCGGCTGTGTGGTTTGGCTTCCTGCTATGTTCGTGCGACCTCGGCACTAACGCAGTTGTCACTCCCAATTATGCTTATGCCTTGTTGCCGAACACCCAACCTGCGAAAGTGATGGGAGCGCTGATGTGTGTCGGAGCCACGGTGCGAACCGTGAGCTATCTTTCCATTGGAGTACTGTTGGATCGTTTGTCATACTTGCCGATGGTCGGCGCGGCTGTTGTGCTTGGTCTCCTTTGTCTGACCGTCTCACTGAGGCTTGCAGATGATAGGGCAGAAGGGAGGTGGAGGAGGGGGTAGTATGAATGCGCCTCCGCAAGTTTCGCGCCATCCCAGTTTCCTTTGGAGGATATTTGCGTGGGAATCCGCGGGGACTATGCGCTTGCCAGCGCACCCGCGATTTGCCTGCCCAATTCCTCCGCCGTTGCGATGGCCTCGGGTTGGTGCTCGAACGAACTAACGCCCACGGATTCGACGGTCGCGTCTGCTCCGTACAGCATGGTGATGCCGGACATCGTGCACTGGTCGCCGTGTCCGCACCGGATGCATGGGACGTTGCCTGCCACCTTCACTGCTCCGAGAAAGTTCATGCCCTCCTCCATCATGTAGAACTGGATGGCGTTGACCCCCATGTCGGCCGCGGGGGGCAGGGATGCGCACCCGGGAGGAACGGCGGAGGTAATGACTGCGCCTCCCGGTTTCCCGGCCATATAGCCGTGTTGGTGACGCAGCGGATAGAGGCGTTCGATGAATGCCTTTGTTCTTGAATCGAGAGTGGAGTAGGGAGTGAATCCGCCTACGATGAGGGCAGCGGCGGACTTCGCCTTTTCTGCCAGCATGATGCCGTCGTCCTCAATGACGCATCGGTTCGTCTGCACACACCCGAGACAAGCGTTGCAGGGAGCCACCGTGTAATCAGTTAGCTTGATGAACTCCGTTTCCAGCCCCGTCGCGTTCAGCACGGCCTTCACGGCACGGTCTGTGTTGCTATCTCGAACCGGTGAACCTGAGACCCCCAGTACCTTCATTGCGTTGCTCCTTTAGATTTAGAGCGACAAGTGATGACCCACGGTCTATCAGCATCGACTCACTCCCCGCACAGGGCATACCCGCAGTTAAGCGCAAATCAAGTGCACAATGACGCGGGGCTGTCCATCAGTAAATGATATACTCGTTAAGGTTGAGAATTCACCGTGAACCCCGTAGGTCTGACGCCCAAGTCAGAGCACAGCTCTAACCTACGGCTACGGCAGCAACACATCTGCATCCTTCTCGATCACTCGTTTGATTGCCTGAACACATGATGTGGTGAGTGGATAGTTCGGGAAGTTATTGTACGTGCGGAAGATGCCCATCTCTACCAGCAACTTTTTCTCTCCGGACAGCCAGCACCGAATCTTCTTCCCGCCGTAGACCGACCACACGATCCGATTCATGCGCGCTTGGAGGCGGTCGGCGAGTTGCGCATCGCCTACGCTGACCGCCTCGACGATTCGAGAAGCCAGGAATCCATTGAAGACGCCGCCGCCCAGTAAAAGGCCGTCGTACCCCGCCTGCAGGTACTCCACACAGCGGAACTCGTTGCCATTGAGCAATCTCAGTTCCGGTCGCCTTTTGCGGGCTGCGAGCGCAATCTCACGACGTGCAGGATCGCTGGAGCTGTCTTTGACGAGGTGGACCTTCGGCTCTGCATACACTGCCTGCATGACCGAATCCGGAACAACAACTGGCCCCAAAGCGCCCCTGTCGTAAATCCCCACTGGCAGAGGGCTTTTTCTGATGGCCTCGACATACAAATCGCGAATGGACTTGGCGGTAACATTCACCATGAAGTAGGGCGGAGCAATCACGGCAATACTCGCGCCGAGGTCCCGCGCCGTCTGCATGTTCTCCAGGATACGCGCTGCGGAGTTGTCGGTAACTTGTACCGCGATTGGGAGCTTCCGCTCTGTAAACCTGACGGCGGCCTCGATGAGTCTGCGCTTCTCCCGCTCCGGCAGCCACGGACCTTCGCCGTTGGTGCCGCACAGGAACAGCCCCCGGACGCCGAGGCGGATGTGGTGCTTTACCATACGGTGTACTGCGGTCGTGTCGACGGTCATTTTTTCTGTCAATGGTGTCGGCGCGGCGGACCAGACGCAGGAATTCAGACTATGCATGCTCTCCACCCTCCCGGGGATTTGGCGTGGCGATGAATCTCTATTATACTATCACCCGTTGGAGCCATTGGGAAGCTTGACGAATTCTGCCGGGTCGTTATACTTCACTGAACGTGGGGAACGAAAGCCATAACGTTCCCCGGGAGGGGTAAGACCATTGACCGGCGGAGTCTGAGTACTGAGGAGCAGCGCTATGCAGAAGTTCAGGAGTGGGTTCACCCTTATTGAGTTGCTGGTGGTGATCGCGATTATCGCCATCCTCGCGTCCATCATGTTCCCTGTGTTCTCGAAGACGCGGGAGAAGGCGCGCATGTCCAGTTGCCAGAACAACATGAAGCAAATTGTTCTGTCGATCAAGATGTACACACAAGACCATGACGACAGCTACCCCATCGGCTACTACCAGTACCCCTCCAACCTTTCCCAGCGGGTCTACTGGACGGATGCCCTCATGCCGTACATGAAGAACGTTCAGCAGTTCGTGTGCCCCAGTGATAAGCACAATATGGGTGCGCCGGACTCCATTTCTTTTGGCAACGAAAAAATCGGGTACTGCACAAATCCCAGCCTGATGCCACCCTTTGTGACAGGCTTTGACGAAACGAAAATCACGAAGGCCGCGGAAACCTTGTTGGCATGGGACTCGACGCGCATGGATTTTAAGTCGCCCATTAACGCTAATGACCGACACAATGAGGGCGCCGTCTACGGTTACTGCGATGGACACGTGAAGTGGATCAGCATGCTTGCGATGCCGTCCGATGCGCCGCAGTTATTTGCCATCGCCACCGGGCCGACTCAACGGTGAACCGACGCGCCTATCTTCCGTTTTTCTGCTCTCGTCATCTACGGTACGCGCGTCCGAATCCCCCCTGGACGGGTCCTCAAGGAGTGTCCCCAATGCCGCAACCGCACCATTCCCGCAGAGTGATTTATGACACGAATACCCCGCGCGCAATGCCAGCCTACCGGACCAGAGACGAGTGGCTTGCTCGCGCCGCGGAGTTGCGCATCCACATTCTTGTGTCCGCGGGATTGTATCCCGAACCGGAGAAGTGTGACCTCAACCCGGTGATCTTCGGCAGAGTCGAACACGAGAATTACTCTGTGGAGAAGGTTCATTTCGAGAGCTATCCCGGCTTTCTGGTAACAGGCAACCTGTATCGTCCCACAGGGAAACGAGGGAAGAGCCCCGGGGTTCTGTGCCCGCACGGACACTCCCACCAGGGCAGGCTGGAGGACAATGAGGTCTGCTCCGAACCCAAACGGTGCATCGCCCTCGCACAACAGGGATATGTGGTGTTCTCCTACGACATGGTGGGTTTCGCCGACAGCCGACAAGTCTCTCACCAGTTTGCTGACACCGACAGTGTCAGGTGTTTGTGGGGCGTCAGCCTCATGGGTCTGCAGCTCTGGAATAGCATTCGCTCCGTGGATTTCCTCTGCGCGCTCCCGGATGTCCATGCGACCAGAATCGGGTGCACCGGCGCGTCCGGGGGGGGAACACAGACGTTCATGTTGATGGCAGTGGACCGGCGTGTTGCCGTTGCCGCACCGGTGGTGATGGTGTCGGCCCACTTCCAGGGCGGGTGTCTCTGCGAGAACGCTCCGAGTCTCCGGATCGGCACTTTCAACGTGGAGATCGCCGCCATGATGGCGCCGCGCCCCCTGCTGCTGGTTGGGGCCACAGGTGACTGGACGAAGAACACGCTGGCGGAGGAATTCCCCGCCATCCGGAGGGTCTACAAGCTCTTCGACGCACAGGACAAACTGTCGGCGAAGTTGATCGATGCGCCTCACAACTACAACCGTCACAGCCGGGAGGCCGTGTACGCATGGTTTGCGAAGCATCTCCGTGGCGGAGAAGGGAAGCGCGCCCCGAAAGAGAGTCTCTGTGCTATCGACAAACTGCCCGACCTCCTCGTCTTCTACGGATACGAGCATCCCCACGCAGGCGTCAACGAAAATACGCTCACCTCCCACCTGCTCTCAGAATCGAAGCGATTGTGGCAGTCCGGACTGCCGACCAATCCGCGATCCCTCAACCAGTTCCGTAAGACGGCGCGGCCGTGGATGCGGGATGTATTGAGCATTGATGTTCCGTGCGCCTCCAACCTGACGGTCGACGTTGAAGAGAGGCACTCGATTGCTGGACAGGAGGTGCAGCGTTTCTGCTTGGGGAGAAGGGGAGACGACTGGCGTATCCCGGCGTCGTTACGTTGGGTCGACGGTCGTATGAGCGGTAAGCAGGTCCGCGAAGCAGTTCTCATCGTTCACCCGAATGGCCGCGCTGCCGTCGATGGTATCGAGGGATCGCCGCCGAACCCGTTCGCCGGGCGAATGGCTCTGAAGGGCCGCCTGATTATGTCGATGGATTGTTCCCAGACGGGGGAAGCCATCGCTGAACGAGACGAGTCCGTTCGCTTCTTCGCCACCTACAACCGCACGGTGACCTCGTGGCGGGTACAGGATATCGTCGATGCGTTATCATACCTCGAGTCGCGCGAGGACGTTAATCGTGTGAGCCTCGTGGGAGTCGGCGAGGCAGGACTGTGGGCTTTGCTTGCGGGGGCACTGGCGCCTTCTGTGATTCGATGTGTGATCGACGTTGCGAAATTCGCTGATACAGACGACGCATACGCGAAACGTCTGTTTGTTCCCGGCTTGCGGAAAGTGGGAGGGATTCGGACCGCCGCGATCCTCCATGCCCCGCGGCCAGTGTATTTGCACAACACGGGGACAGACTTGGACATGGATTGTGTCGTTCGAGTCTACGAGGCGTCAGTGACGGAGGGGCCCCTCAACATGCAAACCTCAAAAGCCACTGCGGCACAGATCGTTGAGTGGCTGCTCGAGAGGTGAAGGAGCGTGGAGGTCAGACCAGATTCCCACCACGGTTCCTGCCGCCTTCCCTGAGCAGAACTGCAACTCACGTCTTCCCCAGAAAGTGAGATCGCTCCTCGTCTGCCTGTCCGATACGCGCCCGACCGACAGCCCCGCCGCATCAATCACCAGACATGTTCGGGGACCGGCTTCTACTGGTTGCTGTTGCGGAATTGTCCATGCCGACCTGTCGGCGCCCCGGTTGCAGTCAATGGGGTCGCCATCTGTCCATGCGAGCCCCATTGATCCTTGTCGGAATCGCACGGCCGCCCGCCATTCTCGTGGAAGAGACGGCATTCATCGCGGGCGAACAAACAACTCCGTAATCCAGAAGTCGCCTCTTTCGTTGACCGCAATCCCGATGCCCAGATGGGTGACGTCTCGCAGCAGGATATTCTCTCGGTGGTGTTTGCTGTCCATCAACTCCCGGTGGGCGGTTGCGATGTTGGCGGCATTGAGGCTGTATTCGTAATTGGACCATCGCCGGGAGATGTTCTCCGCTATCACTGCCGGTTTCTCCGGCGCCTTCAGGAGGTAGCGGTCGAGGGGGGTCTTGCGGTCGGGTGTCGGTGAATCGTGAGAGAAATAATTCTTGTCCCTCATCTCGTCGCTGTGCTCTCTGGCCACAGCGACGGCAATGGGATTTATCTGGAGAAGTCTGAGGCGGCGCTGTGTTCGCTCTTCGTTGATGAGGTCTGCCAGTTGCTGTTCGAGAGTTGTGTGTAGAGGCATCTCTCCCACTGCCCCGTGTTCAACCCCCTCCGCGTGAGCCTGTGCCTCGTCTTTCCGGAGATTCTCCAAGGCAATGCTCGCGAAGCGATTCCCCGGACTCAAATCCAGTATGCGCTGGTACTGCTCTTTGGCGCGGGGGTCGTCGCGAAGGCGTTCGTACACAAAGGCGAGAAGGAACCGCGCTTCGACACTGCGCGGAACCGCGGCCACCGATTCTTCCAGCAGGTCTTTCGATACGCTCAGGTCGGTTCCGCTGAGCTGTTCGAGAACCAGTCGGAACTGAGAATAGGCGATGCGTTCCTTCAGCAGTTCTGTTTCGCTGGTGTCGGCTGCAGTAGGTGCAGCCAGGCTGTACAGGGCAGCGACGACCGCCAGTGTCGGGGAGGAGATGCAGCGGACACGCATTTTCATCACTTCGCTTCGTCTGTCAGGATGGGTTGTGCAGGACATCTGCGATCAGGTGGTCTTTCTCCCGTTGACGAGGCAATATCGTCACAAGTTCACCCTCGTGCAGCCCCGTTCCTCGAACAGATGCGCGCAGATAGGTTTCTGTGTACCCCACACCGGTTCTCCCATCCGCACTGACCGACTCCAGGAGTACGTCTGCGGGCTTTTCGAGGCGCGTCTCTGCGTAGACTGAGTTCAACTGCGCGCTGAGAGTGAATAGCCGATCGCTCCGCTGTTCCTTGATGCTGTGCTCCACTTGCTCCGGCATCTGAGCGGCCTCTGTCCCTGGGCGCTGGGAGTACTTGAAAATGTGCATGTCGGAGAAGGCTGCCTGCTCGGCTACGGAGACAGTAGCGTTGAAATCCTCGTTGCTCTCGTCCGGGAACCCTACCATGATGTCGGTGGTCAGCCCCAAGTCGGGCAAAGCCGTCCGGGCCGCATCTATGACCGAGAGAAAGTCCGCCGCCGTGTATCCCCGGTGCATCGCCTTCAGGATTCTGTCCGACCCGGACTGCAGGGGGATGTGAAGGTGGGGGCAGACCTTTGCCGAATTCGCCATGACAGAAAGCAGGTCGGTGTCAATGTCTTGCGGAAGCATCGAGCTGACCCGCAACCGCAGCAGCCCGTCGATCGCTGTAAGGTTCTCGACAAGGTGCAGGAAAGACCGGCGGCCCGCCTCGAGATCCCTCCCGTAATCGCCCAACTGGATGCCTGTCAGAACGACTTCACGAATGCCTTGCTCAATCAGTTCATGCGCCTCGTTCACCACTTCCTGGACAGGACGGCTCCGAGATTTCCCGCGAACGTGCGGGACGATGCAGAATGCGCAGCGCCTGTTACACCCATCCTGAATCTTCAGGAGAAAACGCGCTCTGCCCATGGGCACAATCAGGGGCGCGGTCTCGCCCGGGTGTTCGTCGACTGGCGCTGGCGGGAAAGCTGTGGTTCCTTCAGATGTCGGTCTGTTGCACGAAAGTCGTTCCTCGTAGGCGCGGCAGAGATCATCTGCCAACCGATTCTTCATCCGGTTCCCGACGACCAGTTCCACGCCTGAGATCTGACGGAGCTTGTCAGCAGCCCACTCCGCCGCGCAGCCGGTCACCGCGACAATGGCGTTCGAGCCTGCACGTCCGGCGCGGCGAATCACCTTGCGGGACTTGCGGTCCGCAACGCTGGTCACCGTGCAGGTATCGATGATGTAGGCATCCGCTGGCTCATCAAAGCTCACCGGCTGCCACCCGCGAAGGATCAACTCCCGGGAGATGGCGAAGGAGTCGTACTGGTTGGCTTTGCAGCCAAGGGTATAGATGGCGAATCTGGGATGCATACCTTGTGCCGCTGAATCCTGCCCGTGTAACCCAAAAAGCCCAAGCCCCATTTTTCGTCAGGCGTCGGTGTCAGGACCGGCGCGAGAAGTGGAAGACGATGAATGGGCGCGAAGGGTTCACAGTCACTACGCCGAAGCCGCCCAGACCACCGTAATCTATGGACGGCAGACAACGCACGGCTTGTAGGATTCCTTGATTGCCTGAATGCGGGAGGGGAAGAAGACCCGATCCAACTCGTCAGGTGACACGATGCAACCCAGTCGATGGAAACGTTTTGCTTCAATGCTTCCCACGTACCGAGCAGGGACATCGTCCACCACCGCACGGCGCCACCGGTCGGCCAGGCGTTCATTGACGGAAGGGTCCGCCTGCATGGACGCGAGCACCTGACTGCCCTGGGCCGCATCAATTCTCTTGAGGGTCACCTTCAGGGGAGGGATCTCCTGGGGTGAGAATACGTAGGGGAGTTTGCCTCCGAGATGGAATATCCCGCGGTTTTTTGACTCAGCCTCTTGGACGAAGCCTTTCCAGGCAGCCGTGTGCAGGTGACACTCGCGTTCATCTTGTGCGGAGGCCAGACCCGAGCGCAGTAGCTTTGTGTTCAGATTGTACCAGTTGCCGTCCTCTGCGTAGTAAATGACAGCGCGAAGATGCTCCTCCTCGTCCTGCCTTCGTACGGGACATATCTCCAAGCGAACGTTTCGTCCCTCCACGAACTTGCGAGTCGCCTCCAATGCCCTGTCGAAGCCGACATCTGTGTCGGTGGGTGAATGGACGCCCAATAGGCTGACGACACCGACACCGTCCACGCTGATGAGGTTGGGGTTGATAACGGAGCTGCAGTAGGCGGCGGGATAGTTGCGCACCTCCTCACTCCTGTTGGTTTGCGACAGGGCAGGCCGGGATGTCGCGAGGGTTGCTGCAAGAATAATGACGAGAAAAGTCAATCGTGTGTTAATCACTATGGCACCTCACTGCCCAATCGTCGAGGGCATCATCGAAGTTCGATTAGTGGAAGGTATTATACGATACTGGAATGTTGGGGTCAACGCGGGGGGTGCATCGGGTGCAAGTCAGATTTGTGAGAAATGCTTATTGACTTAGCTCATACGGGACTTACCTGAAGCATCTGAGGCACACCTGATTCTTCAGAATCAGGTTCCTGACACAATGGACTACGAACCGCTCTGCCGCTGACCTCGCACACCCTGACTTTCAAGTCAGGGTTCCTGACACAATGGGCTGAGGACCGCTGCAAGAGCCAATTGTGTGAGCTACCACTGGCTGAAGCTCGGCGGTGTCATGATAACCGTGTGAGCTAAGTCAATAAGCATTTTGTGAGAAACCTATGCTGGAGTGCTGCAGCGTAGCGTCTTGTGAGCGTCATTCGTCAACGCTGGCTAATCGCTGTCAGAGTTTACGGTAGATCTCGATCTCGAATGGTTCGGCTTCACAATCAGCCTGATTGGGTAATTGGAGCCGGCTTCGGGCATGGTTTCAATGGACACGTAGACCTCTCCCAGCGGCGGAACCTCGATCTGTTTCAGAACGGTTTCCGAGGGCGGTGAGCAGGTTGGAGCTTCCACCCGCTCTCCGTCGATATAGAATGTTCCACGGGCGACTCCACCCGAGGGCGCAAAAGTTAGAAGGGCAGTTGCCGCATTCTCATGGGGATTCGAGACGCGAACCCGAATCGTGTGAAGAATGCCGTAGTTCCCGGCAAGGCATAGGTTTCCGGCTTCGTTGGGCGTTGCCGGAAAACCGATGCTGATAAAGCTCCATCTGCGCCCGATCTCGTGGCTGACTTCGATATCTCGATTGTCGCCAGGGTACACATGCAGCGAATATGGGGGCAGGGGAGAATCAGTCGATGCCGAAGTGTTGTTGAGCTGGGAAGATGGGGCGACCGCGCGGCACCGCACGATAAGGTGCGCGGTGCCGATATTGGTCAGTTGCCAGATTCCGCTCGCAATCTGCGACGGCGCCAGTCTGACCGTGTAAGGGGTGAACCGCTTCCCCGGTGGAATGGATAGAAGATAGCCTGTCCCCTCGCGTTCCCGCTTCAGGTAATGGAGGCAGGCGATGTGCCCGGCGTGGATTTCATCTCTCGTGGGCCCGGCAGATGACTCCACCACTGCAAGCATCCCTGATCCGTCAGTTGGGTTCAGTATCTCAATATTGAGGTTGCACGGCTCATCCATGGTGTTCTTGTGGTGGTATAGGAGACGCGCCGACTGTCCGACTGCCAGTTCTTGCGAGAAAAGGTCCCCCACCGCGCCGATTCTCTCAGGATCGTTGCTGACCCAGAGCGCGTGTAACTGCCCGCGCGGGTAAGCCGACCAACAGACGGGAACAATGAGTTCTTGTTGGAACGGCACAAGATTTGGCCCTTCTGCCTTGACAGGCACGTGCAGAGACTCAGTTTGGCCAGCGATGGGAGATGGCGAAAGGGCGCGTTCGTCGATGATCAACTGCGCTCCGGCGGTCAGGTCGATGGCGGCAAGCACGGCGCTGCGCAGCGATACGCCGATCTGCGTTGATGGGATGTTCGACCCGTAGAGAGTCATCGCCGGGACACGCACCGCTCTGCCTGCCCGTTGAAGCACCCTTGCTCTGAACTGAGTCGACGCCAAGCCGCAGGTCACGCCGACGACAGTCTCGCCGATCTGCCGACCACGCAGTGTGAGCAATCGCCTCGCGGGCTCTCTGCGGATGGAGAGGACTTCTGCATCGAAACCAGTTATCCGAATATCTTCCGTTCCATTGGTGTGGACACGAACCGGGAGGTCTTCGTTCAAAGGGGCGGTAACCGCAGGTACCCATACCCAAGGCGTGTCGAAGGAATCCCGGAGCCTTCCCACCCATACAGCCGCAAGTCCTTCCGGTGTTGTATTGTTGGCGCGGGCTTCCTCACTGGTGACCTCAACGATGTCAAGTTGCCCTGCGGCTACGGCAACCCCTCTCGCGTCCGAGCGCACGTCAAGGGTGGAAGTCTCGCCACCAGCTTCCATGAAGGTTTGTAGCCGGGAGACGACGGCAGACGCGATGCTCTCGAGGCTGATACCGGGCGGAGAAGTGCGGAGGCGCAAGAGTGGCGTGCCTTTGAACAGAATCGTCGCAGGAGGGGCGTCAATCGGGGACAGGGCAACTATGGACAGCGGCGGCGGAGGCAGGATGGTGGATGGGTGAACGGGCGCCACAGCCAACACGAACACCAACCAAGCAAGGAACCGGCAGAAGAGGCGCATGTGGAGAGAACCTACGCCTTTTTGAGCAGGGCAAGCTCAGTGGACAGCTCGTCGACCTGGCGACGCAGTTCACGAACGGTTTTCACCAGATGGGGTGTTCGCCGAATGGCCGCCTCCACTTTCATCTTCTCGCGGTGTGGTCCGGCGGGATAGCCGGATACATAGGATTGTGACGGGAGATCACTGATGACGCCTCCACGAGCGCCGACAACCACATTGTCGCCCACCGAGATGTGGTCGCCAACGCCAGACTGCCCTCCCAACATGACGTTGTCACCGATGGTGGTGCTTCCCGAAAGTCCGGTCTGCGCGCAAATGATGCAGTGCCTGCCGACTCGGACATTGTGGGCAATCTGTACGAGGTTGTCGATCTTGGTGCCTTCACCGATGATGGTGGGCCCAATGGTTCCGCGATCGATGGTGGTATTCGCCCCGATTTCGACATTGTCATGGATAATCACTGTCCCGATCTGCGGCATTTTCTCGTGTCGCCCGTTCTCTCTGTAGAACCCGAATCCTTCGCTGCCGATGACACTGCCGGTATGCAGGATCACGTGATTCCCAATGCGAACCTTATTCTTGATGGAGACCTGGGAGTGAATACAGCAGGCATCCCCAATGATGGTGTCGTCCCCGATGGTGGTTAGAGCGCCGATGGCAACGTGGTCTCCTATGGTGACATTATCCCCAATAACCACCAGAGGCCCAATGGAAGTGCCTTCGCCAATGCGGACATCCTCCCCCATCTGAGCGGTGGAATGTGTCCCACCCGAAGCAGGTGGCTTGGCGGCAAGCAGTTGCATGATTCGTGCAAAGGCGTGGCGGGGATTGTCAGTGATCAGCGCGGGTTTCCCATCGCATGGAGCGTTCCTTGTCGTGATGATGGCGGACGCTGCGCTTGCAACGGCGGAAGGAAGGAGCCGTTCCTGCTCAACAAAAACAATGTCTCCTGAACGCGCAGATTCGAGCCCGGAAATACCCGTGATGTGAGTACCGGCGTCACCGGAGGTTTCTCCTCCCACCCAATCAGCCAATTCGCCGAGGGTGAGGTCCAAGCAACCATTCTGCATAGTGCTTCACCTTTATCAATGATTAGTGCGGTCAGGGTCGCGCATATTGTTGCGGTATGCTGTTGTGTTCCAGTATTTCCGTCGGATTTCTTTCAGCGCACGGGAGGTTCGATCCGGCACACCCGGCGTCGTGCGAAGGCGGACCTCCCAGCGATGCTCGCGAGCGATGGCGCACACCAAATGGAGCGTATCGTCCTTGACGTATTCAGCGAGTCCTGTCAGGTCCCCGGAGTAGTCGGTCTCCACCTGAGATTGCCGTCTTCGCCGCGTGGCTCTGATCTCTGCCGGAGACGGGCTTTGAGATCTGGGGAGTTCCGTGACTGGAACGGGAGGGAGGCTTTGCTCCACGGCAGAAAAATTCGGTCTCTCCGCTCCCCTCTGCAGGTCGGACTCCATAGTCTGGTTCTGTCTCTTGACGATGCGAAACGCCTCATCCGAAAGAGCCTTGGCTATTTCGCCAATCTCCCTCTCGATCAACTCTTGGAAAGCTCTTTGCGACTCGCGCAGCTTCGCGTCTTTGTCCTCGAGGAGTTTTGACAATTCCCGACGCCATTCGTCTTGCAGCGTCGACCTCTCCTGCGTCAGTTCCTGTCGCCTGACGGTACTCGTATTTTTAGCAGTGAGCTTCAGGTCAATCTGGGCAACGCGATGTGCATATCGTCCGGGGATTGAGGCCGCCTTCTCGAGAAACTCTCTGTCGAGTTGCGCTCTTTTTTCGGCCAGGCGCTCTTCCTGAGAACTCTCCAGAGCCTCCCTGCGTGAACGAACGCGTCGGTCGATGATCGCCTGAAGGTCGTGTCTCAGTCCGTCGCGGTACTCTGTCTGTCGGGCGTGAGCCTTCATCACCTGCTCAATGAAAGCCGATGGATCGATCGGTGCGGCTTTCGTTTCCGTCCGGACCAGCGGTTGTACGAGATCGTCGGCAGGGGCGGAGCTCCCGACTGGCAGTGCGTCAGTCTGTTCTTGTAGCTTTCTGTGCAACGCACTCCAACGAGACTTCTCCTGCCAGGCAGGATGGAATGACTGAACCACGGACAGATTGATGTAGACTGGCTGATCCGCTACGGGGGCGGTCTCTTCGGGGGAAGTCGGGCGACACCCGCTAATGCCGAGGTCCCCTGTCGTTACGAGGAAAGAAGCTGCCGCGAACAGGCAACGACGCAACGTGTTGGGTACGGCATGAGGGTTCATCAGTGGGCATTGAGAAGTTTCAGGATGTCTTCAGTGATCTCGATGGTGGCGTCCGCCCACAGCAGCCTTTTTTTGTCCAGCACAAGCTTCAGGGACTTAGCTTGAGCGGTTTCCGCAATGGCCTTCCGAACGTTGTCTTGCAGTTCGGCCAGAAGCTTACTGAACGTTTCATTGCCCTTCCGAGCGAGGTCTTGCCCAAGTTGCTGCAGTCTGGATGAGTTGCTTTTTTCCAGGCTCTCAAGTTCCTGTCGCTCACGTTTTTGGTCGTCTGAGGGTTCCCGTATTCCCTGGAGTTCTTTCAGTCGGGTTTCCTGACCCTCGCTGAGGTTTTTGAGCCGCGCATATTCCTTGGCATCAGGATCCTTGAGCTTCTCTCCCTTGTCGATTCTCTCTTCGAGGGAGTCCAACTGCTTCCACTCATCCCATGTCAGGAAGCGGCGCGCCAGGATTTTCTGCTTGCCCGTGGCTTGATAGGCTTCGAAGTCCTTGTTGACTTTCTGGTACTTTTCGTAGCCCTCCAATAAGGCGTCGAGGTCGACGTATCCCACGGTCAGACTCCCGTCCGCCGACGTGGACGGCGTGGCAGTCAGGTCCACGATCGGGAAGGTGAATGCAGCGAGGACCGCCAGTAGCACGCCGCGTTTGATCGTTCGTTTTTGTGACAATATGATGGGTCTCCTTTAAGTGATTTGGGGTCAGAATGCCTGCCCGATGCTGAAGTGAGTCTGAGAACCGTCGGATCCAATTCCGTAATCTAAACGGATGGGCCCGACAGGGGTGTTCATACGGACTCCAAGTCCATAGCCGAGGTTGCCTTCGAAGGAGCTGCCGTTGGCATTGCTACCTCCCCACGCGTCCCCATAGTCGACAAAGACAACGGCCTGAATGTTCTTTTGTACCTTGCGCCTTAGTTCGAGATTGACGATGGACATGGCGTCTCCGTAGTCGTGGTCAATATCATACCCGCGAACAGTGTCCGAGCCGCCGATGAAGTACTGCTCAAAGGGAGGGAACGCTCCGGTCAGACTCAGACCAGCCATCCATCTGGCGGCCAGTATCGTATTGGGGAAGACGGCGCGATACTTGCGCAGATCAAAGTCCAGCTTTGTGAATTTTGCGTCTCCACCGAGGAAATCGTCAGCGTGTTCCAGCGTAACAGCCTCGCGTCCGCCCGTGGTGGGATCGAAGATGATGTCCCGTGTGTCGTGTGACCACGTCCCGGCAATCCCCATGATCTGTCCGAAGTCGGCCCGGAACTCCTCAAGGGTTGTCGTATCTGTTTGCGTGAGCGATACTTTTTCGTCGCGCAACTGCACACCGACGCGAGTTCGCAAATTGCCTGCCAGCGGCCGGGAAAAGCCGATCCGCACCCCCTTGCGTCGTTCCTCGAAAGTGCTGGAAGCCTCCACGGCAGGATTGATCACCAGTGACCCGCGCGGCTCCCTGTAGATGAGTCGATCGTAGAGGCTCACCGACATGGAGGTTCGCTTATCGTCGAGCCACGGCTTGGCATACGATATTTCATAGCTCTGTCGGTCACCGGCCTCGCCTCTGAACGCAATGGCTTCTCCCTTGCCCTTGAAGTTGGCTTCAGTCAGATCGATGAACCCAACAATTTCACTCCGGGAGCTGAAACCAAGACCAACGGCAGCAGTGCCCGTCTTCTTCTCTTTTGCGACGATGGCGACGACCACGTTGCCTTGTTTTGATCCTGGCTTAAGTTCGTAACGCAGGTCCTCTAAGAGACCCAGGTTGAAGATGCGGTTCATATCCTTTTGCAGTTGTTTGGAGTTGAACTTGTCCCCGGGTTTAACCGTCATCTCTCGCCGAATCACCTTCTCTCTTGTCTTGAAGAGACCGTGGCGCTCGGAAGGCTTGCCCTTCTGCTTGGGGAATATAATCCCCTCGATATCCGCCTCCCGAAGGAGGATCGTCAACACTCCCTCTTTGCTGATGTTAACGTCTTCTACTTCCGCAATGTAGCCCTGCTTGTGATAGTACGCCTGAATCGCTTCCACGTCTTTGGCCACGAGGTCGTTGTTCAGCACGCTACCCGGCTTGGTCTTCATGATCGGATATAATTCATCCGACGTGTAGACCTCGTTACCCTTGATCTCGACCCCCTTGATGGTGGGGTTCTCGAAAACGGTAATGGTTACGACGGTCCCTCCACGAGTTGCCTCTGTCGTCACCTGGACATCGAAAAAAAATCCCATGGCGAGAACCCGCTTTTTGTCTGCATCGATAATTTCCGTGGATATTTCTGCGCCAGGCTCAAGCTTGAGCACCCCCAGGATGCTCTCCGTTGGGATCTCCTTATTGCCGACAACACGGATTTCCGCCACGCGTTTGCCCTCGACGACAAATTCCTGTGCAGTGGCTGTGCGTGTCCAGCGAAACGTACCCGACAGCAGCGCCGCGGCAATCACCACCATTTGCGCGCATTGCAGCGAATTGGATCTCTTGCTCACTCGATTCCTCCTTGGACGGATCTGTCTATTGAGATTTGACATACTCGTTAAGGTTGAGGAATGGCCCTGCGGCAGTGACAAAGCTGGAGCTTTATCCGACGGCAGAAAACGTGGATTATCAACCTTAACGAGTATCAACCATTGCCGATGGAAAGGCATCGTTCAGACTCCCTCCTTCAGATAGGGTTCCAGCAAACTTTTCAGGTGTGCTCTGGCACGAAAGAGGCGGGACTTGATTGCCTCAACAGAAGTGCAGAGCGTCTTCGCGATGTCCCGATAGGGCATGCCCTCGATGTCGCGCAGTATGATGACAGTCCGGTAGTTGTCCGGTAAAGATCGGATCATTTTCTGCAGCAGTCTCTGCATCTCCTTGGACTCCGCAAGTCGTTCGGGGGAGAGGCTCCAGTCGGGAACCTCCCTTCCAACTTCCGAGTCGCCAAGTTCCCGGGGTGCGTCCAACGACTCCGTTTCGGCTTGCGCTCTACGCTGCAGTTGTTTTTTTCGGTTGTGCGAGAGATTGATGGCAATCCTGTAAAGCCACGTATACGCCGTGGAGTCTCCTCGGAACTGATGGAAGCATTGGTACGCCCTGATAAACGTGTCCTGGGTAACGTCCGCAGCTTCATAGTAATCCCCCAGGTAACGATAGATGACATTAAAGATGCGTCGGTGGTATTTCTCGACCAGGTCGTCGAAATTCTCTGCTATTGCGCCTGTAGCCGCGAGATGCTCGTTCGCCTGGCAATTGGCGATGGGTGTATCCCCGCACCTGTCCGCCATTGCGACAGCATCTTTTCGTGATGCCTCCAACGATGAAGACGTGGCCAAAGACCAATTGTCATAGGTAGGATGGACTGCAACCTTCAACCAACTCACCCCGGGAGAATGCTGTCAGAAATTGAGTACTCTCTCGATCTTGTATTCCTGCAGTCCTCGGTCGTCTGCCTCAAACGCGATGATAGTGCGGTTCCCTACGCGATAATCGATCCGGTACTCATAGCCGAGGCGAGGACCGGAGATCGTCCTACGATACGATAAAATGAGTCCTTTGGCAACCTCTTCTCCTACAGAAATGTTGAGAGCATCACCAAACTCGTAATCTACACTGAACGTGTCGATCCCCAGAACGTTCTCCAGCTCGCGCTCAAACTCGGTGAAAACCGGGTGTTGCTGGAACAGTCCTGCAAGTGTTGTGTAAGCGCGGTTTGCCATGTCCGCCTCTGTCTCTCCCTCACCGGGAGCCATTCCGAGAAGCGCCTGCAGCGCCTCGCTCTCGCCTGGGAAGGGAGGCGTAGACTGAATAGTAAACCGGAAATCCTGGTTGGGTTTCCCGGGCGTTACGGGGCCGGTCATGGCGATGCGCATCTGGTACTGGTTCACTTTGGCCTCGGCGCTCGCGTTCACGTTCAATGTGTAGAGAGGCTCCCCGGTATTGTCGTCTGGACGAGTGACGACATCGACCCGCGCGAACAGCAGTCTGGCTTCCGTGCTCGGGAACCGGATTGTCCCGCGCTGTGCCGCAAACGTGCCGTTGAGGTTTAGGTTTGCCGGTGTCTGGGTGACGTGTCCCTCCCCGCTGACGTTGCGCGCTCGGAGGAGTCGGGTATCGACGTCCACCTTCTCCTGAAGACTGAATCGCACGTCGAGAGCTGGGTGGCGCAGCGTCGGGCTGCTCAGCTTTTCCCCTTTTTGTTCGGGAAAGCCGATGAGCGTCGCGTTGGATACGGAAGCGGTTCCCATGAGAGTGACGGGAGACAATCGCTGGTTGTCCTCGTCGCTGTTCACCAGCGCGAGGTCCGCGTCCACGCGGCCGTGGAAGACTTTGGGGAGACGCAATACCAGTCCTTCCGACTTGATGGGGATGTGGAAGCTCGCGTTCTCCCACGGTCCCTTCTTGAGCCAGTTCAGCGGCAGGAATACGGCGGTCTGGGCGTTGCTGTCGCCGGTGTCGACGTACAGGCGGCCGCCGGTACTGCTCTTGACAGTGAGCTCCGCAATCCGGATCTGCTCGGAGCCGTCTTCGGCGGTGTCCAGAGAAACGTTGGTGTCGAGCGAGAAGACTCCCTCCACCTTTGGTTTCATGTCGAAGCTGATTCCACGGCTCTGCAATTTTAGATGATACGCGTACGCTGTGAGGTCCGTGACGTTGGTCGGATCGATGGTGATGCTTCCGTTGGTCTGAAACGTTCCGGTTCCCACGACGCCGCTGACTTTGTGGAAAACGAGTCGGTTCCCTTCATCCGAGAAGGCAATGTTGGCGTCAACGTTTTCGACATTCTCCTTCACTCCCTGAAAGGTAAACGCGCCGTCGTTGACGTACAGCCCTCCAGAGAACCGGGGTGCGTCCAGGGTGCCGCTCACGCCCGCGAGCAGGTCAAATCTTCCGGAGGCAGTTGTCACCTCCGACACAAACTTTGTGATGACTGCGAGGTCTTCATCTCGACTCTGCAGGTGGATGTCCACGGGCTTGTCCCTGGGTACGGATGCGGATCCCCAATCCAGAGGCAAGTGTCCCCAGACCTCAAGCTGGTGACGCCCCTTGAGAAACCGCAAATCTCCCTGCTCAATCGCGATGCCCTCCTCGGAAATAGTTGCGGGCAGTGCGGAAACACGATCAAAGGTTATGTTGCCCAACTTGAGCTGGTCGATGTCTGCTGAAAAGGTGACATGCGGGCTGTCTGCCGGCCCGCTTGCCTGCACGGCGATCTGTTTCGCGATTCCGCTGATACGGGTTTCGCTTTCTATCCAGGGATCGAAGACCGCCAGGTCAACGTTGTAGATGTCAAAGTCCATGGCAAGCATCCTCTGTTTATCCAGGACGACTCCCGGCTGCATCACCATCTCAGCGTCTGCCTGGAGGGCGTGGAAACTCCGCACCGTCAACGCATCGTCCTTCCACAGCATACTCACTTTCGTGTGTGGGAGCGGTTGCTTCCGCAAGGTCGCGTCCGCCAGCTCCATTTCAACATCAATGACCGGTTGGCTGGTACTTCCCTGTGCCGAGACCTTTGCATCGATACTCCCGCTCAGGGGTTGCGGAATGTTCTCACACGCCTCTTGCAGTTTGGCAATAAATTCGCGCAGGTCTCCCTGCAGGCGCTCAGGGATCTCGCTATCCTTTATCAGGGCAAGCAGGTTGCTCAGTTGGGCGCGCTCGACGCTTAGTGAGGTGGAAAGCCCTGCCGCGCCCGATTCCAGCGGGAAGTTGCCGGACACGACAACGCGCGTGTCTCCCTCGCTCAACAGGAGGTCTCGGGCTCTCACGACATTGCCGTCGAAATCCACTCCCCCGTGCAGTGTACCGACCGGGTTTCCCGAGAGGGTAAGCATTGTGGTCTGCACGCGTGACCTGACGCGCGGGTCTTTTGCTGTGCCTTCGACGGTTCCGGAAACGTTTACGGTTCCCGTTATCGGGAGCTCCAGCCCGGCCGGCCGTGCGGCAAAGACCGCAGGTACGTTCTGTCCGGAGAACGCGAGTTGCAGCGCTCCATCCCTGTCGACCCAACCCTCCGCGGTCAACGAGGCTCCGTTGGTGTTCCCCCGAACCTCCGACAGCCGGAGACGATCCTCCGCGTAGGCAAGTTCTGCCGTCGCATGGTTCAGCGGAATACCGTAGACCTCTCCAGAGGCGATAGTCACGCTGCCACTGGCGCGGGGCGACTCCAAACTGCCGGTGACATGCACCTTGCCGTGAACCAGGCCCTGAATGGCGTAGTGGCTCTCATAGTAGTCCATCAGCCGGGACGCGTTCACCGCCTCTGCGAGGAAGTTGGCATCGATGTTGCCTTGCTGCTTCGTCATGTCCATGTCGCTGATTTCGACGCTCCCGCTGTATCTGCTGCCAAACTGGTATGCAATGATCTCCGAGACCTCGAAGTGGCTCGCGTCGCCGTCCATCTGTCCCTCGGCATAGTCGATCGGGAAGCGGTCCAGTTTGGATGCGACAAGTCTTCCGTATCCTTTGAAGTGAGGAAGGTTCAGAGGTCCCGATACGTCGCCCTCCAATATCGCCGTGCCACTGAGGTTCTGGGCGAACCCATGTTTCTCGAGTTGCTGTAGGTCCAATTCCGACCCGATGAGATGTCCTGCAATCGACCGATCCGCCAGACGCAGGTCGCCGGAGAACCTCCAGTCTCCACCGAAAGATTCGGTGGAGACGGACCCCAGGACGAGAAGATCCTTGCTCATCCGGAAGTGGCTGGCGAGACGCTCAAAAGGGATGGAGCGTACATCCGTCCCATTCAGGCTGAGCGTTCCATCTGACGCGCTGGCGTCGACGAGAGTCTGTGCGTCCCACTGCTCACCTTCACGACGCATGTTGGTCTGGAAGTCGGCAGCGAGGTCCCCCAGCGACATCTGCCGCCACTCGGCCGCCGGTGTCTCCTCGTGCGGGCGCAGCACAAGCGCTGGAGTTTGCAGCTTCCCCCGAACGGAAACCTCGCGTTCAGTGCCCTGTAGCTGGAACGGGCCGGATAGCCTGCCGCTGGACTCAATCCCGGCCTCGGCGAGATAGCGATCCGCGGCGCTGCTCGGAGCATCTTTCAACTGCCCGGAGAACGCGAACGCGGGGTAGTCGCCGCGCAAGTCCATCCGTCCTTGTGCCTCCACCGCGCCTCCGTCCACGTTCGCTCGCGCCTGGAGAACTTCGACGACGTTGTCCTGGTACTGCATCTCAATTTGCAGTCCGTCAAACGCGATATCCGCGGCAGTACCTCGAGCCGCCTGGAACTGCGCGAAGACTCTCGGCCGGTGAGGAATTTCGTGGAGGACGAACCGGAGGTGACTGATACCTTCGAGGGAGACGCCTACACCGTATCGAGTGGCCCCACTCCATTGCATGAACGGGAAAGTTGCGGTCCCGTTGAACGTTGGTTTCAGGGCATTTTCCGCCCCGCCATTGACGTTAGCAGAAGCGATCCGGAACCGCCCAAACGCATCACTGTGAACCGAGATGGAGGGAAGCTGTGCCTGCCCGGTCACTGTTACCACCGACATTCCACCTGCGATCTCAAAGGTTCCGCTGGCCGTCGAACCGGTCTGAACCCGGAAGCCTTTTGGCAATGGCCCCGCGAGGCGCATCAATTCATCGAGGTCCAGCCGATTGGACGTGAGCCGGAAGTCAAATACGGGTGACTCGAAACCGGTTGCAGTGCCTTCCGCATCAAACTGCGTTCCGCCAAAGTGGCCGGTAACATGGTTCAGGTACACGCGCTGATTGGAGAAAGCAACAGGACCTCGCAGAGCACAAAAGCCGTATGGCAGTTGCTTGTGGCGAAAGGACGCGTCCGAGACCCAGACCTCCCCGAAGTAGGTGAGAGTATTCGGGCTTCCGAATTTACGCAGAGAATCTACCGGTTTTGCGTAGATCACGGTTGCCTCGCCCCGAACCGTCGCCGTTTCCATGCTCAGACGCGGGTCGCGCACAAAGTAACTAAAAAAGTATGCGGCGTCGGCGTAGTTGAATCGGTTGTGCGCCTCGATGTAGCCGCCGTCCGGAGTGATCTTGCCACGCGATGCGACGCGCCCGAATCGGTGCGCGGCGTCTCGGACCGAACTACTGAACTCGATGGGGCGTTCGCCATTGAACTGCATGTCCATCCCGACATCTCGCAGGTCGATCGAGAATCCCCTGCCGCTGCGATCCCTCAGTTTTTCATCGCCGTAGACGATGCGGGCATTCTGCAGCAGGATTTTGGCGGCGAAAAGGCGGCGCCTCGGCTTGCCCGGTTCAGGAATCATCTTGTCAAAGTTCCATTTGCCGTCCGGATCCCTGCGAACATTGATGACAGCATCCCGAACGGTAACCGACCGAATACCTGCCAGTGGCTCCACCCTTCCCCTCAGCATGTCTCTTCCCGCGTATCGCACACGCACTTGTGGGGCACTGAACAATGCCCCACCGGGGAGGCGCGCGTTGCGGCCCACAACCATATCGTGGAAAGTGATTCCAGACAGCCATTGTCCCGTGATCCTCGACACGGCAACGTCTGTCTTCAGTTCCCTTGACATCTGGGAAACGATCAGCCGCTGAAGCTGAAGAGGAAGTGGCGCGCCGCGTCGAAGCACAGTAAACCCAATCAGCAAGAAACCTGCGAGGGGCAGCAGCAAAATCAGTTTGGGTACAAGCCTCGATATTTTCACTGTCTACACTCGCCGGAACAAACTCAGTTCAGACACAGAGATGAGCGCTCGAAGAATGGTCGATCAAGTTTTGAGTATAGTGATTTCAGAGGGCGTCGTCAAACTGAATCATGCCCGCGGGTGCAAGCAAGATTTGTGACGCCTGGAGGTAATCAGCGCCCTGGGGTCGGCCAGGCATAAACGAACGGTTGGGGGTTCCTTCCCCTGTGCGAACCGTTTCGGTTCGATAACGGGGGAAGGTGCGAACCCTTTGGGTTCGAGGATGGGGGTTGTTGCATGAACACACTCAGGACCGACGAACCGCGAACTG
>MNXM01000232.1 GCA_001872605.1 Armatimonadetes bacterium CG2_30_59_28 | reverse complement strand
TGCGACTACCGTATCGACCACGAAACCGAACGCCTCTATCCGTACCGTGAAGCTATCTCAAACGCTTGCTGGAACTGAAAAAGGGAGCGGGAAGCGGGTTACACCCAACTGAATCAGGTTCGCTGCTGCCGCTGCCTCCTGCCAACGGCACGACCGCTCACGCCTGCTCCACTCCAAACCGGACAATCCCTGTCTCCGTCGATCTCATGTCACCCCCCTCCTTCCTCGCTCTTCCGCATCGCTCGATCCCTTCGGAAAAGCTCTCCCCACCTCCACACTCCCACGCACATCCTGCCAGTCCTTCACCGGTGCCAAAAACGACGCTCCTGCTGACCTGCCGACTCAAGTTGCATCGGTCTATGAAAAATGGTATGATACGCTTTGTCGATTGCCTATCATCATGCCACAGAAATGACACCGATGGGACGACGCCACAGAAACCGCAGAATTACATTGTTCAACGTAGCAGGGATAAGAGCAAATCCATCATCGCAGGCGGGTGATCATCGTGGCTTATCGATCCGTCACGGCGGAATATCCGGTGCAGTCTGAAAAGCGACGGGAAGTGCAGTTTGACTTCCTGGGTGTTGCGCTGATAACGGGAGGGATTCTTCTGTTGGTCTGCGCCGTTCGAGGGAATGGAGGGTACGTTACCGCCTCATTGGTGAGCGCGCTCATGTACCTCTTTGGCGCGGGAACGTACATCGTCCCGGTGGTCATGATTTTTGCCGGTTCGGCTGTGCTGACAAAGCGGGAGCAGTGCGATCACCTTTCCCACGCAAGAAGCCTGAGCCTGCTATTTCTGGTATTCCTGGCGTGGAACCATCTTCGGATACCGGCGGGGAGCGAACTGGAGCCGGCTTTCCGTGAAGAATATGGAGGGCTGATCGGAGCAGTGGAGTCCTTGCTCCTGCGAAAACTGGTTGGTCAGGCCGGCGGGTGCATTGTGCTGGCCGCTTTTGCAGTGACTGGCATCGTGATGTTGAGCGGCGCGCGCCTTGGGGATGTCCCCCAGGGAATCGCCAATTTCTGTGTGCGCTCTTTTGAGGTCCTGGCGAGGGTCCTTGACAAGATAGCGGAGCTTTGCGGGCGCTCGCGATCGCAAGACCTCTCGCAAGCCGCTGCCCGGCCTGTCCGGAAGCCAAAGCGTCCGTCGGCATCTGTTGATGCGCAGGGGCCCACGTCTACCGGGGAGACCACCGGCGTAAGGATGACCGCGGCATCCTCGCCCAACAAGGAACATGAAACGAAGGCGCGATCATCCAGTGCAAAGTCACGCAAACCTGCAAGTGTGAAAGGCCAACTTGGGCTTTTTCCCGCCGCGACCAAGATTCCCCCCCATTTTCAGATGTGTCTGGAGTGTCTGGATCCGGCCCTCCCGTCCGACACAAAAGAGAGTCGGGCGGATTCCGATGAAGGTGTGCGACTGGTTGAGGAGACGCTGGCCAGTTTCCGTATCGAGGCAAAGGTCACGCAGGTTAAGAAGGGGCCCGTGGTCACCCGCTACGAGGTTCAGCCGGCGCCAGGGATTCGGGTCAATCGCATCACGAATCTGGCTGACGATCTGGCCCTCGCCCTCGCGGCCATTGATGTCCGAGTTGAGGCGCCTGTGCCGGGCAAATCCGTAATCGGGATCGAGGTGCCAAACAAACGAGTCACTCTGGTGCGACTACGCGAGATCGTGGAATTGGATAGCTTCCTGAAGGCGCCCTCGAAACTCACGTTTGCGCTGGGTAAAGACATCGCGGGCAACCCGATGTTCGCGGATCTGGCCAAGATGCCCCATCTGCTCATCGCCGGTGCGACGAACTCGGGGAAGTCCGTGTGTCTGAACTCGATCATAACGAGTATCCTCGCTCGGTCGACACCGGAAGAGGTTAAGTTCTCCCTGATCGACCCGAAACGAGTCGAGCTGACACTCTACCAACACATCCCCCACTTGTTCCATCCGGTGGTGGTGGACGCTCAGGGCGCAGTGCGGGCGCTACGCGGCTCCATTCGTGAGATGGAGCGAAGGTACAAGCTCTTCGCTGAAAAGGGCGTTCGGAACATCGCCAGTTACAACAGCCGATTGGATGAAGACGAGCAGCCGCTCTACTGTGTGGTCATTGTCATCGATGAACTCGCGGACCTGATGATGCAGGCCGCAGCGGAGTTTGAGCGGCTCATTTGCCGAATTGCACAACTGGCGAGGGCGACCGGGATTCATCTGATCATCGCCACGCAGAGACCGTCGGTCAATGTGATTACCGGTGTCATCAAGGCAAACATTTCATCCAGAATTGCGTTCGCTGTGGCGTCGCAGGTGGACTCGAGAACGATTCTGGACGTGAACGGGGCCGAACGCCTGATCGGGCAGGGCGACATGCTCTTCCACCCGATTGACGCGCCGAAGCCGGTTCGCATCCAGGGGGCATTCCTGACCGAAGACGAAGTCAACCGCGTTGTTGAGATTCTGGCTGAAACGGAAGCTCCTTCGGACACGTTCGATCTGAATCTGGAGACCGTGGAGGAGGAGATTGCCGCGGAGACGAAGGGAAAATCCGATGAGAAGGATAGTCTCTTCGATCAGGCCCTGGCCTTCATCCGCCGACGGCAGCAGGCGTCTGCCTCAATGTTGCAGCGAGAATTTGAAATCGGGTATCCGAGAGCCGGACGCATTGTCGACCAGTTGGAGCAAGCCGGGTACATCGGGCCGCAGGAGGGAAGTAAACCCCGCCAGGTGTTGACAGGACACTTGGAAGGTGACATCGTTGAGGGTGAGGAGCCGGAGCTGGTCTCGCTTGAGACGCACCCTATCGCAGGATAAACAGTTGATGGAGGTAGCTGTAAGATGTGCAGTGACAAACTGGGAAAAGCAGGCATGGCAGCAGCCGCCTTTGTGGGGGCTATTGTATTCGTGTGGTTCATGATCGGCATGTTGACGTTGTTTGGGTATCTGGCCGCTATCGGCGCGTTGATAGGCGCGGCATGCGTTATCATCGCGATCGTCGTGCGCTTCCTGCAGTTGAAGGTGCGGATGCTGACGTTCTACGGCATCTTTGCTTTGGTCGCGGCACTTTGGGCCATTGCGTTGATTCCATACACCGATCTTCCGTCGATAGTAGTGGCAGGGCTGGTTGTCGGCGTTCTGGCCGGGCTTGGGTTGAGGGCAACATACCTGAAACGCTTCCGAGAACTGACTCAACCAGAGTCCCCCCGCGCGGATTATACGGACGACAATGGAAACAAACACTTTTACGTTGTCTACGGGTACCAGCAGCAGCCTCCTGAGATCGCTGCAAAATCCTACAGACTGACCATTCTGGTTCTGGCGATCGTGGTCGTTGTTGTCTTTGTTGGGCTACTAATGGGCATTGACCGGATGATTGACCCTCCCACGTGGGGCGCCTCGTTGCTGGCGTTTGCCGCGGCCGTGGCATTGATTTCCTTCTTTCTCTCCGCCTTGCAGGTGGAACAGGAGACCGGCGTCGAGGTATTTTCCCAGTCTCTGCCAACCGAAGTTGAGGGCGAGTTCGGGTCCAGATTCGCAGCTCTGCTGCCCAGACCTGCAACCTGGGCTGCAGAAATCCTGCGTGATCTGTGGTCAGCCTGCCGCGAGTTGTACGCGGTATCGATCCGACGTTAGCTTCGGAGACAGGACGTCTGAAGCTGATCTCCACACCCAGGCCAGTTGGGTCGAACCCGAAGGGTATGGCTTGAGGCGCGATTGGGGTGAAGGGAGTAGACGGAGAGTGCCGAAGAAGATTTTGTGCGTTGAGGACGAACCACGGATCGCCCGACAGATCAGGACAATGCTGGCATCCGACTACACGATTCTGGAGGCCAGCGATGGTCGGGATGCATGGGTTCTCGTTGGCGAGGGGAACCCTGACCTCGTGGTCGCCGACGCTACATTGCCGCGCATGAACGGGTGGGATCTTGTCCGGAGAATCAAGAGCGACAGAGAAACCCGCAACGTCCCCAGCATCATTCTTGTGGAAAGGAACTCCTTTTCCGTTCGTATGCTGGCCAAGGCAATGGGTATCTCTGCTCTGGTGAAGAAGCCGATCAATAGCGGGGAGCTACGAGACGCGGTCAGGGCAGCACTTGAGGGGACTTCCAGTCCTCGTTATGCTCGTTAATGTCGAGAATGCCCCTGCAAAAGTTGCGCGGGTGGCTTCTCAACCTGGACGAGTCTAACGTGCCCGGTCGAAAGATCTTGGCCGGTAAACGCCATTGCGCCACCCGTGAGACAACCGTCGGAAACCGTTGGGCGAGTCCGCGGAGATTGAGCGTTCCGCCTCCAAGCTGTGACAGTGGGCTTTAACAGGCTGGTGGTCTCTCTATCTTCTACCGGATACCCAAAAAAGAATAGCAGGAGGCTCGTCTGATGAATCGAACCTTGCATCGGTTGCTGATTGGAGTGGCTGTCGCTCTACCGATTGCACTGTGGCAGTTCAGTCTGCATCCACCCTTCTCCTTTGCCGATGCTCAGGCGAAGACCGGAGGAGAAGCAAGTCCGGATTCCCAACCTCAATCCGGAGCGGCTCCCGATCTCCCTGCCACGGCGGAGACCGCGGAGGATGAGCCGGGGGGCAAGGATGACAGCGGGACCAAGGGCAACTCCAAGAAAGGCCGCTACACCGACTTGCAGTTCTATGCTTACGCCAGTGGATTAACCGGCATTTTCGATAGAAATTCAGGGCGACTCTACATTTACGATACGGACCTCACCAAGTGTATTGCCATCCGGCAACTCAATCGCCTTGGCGATCCGATGAGGAAACTAAAGTAGCGCGCGTGCCCAACACCCCAGCGGACCCCCATGCCATGGTCAACGCGCCTTTGGTCAGTCAGTCACAGTGCCTGGTCCTTTTCGCTCGCGCCCCCACGCCGGGACAGGTCAAGAAACGTTTGATTCCGGACCTGAATTCGGGACCGGCCTGTGAGTTGTACCGAGCCTTCGTCGATGACATTCTCGACCGGTTCAGGGGGAGTCGTGAGTTCTGCGTTCGGATGGCCGTTGCGGGCGATGAACCGCTCCGGCTGCCCGCTTCATGGAAACGGGTGCCCCTCTTTGTGCAGCAGGGAAACGCTCTGGGGAAACGTCTCGCACATGCGTTCCGCGTTCTCTTTGCTGAGGGATTCGAGAGAGTCGTGATCATTGGCACCGACGCGCCAACCCTGTCCGCAGATTTCGTTCGTGAGGCATTTGAGTCCCTCCAACGCAAGGATGTTGTCATCGGCCCGGCGGTGGACGGAGGGTATTATCTCATCGGGTTGCACTCTCATGTTCGACGGGATGACGATGCATCGGTGCGGCCGCCGCTCCGCAAGGGATGGACATCTCTCTTTCAGGATATCGAATGGGGGGGTGCGCAGGTTCTTGCCCAGACCCTGAACGTAGTCAGGCAGCTCGGGTTGTCGCTTCATCTTCTTCCCCCGTGGTACGATGTCGACAACCATGCGAGTCTTCGTTTCCTCGCCTGCCACCTGGAGGCTCTCGACCTCAGCGGGATGGCAGTGCCACCCAATACCTTCTCGAAGGTGCGTACCCTTCTGGGGGGGCCATCGCCTGCTGCACGCGCAGAGACTCATGCAGCAAACGGCTCTTAGGTATGTCAGGTGTTCCCGGTGCGCCTCTATCTGCTATAATTCCGTTAGTCTTCATCCACCAGTCCGTCATCTCAGTCGTCTACGGGAGAGAGCATCATTGTCTGATCAATTTGCGGAGTTCCCATCGCGGAGCGTACGGCCGGAAACCTTTGAGCCCAAGGACCCCAACTGGCGCGCTATTGCCGACTTTGAGCTTCCGAAAATCGCGATGCGAAGTATGGAGCATGGAAGCCATCCCGGGCGCTTTCTCAACGACTTTCGCAAGCAGTTCTCCGGGAGTCCCGTTGTCTATTCAACAATCCTCAGCTATGGGCCCCCGGGTCGGATCTTTTCGGAATTGCTGTCGCTCTTCATTTTTGAGCGATTGATCTTCGGCAGCTACTACGCCAACGTTGAAAGGCCCTTCATCCATTTTCCCGCGCGACCGGAGGATGAACCGCAGGACTTCATGCCAGGCGCTGAGCAGATGGAGACTCTACTTCCCTACATTCAGTACCTCGCCCAGGAGATCGCCCGCTTCTTCAGGAATATCGACAATTCCTTTGACGGCTTCTCTGTCTGGTCAAGTGGGCTGAGGGAGATTGAGCGTCTGACCAAGTCCCTCGCAGCTGGAAGTCCACGTTTCGAGATACCAACCAAGGTCTTCGATGATACGGCTCTCATCAAGTACCAGCCTGAGGATGTGATCCTCGAATTCCGGCAACTCGAGCGATTCACAAAGATACTGCTGTACGCCGTCCGAGAAGAAGATCTGCCCTGCGAAGACAAGGGCGAACTGCTTGCGCAGGTACTCTCCGTCCTCACAATCTACCATAAGACCCTGGACGCGCGCTGGGGCGGAATCCTCTACCAGAATCGCAGCACAGGTGTGCGGCAGGACATGCGCGGGAGAGCCGCGGAATACGTGTTCTCGGCGTGCTCGCTGGTTCACGCGGAACTCACCGCGCTCCTGTCTGACGCGCCACCCCCGGCAATACCCGAGAACCCGGAGGAGCCGGCCGCGGGACAAACGATGGACATCGACCTCTTCAGAGAGATGGTCACGTATTCGGTTGACGCGGAGGCGTTCATTGCCAGCAAGATCATGGCAGCAGAGATTGCCGAGGACCGCGTTCAGTTTGCCCAGGGACGGACGTTGATGAAGGACCTCAATCTCACCCAGATCGTTCGCTCTCTGCCAGACCAGATCAAACCCGAGGGAGCGGAGGTTCTGGAGGCTATCGTGCCTGGAGACGTAGACTTGTTCGTCCGCGGAAACGAACGCCGAGTCCGAGGCATGTTCACCAATATCATCACCAACTCTTTCCAGTTTGGCAAGCGCGTCCGCGTGCGACTGGAGTACGATCCCGCTTCGCAGAAGGCAACGGTGCGGCTCTCCGACAACGGTAGGGGCATCCACCCCGACCTGTTGACATGGGACGATGTGTCGCGTCGCGTGACCATCTTCAAACTTGGAGAAACACGTCGGCGAGCGGACCTTGGCGCTCAAGCGGGTGGAACCGGAGTGGGTACGACCGAGAGCTTCTGGGACGCCGAGATGCACGGAGGAAGCCTGACTCTCGAAGAAACCGTGCGGTCACCGAATCCCGCTCAGGGTACCACCTTCCTCTTCGAATTGCCCGCGGAAGCGAGGTCGCTCTGGGAACGCGTTTCCTCGCGCGAGCTGTTGGCGTTGCTGGAGAGCAAGTACTCTGTCGAGACCGTGGGCGCGGTGGAGGAATCGCTTTCCTCAATCACACACCATCAGCGGGAACTGATTGAGGCTGCGGGATTCATTTTGCGCGAGTCCGGCGACAGCCTTAATCGCGACGACCTTCGGTATGTCAATGCGCTCACCATCTCTGAATCGTTGTTGGTACAAGACCCCGTCACCGTCCGTTTGGCGCTCAGTGAATTCCTCCTGCCGATGGAGCTGGATCGCATCGATTCCCGGATGTTTACGTCTTCCAGCGCGGCGGCGCGTCGAGCCGTTTCACTCCTCCGCGTCATGGCGAGGCTGGGCAACATGGATGCCACTCAGAGAGAGCGTGTCTTTGCGGCGCTGGAGAAATGCGAACGCGAGGGGTCGCAGGGAGAAGGAGAGCCTTTCGCACCACTGACGCCTCTCTTGCGGGCCGCCATGCAGCGCGATCTGGCCGGGCGCGAGCGCCTCGCGCTGGCGCGTGCCATTGAAGAACAGGGGAGGACCTACCTGGCGACCGAGGGGCTTGATCGCCTCTACCGCGAAGCCCAGCAACTTTCGGAACACGTCCGCGGTGTGTTCATCCGTCGCCCCAGCGGAACGCAACTGCAGCGATTGCTCGCAACGAAGTCCATCGCTCTGGTAGAGGCGATCCAGGGACGCCTTGCAGAAGAGGGGGAGGGAGCCACCGACCCCCAAGTGACCGAGGCGGAGCGCGAGCATCTGCTGGACTTCGTAAGCCGCTCCCTGGTGGAATCCGTGGGAGACCGCCTCGGCGACTTTCCCGTGGACTGGCGATCTCTCGTCGTCTACCTTGCCGAACACGGCGTCATGGGGCGGGTATTGGAGCAGTTGCCCCTGGCGGAGGTCGGAGACTGGTTGAGGGAAATGAATCGAACGCTGCCACTGGTGGCGGCTTTCCTGGACCCGCAAATCCACGGGACGGATTTCGAACAGGCCATCGACGACCCCAATACACCTGTCCACACGCGGCTGATGCTGAAGAGCGATCTCCCCCAGGTAGCCATGCTGACTGATGCGACCCGCGTTCGAGAAGTCTATGAATTTCTCAGCAATCGCGGGGTTAAGCCCAAGCCTCGTGGGCCGGAATACGTCCGTCCCATCTTCCAGCGGATTGTGGAGGCCACGCGTCAACCGGACGATGACAACCCGAATGAAGTTACCGACCGGATCCTTCAATCGGAGCCAACGACTCACCCAACAAACTGGGAAGGGTGGCTCACCTACCTTGCCAAGCTCCACACCCCCGCCGTGCTTTCGCAGGTGTCGATGATGGACACGGATGATTTGCGCCGACTCCGCGCGCAGGTGTGTGTCTGCATGGTCATCAGCGACGAACTCATCGAGTCAGGTCTCTTCGACCACCTCCTCGAGCATTATTTCTGGTGGCAGGAGAGCATCCGGTTCTCTCCGGAGCGTTTCGATCATCTGGTTGCGCAGGTGACCCAGATGCACGCGCAGACAACGATGTCACACATGGAGGATGCGCTCCTCTTCGCCGTTGAATGTTATAGGCACTGGGCAGCCAGAGCGGCTCTCGACTCCGACCTGTCAGAGCCCGCGGTCGACAGCGGGAGGCTGTTGCAGGCCACTCGTGATGCTCTGGCGCAACCGTGGGCGGCGGAACTGTCGGAGCCTATCCGCCTTGTGCTACAACAGGCCGTCCATGCGCTAACAGCGTCCGCCGGAGAGGTCTCCGACACTCCCACCGACGGGTAATCTGCCTGTCCGACATTTCTTAAAGTCAACGGCAATCCACAGCATGAGGTGTGCAACATGTCCACAGTTCAGCAAGTTCTGGAAAAGAAGGGGACCTTCGTCGCGTCGATTGGGCGAGATGACACGGTCCTTGACGCGGCCCGAGAGATGAATGACCGCAGGATTGGCGCAGTCGTTGTCACCGAAGGGGACAAAGTTGTAGGCATCTTCACCGAAAGAGACGTTCTGACAAAAGTCCTCGCTCAACAGCTTGACCCGAGCACCACCGCGGTGGGGGAGATCATGACGACGCCCGTCGCCTGTTGTCGTCCGCAAACCGACCTTGAGGAGTGTCGGACGGTCATGACTGAAAAACGCATCCGCCACCTGCCAGTCGTGGATGAGGGTCGGCTCGGTGGCATCATCACCAGCGGAGACATCCTCGCGCGTCAGGCTGCCGAACAGGCCAAGTCCATCGAGTACTACGAGCAGTATATCTACGGCCCCTACCCGACAACATCTGACGCGACGACGTCTAAGGAATGACTCGCGGAGGCTGCGGGGTTTAGAAATCGATCTTGTACACGGCCAATGTCAACGCAATGTTGAGCTTGGCGGCGCGCCGCGCTGTGTTTCCTTCTCCAGGAGCATCATGGAAAAGAAGAGTGGTCGTCCGATCGTGCCAGGGGAACAGGTGATCATCGTCGTTGGCGCTGCTGAGGCGGTAAATCCCCTCAATCACATCAGGAGCGATTCCGCCCAGAGCTCCGTACAGGTACTTCTTGTTTTTTGTCTTCTTATACTTTCTGTAAACTTGGTAGAGGGTGGCTCCGTTGACGGCGAGAGTGATGGGCAGAAGGTCTTTGTTCTGGGTGTCCCCTCCCCAGTAAAGCGTCGTTCCATAGGTCAGGTAGTCCAGCGCAATGTGAGACGCGAATCCCTCAACAAACGCAATTTCTTTACTACTGGCATCCTTGGTGATCTCAGCGGGCACTTTGGCGTGGACGCCGAGATCACAACACCGCGCCTCCGATAGCAGAACCATCAGCGCAAACACCGTGACCACCGTCAGCGCATTGCGCCTTTGAGTTAGAGAAGCTGCTGCCAACAAATCACTCTCCTGTCCTTGCGTCCCGTTTCCGTGAAGCGGCTGGGCGGTAATCAATAGGATGTCATTGCGAGCCAAGTCCTGTCAAGAGCGTTTGGAATTTCGCAGACCTGACGCACGCCTAAATTCAGCCGGTGGTAAAGGCGGAGGAATCACCCATGCCGATCTGTCGGCGCCACGTCGACCGAACTCGCAGAGTCCGCATCGGACTCTGCGAGTCCGCGTAGATCATTTCTACCGTACCGTCTCACATCGCTTCTCATCTGTTCAGCCCCGTTTCACGACAGAACATCCACGGCCCCGAACGGTAGCTCCCATAGTAAAGACGACCGGACATGCGTGCGTCGGGACTGAGGGAATGGGAGAAGAGCAGACCCCTCCCCTGTGGCGAGCCGCACATTTGCCCTTTTGCTGGAGGCTGAAGAGCTTGCCGATCACGCGCGACTGCTCTATACTTCTGGATGAATCGGACGTAGGAGAAACCCAATGAAACGCCCTCAACCCTCGTTGCGCCTCTCTGCTTTCCTCGTATCCTTCCTTCTAAGTGGCTGCTACCTGACGCGTCAGGGAAGTGACAGCAGTCTGTCCAACGCGGTGCTTGCCACCACCTTTCCCGCGGGATCGGCATACCATGACACCGATTTGGACAACCTCACGACCTACGACATCAGCCTGAAGATCAGCCCCGGGCTTGATGGATTCACCGCGGAGCAACGCGTGGGTTACACCCACCAGGGCAAGGAACCCACTGACCACCTGATCTTCCACGTCTTCCCCAACTCGAAGTTTCTCATGGTGGGAGGACAGAGAAACATCGCGGTCACGGAGGTCGCCATCGACGGCAAGCGCGCTGCATTCGATCTATCCGGCACCATGCTCCGTGTGCCACTCGGTGAAAAGCTCCAGCCAGGGCGGCGGGTGCAGGCAGTGCTGCGATTCACGGGACGCGCCCCCCAGTTGCCCTACTCAACAGACCTGCTGATGCAGGGGTTGCAGCAGCTGTTCGAGATCATCGGTGGAGGCGGCAAGGCTTCCGGCAACTACGGCCTCTACGGACTGTCCGGCGGCATCCTCAGCTTGGGCCACTGGCACCCCATCATCCCTCGGCTGCGGGGCAATGAGTTCGACACCGAGGAGCCTTCCGGCATCGGCGACGTAGCCGACTTTGAGGTGGCCAACTATCAGGTCGATGTCACCGCTCCAGTCTCCGCGGTTCTCGTCAGCAGCGGGGAGACGGTGTCCGAGTCCAAATCCGGCAGCACGAAGACCGTCCGCTACCACGGTGGCGCCATGCGAGATTTTGCGGTGTCGTGCAGCCCCAAGTACCAGGCGGTCACCCAGGTAGTGGACGACATACGACTCAACTCGTTCTACCTGCCGGAACACAAAGACGGCGGCGTGAAAGTACTGGACTACGCGGCAAAGGCTCTGCGGTTCTACCGCCGCGCGTTTGGGACCTACGCCTACCGCGAACTGGATGTTGTGGAAGCGCCCCTTCGCGGCGGCGCCGGTGGGATGGAGTATCCGGCGATGGTGACCATTGCGCATCTCTTCTACGACCCGAACTCCATGGGCGCAAGTGTTCCGGGACTCGGTGATTTGCTCAAGAGCTCCCCCACGCAGGACATGGACGGCATGATGGGTGAGATGCTGGAGTTCATCGTAGCGCACGAAGTCGCTCACCAATGGTGGCATGCGATGGTCGGCAGCGACTCCAAGGAGCACCCCTTCATCGACGAAGCGCTGGCCAATTACACTTCCATCCTCTATTTTGAGGAGTACTACGGCAAGGCCGCCGCCGACAAACAGGTTGAGCTGCAGATGAAGCTCAACTATCAAATGCACCGCGCGATGGGCGGCGCCGACCACGCGGTGGACCAGCCTGCCGCGTCGTTTGGGAACAACTTTGCTTATGCAGCGATCGTCTACGGCAAGGGAGCGCTCTATTTCAAGGCGCTGCGGGATCAAGTCGGCAAAGAAGCCTTCATCAAGATGATGCGAACCTACGCCGACCGCTTCCGCTTCCGGATTGCCCAGCCGAGCGATCTGCAGAAGGCCATCGATGACGCGCTGATCGCCTCCCGCTCACCCTTTACCCCACAGAAGTCGCAACTGCTCGCCAGGCGCTGGCTGTACGAATCTCACGGAGATGAGGACATCGGCACTCTTCAGTTCGGCAAGCTGATCGAGATGATCATGCCTCCAGAATTTCTCAGCACTCCAGAGGGCAAGCAGATGAAACAACTAATGGATACCCTCGGCCCGCTGCTGATGGGAATGCTGGGCGGAGGACTTGGTGGCGGAGAAGGAGCGCCAGAACAGATGCCCGATCTCGAACAGTTACTCAAGATGCTGCAAGGGTTGGGTGGACAGATGGAGCAGTGAGCTTCATGCCGACGCGCGCCAGCAACACCTGCGAGCGCCTGCGGTGATGACAGGCATAAGTAGGTCGTCAAAAATACTGTCCCTGCTGAAACGAAGACGGACATACCCGATTGATTCGGTAATCCCCCCGAACTTGTTTCGGGGGAAGGTTAGGACCACGCTAACGGCGGGAGGCGACAGACAGAATCCCCCCGAACTTGTTTCGGGGGATGGT
>MNXM01000101.1 GCA_001872605.1 Armatimonadetes bacterium CG2_30_59_28 | reverse complement strand
GCATGTAGTCCTGGAAGCATCGACGCCGCGACGGTTGCGCTCGGACTGTATGAGTCCACATCGGCCTTGGCGCGGCCTTCACCAAGCCGATTCATACGGACCGTCGTGGGTGTAAGACCCATGCCGAACTGTGGCAAGGCCCTTGATTGGCCTGCTCGAACTCGCAGAGTTCGCCTCGAACTCGCAGAGTTCGCCCTCATCCTGTGTATCCTGTCAAAAGGTTGTACCTGAGTAGTTACAGCACAGGAAGCGATTTCCGGACCGATTGATAGAGTTGTAAGTTCGTCGCTATTCAGCAGGAAATAGTAGTCGCGCGCCCGCAATTCCTCGTTCCCAGTTCGACTCGGAAATACGAGGACTTCGGCCAGAGCAATCACCGACGTGAAACCGACCATCAGGCGTCGATCCAGATGGCGGAACACCTCCGTTACGAGCGAGTCATACCGTGGATGCGCTTCAATGAAGTAGATGATAGGTGAGGTGTCGAAAGCCAGCCGCGCGACCCCGTGCAGCGCCGTCTCCAATTCCATCATGGTCGGTGATCCCATTCTCGGCGGAGTTCGTTGACGTACTCCTGGGCATCCATGCCCTGCCAGATTTCCTCGCCAAGTCCGTATAGTTCCATGATGCTTCGCTTGGTTCCATCGTCACACCCCCCCCGGATTGTCGAGCCAATTCCTCGGTGGTTAGCGCCACCAGCCTCAGGCGCTGCGCGGTTGGCAGGGGTTTGACGTGGTACTCATAGACTTGCTCCGCAGTTAAGGCCGCCATTGTCGTTCACCTCTGCCGCCTATTGTACCAGCCGCCCATCCGTGACGCAATCCGGCATCGAGGGCTCTGGCAGATGCTGGCGTCTTTCCATCTGTCACTTCCCCGAAACCGCCATCCAGCACATCACCCATCCCGCCAGGAAGGCGGCCTGCTTTTCGCGGATGTGGTCGGGGAAGTGGACGTGGTCACAGTACAGGTCGGGGCCAAGGCGGCGGGTGAAATTGTAGAGGTCAATCATTGGAACTCTCTCCTCGGCCATGATCTCGTCCGCCGCTGCGTTGTATGCGTGACAGTCTGCAGCGAAACGGTGGAATTTGGAGTCCGGTCTGTTGTGGACGCCCTCATCGCAGGGCGTGGTGCGCACCCAGACCAGTTTGGGCTTCATCTGCCGCGTCAGTTGGATGATCGCTTGTAGATTTTCGCGGTACTGCTCCAGCGGGACTTGCTTTGCCCCTGTCATAGGGTCGGTCTTGATGTCGTGCAGACCGCAGTTGAGCAGGAGCAGGTCTGCATCGATGCCGCCCGCGCCCCACTTCTCCTTGAGGAAGGAAACGACCATCGAGGAATCACCTCCTTTCTCTCCTCGCGTCGCCTCGACGCCCTCGGGCAGACAGGTTTGCAGGAACGGCGTGTAGTGAGCCGAAATGCTGTCACCGATGATGAAGATTTTCATTGTGTTGTGCCACCCCATTCATGACTCTACTGAAAAAAGGCTTCTCCCCGCAGAACACGCGGAATACGCGGAAACTTCAGTACAAGTTCTGCGTATTCTGCGGGAAATTTGGTTTTTTCAGTGGACTCATTCATTGGTTGGGAAACCGCAAGGACGCGAAGAGCGGCCTCACCGTTACCTCCACGTCTCTGCCGTCAGTTTGCCCTTCCCTCCGGAGACAGCCTTACCAGACGCACAGCATCGAACCAGACGGCGGCTTCATCCGAATTGCCGGAGCCTATCCCGAGCCACACCGAGATATCTCCCGTTTCATCGGGTTTGAGTCCCCAGTGGCACGGGAAGTCGATCTCCACTTTGGTCCATTCTTCAGCCTCGGGACCGTACAACTCAAAGTAGGGGAGGTGTCGAATCTTGTAGAGCATCAATCCGTAGCGGATTCTCGCTCCACCTTGGGCTTTGCACCAGAACGACAACCGATACCGTGAGCGTGGGTCGGGAAGTGCGGTGTGGGCAAGGACCCCGCCGAACTGCCCCACCGACTGGATTCTCAACGATGTCGCGCCTTCGTGGGCGGTGGCGCGATCCAGTGTCACCGTCGGTGGGAGGGGACATCGGTTCTCAAAAACGTTCCACCCCTCACACGCGACACCGGACACAGTGCAATGGTCGTTGTCATTCCACATGATGTCGTACGACCGCATCGCTTTCAGAAACGCTTGGGCTTCGGGGCTGTTCGGGTCGCCGACTGTCTCGAAGGAACCGTTGCCGAGCAGGTTTTGCAGCGGCGCGTTAGGGTGCAGCAGCTTCAGACGCTCCGACTCCGCGTATGCGGCCAGCACCGGTCTTCGTTTCGCTTGGGATATCCAGTAGTCTGCCACCTGTTCCGGGGTTGCGCTTCCCCGCCTTGCATCCGTGATGTACTGCACGATCCGGTTGATGGCTGCGTCCGCTACCTTTACCCATTTGGCATCGGCATAGACGTAGAGAAGCCTGGGGTCGGTGGACAGATAGTTGGGGCCCCAGGGACGCGCGGGACTCGACTTGCCCATGACAGAGCAGTACATCGCAGCCGGCTCGATCTTCGCATACCGCCAGTCGTAGATCGCTCCCTCTGCCTCCAGGAACGACGCGGCGATATTGAGTCGTTCCTCCGCATCTCCGAGACTCGGTATATCTTCCGAATACCCTTTGAGAGTCTCCAGTGATTTGTACATGGTGTAAAAGCGGCGCGATTGCTCGAAGAGCCGCGTCGTCATATCGAGTCGTTGCCGGTTCGCCTCGCCGACAACGCTTCCCGACGCCTCGCGCAACGCTTCTTGACAGACTGCGAGGTCTGCATCCGTAATGTGCCTGAACTGAGTCTCGCCGCCCGGGAAGATGACCAGGTTGAACTTCTCCGGGGTGCGGCGTCTTTCGTATACTTGCTCCCACCGGGCAAAGTACCGTGCCATCGCCGGCGCGGCCTCTCGACCATACATGTGCTCAAAGTAATCCATGAGCAGAGCATCCACGTCTGCCTGTGTATTCCACAACAGGTTGCTCAACACCCAAAGCTTCGCGCCGCTGTCGGCGTAGGCGGCATAGAACTCGGTCTTGAAGGCGTTGCCTCCGTGCCGGCGGATCAGTTGGACATAGTCCTGAATCGCGTGGGGCCAATGGTTGGGGGTGACGTAGGAATGCCCGTAGATCCATTGGTAGCAGCCGAGGTGTTTGACCTTTCCCTGCCATTGATCCAGCACTTCCCCAGGGTTACCCGAGTAACTAAAAATGAACAGCATGACGTTATCTTCCAGAGGCACCTTCGGTGGGTGAATGCTGACCTCTCCGTAGCACAGGATCGTCACGAACTTGTCTGGCCACTTCTTCTTCACTTCCTGCGCCACGGCGTTAACGAAGTCGTAGTAAACCTCAGCGAGGGTGCGCCCTTGCAACTTCGCCTTCTCCGTGTCAATGTCCGACCAGCCTCCGCCATCGTTCATGGTAAGCGAGATTGATTTCTTGTCGGGGAATTCGGTGAATGCCTCGTCCGCGTATTCCGAGGCTCTGCGGATGGTTGCAGGTTCGCTGAGGGTTGGTTGCCAGCCACTTCGGACTGAAGCACGCGGGATGTACCGCTTGCCATTTCGCATGGGGAAGAACTCCGGATGATTTTCCCCGAACTTCTCCGGGTCGTAGATTCTCCAGAGGTTGTGGTGGTAGTCAAAGCGCTGGGATGCGCCGAAGTCGGCCAGCCAAGCGGATCCGTCGAACCCGTTATTGAGGCTGTGAATGCGCAGCAGAAACTCCGGGCTGTCGTTAAATACGTAGAGGTTTCTTGGAATTTCGATGCGGTCTGCTCTCGGGTAGACTTTACCCAACTCGCCCGGCATGACGATGCGGAGTCCGCAGTAATTTTGCAGAAAGAACCACGCGCCGTACAGCGTGCCGACTCCTGACCCACCGACGATGTGCAGGTCGTTCCCGCGTGTGGCGACAACAAACCCGTGCGCATCTGCCGTGCGCAAGTCGGGGAACAACTTCCCCGGTGGGCCGGTTTCATGCACAAAGATGCGCGGCGCTGCGGGAGTCGCGTCCGCTGCGTTCACCTGTTTGAGCGTGATTCCCGATATCTTCTCGATGTAGGTGACCAGCAGTTCCGCGCTCTTGATGATCTGTTTGTTCTCGAAATCCGCGCGGGGGCCTCCGGCGGTCTCCTCAACCACAATGACCGGCTGTCGCTTCTCGCTGACCAGAGACATGGACTCGGTGGATTCATTGACGACCGCGTTCGGGGCGAGAAAAGGCATGAACCGGCGGGTCTGCCGCGCTGCCGATCCGGGAATCGTCAAGAGCGCAGCGAGGATTAAGATGATAGGTGCAACCATTGGCCTGGTCCCCGTGCCGTGTGTCATCAACCGCGTCACTTAGAGCTTCTCCTCTCTTCTCGGGACTCCCACCACCGTTTGCAGAAATCTATCCTATCATCAATTGGCGGATGGGCAAAGAAGAACATCTTGACGGCGGCATTGGGCTGCGCGTCGGAAAGAGAAAGGGATCCGATCCTCTCAAAGAGCCGCAGGGGCACTCCGGGGCCTACGACGCCCGGGACCGTTCGTTCCAGGGCGTAAACGTCGGCCGCGTGCTCGACCCATCGAGACAGCGCGTTTGTGACCGGCTTCGACAGGAAGCCCAGCAAAACAACGATGAGGACGAACACTGGGTAGCTTACAGGGTCCCCAATATCGCGGAGTTCCGGCGAACGGCCATGTCGCAACCGTTGGCGCTTCGGGCCGGTTATGCGCTCCCGGTACGGAGTTGAGTAGTGGCGGACCACCTGGTTCCCCAGTACGAAAAGGAGGTACAGCATACCGACTGGAGCCACAGCGCCAATCGCGACATCGATCCAGAGATGCCCGAGGGCGTAATGTCCCACTTCATGGGCGACCGCAAACAGGACTTCCTCGTCGTCGAAGTCACGAAGAAGATTGTCACTGAGAACGATTCGCTTCGATGGGCCCAGCCCGGTGACGTAGGCTCGTGGTTGCGGAGACCGACGGCTTGTCTTCTCCACCCGTACTGTCTCCAGGTTGACCCCGGAATTTTTGGAGATGCGAAAAATCTCCCGGCGTAACTGCGTATTTTGCAGGGGTGTGGTTTCAGACAGCATGTCACCATATATCGGCCCGAACACGGAGATTAGCAGGTTCACCGGAACGGCGCCCAATGCCAAAAACCACCACCAACGGGTGGGAAGCCCGCGAATAATCCGGTATGCCAGCACTGCGAGGACTGGAACAACCACCGCGGTGAGGGCGAGGTGCAAGACATCTTCTCCCAGCCACTCCAACGGCTTGGTCACCACCTGTCCATACGCCCTCTCTACCAGGAAGTTCAGGAAGTTGAAGGGAATCAGCATCAGGTGCAGGGCGCCGGTGACAATGGCGAAGAAGGCGAGGTCCACCAGGCATGGCTTCGCCATGCCTCGCCCAAGAAACCTCCTGAGTATTGCGGCCCGCCCGTTGAAGATCAGCGCCCCCAGCCATGCGAGGGTGACGATCATCTTGACGCAGTATAGCCGCACTTGCGCGTTGGTGAGGTCCTTTCCCTCCTGTCGCCAAAGGAGGTCCCGAGAGTAGGAGGGGACGATCCCATTCCCGGTCTTTGCGGCGAGCGGAGGAAACGATGTCGCGAGGAATAGGAGGAATAGAAGGAGGAGCTTGCGCGTCGCAAGAACGTGCCCGATCAAACTGAAGGATGAGCCGAGACGTTGCGGCCGAGCGCGATGCGGGAGTGGGAGTCCAGTCGCCATCGATCCCTACCCGGGTGGCTTGATGTTGAGAATCATCTCGACGGCTCGCATGATCTCCTGAACGCTCATCGGCTTCCGCAAGAAGTAGGTGCCCTGCGAGGTTCCCTCCGCGATCATCTCTTCGGGGGCCGCGCCGGTAATCAGCAGAATCGGGATGCCCGGATTTGTCTCGCGAATGCGGCGAGTCAAATCCACCCCCGACATCCCCGGCATCTGGATGTCGGAAATGACGAGATCAAAATGCGCCTTCTCCAACTCTGTCAGCGCTTCTTCTCCACTCCCGACCGAGGTGACCGCCAGATCATAATTCTCAAGGACTGATGTGAAATACTCACGAATCATCCTCTCATCATCAACAATTAGAACGGATTTCTCCGACATTAATTACCCCCCAGTACGCCACTGCTCAGCAAAAGTATGCCAGCAGGGCCAAGAATGACTAACAACAACGATGGGAAAATGCACAAAACCAGGGGAATCAACATCTTCACAGGAAGTTTGGCAGCCATCTCTCTCAGTTCCTGCGTGCGCCGTCGCCGGATCTCTTTGGCCTGAATTTTGAGGGCTTGGCCGATGCTCGTGCCGAGTTGCTCCGACTGATTGATTGCCGCGAGCAAGAGCGATAAATCCTCGAGTCTCGCACGCGTTGCCATATCCCGAAACGATTCTGACCGTGACTTGCCGTGGTTGATCTCATTAAGCACCAAGGTCATTTCGTCTGTAAGAGAGCCTTTGGTCTTCTCAATCGCGCGCCCCAGGGCGCCGTCAAACCCGATCCCGGCGTCCATGCTGAGAATGATCAGGTCGAGGATATCCGGTAGCGCCACCTTCATGTCCAGCCGCCGCTGCCTGACCAGTTTCTTGATCCACAACGTGGGCGCCGTCCACCCCATCATGGCGACGACAACCGTTAGCATCAGCGGGGCTGAGGGGTTGAGCTTGGAGATAGGCGCTGCGAGGACCAGCGGGATGATAAACCCGATTGCTCCTCCCAGGAGTTTTACGCCCAGGAATTCCACCGGGCCCAACCCGTGAGGGTTCCCTGCTCGCGTGAGATCGTTCTGGACATTGGGGATCGTGGGGACGTATTGCGATAGAGGGGCCCCCAGTCGAGCAAGCATAGTGAGAATGGCCTTCAGAACCGGTTCGCGCGCTTTGCGGGGAGCATCGAACAGAGACGACATAACTGGAACGGACCTGCTCCCTCCGTTCGGCTCAAAGTCATCGAGCCGGTTCTGGATAAGTTGCACGGGTGTTTTGTGGAAGGCACCCATGATAATCAGGCCCACCGCAAAGACCCACAATATGATCACTGGCCAAATCATTTCTTTCCGTTACCTACAGCTTTACATTGAGGATCTTCCGCACCAAGGTCCACCCAACAACCATCAACCCGATTGCTATCTTGAGTACTATCTGTCCTTTCGGGTCGTAGAACAGCACATTGGCGTATCTGCGGTTAATAAAGGTTAGCCCGATGACCAAGGCAACAGGCAACGACGTCAATACAATGCCGCTAAGTTTCCCCTGGGCCGTCATGGCCTTGATTTCGTCACGGAGAGCGTTGCGGCCGCGAATTGTCTCTGCAATATTCTCCAGGATGCCAGTGACACTCCCCCCGCTTTCCATCTGCGTGGTGACCGCCGAGATCATCATGTCATATTCATAGCTCTGGACGCGTTCCCCGAGGCTCTGCAGGGCGCTCTGGAAGGACATGCCCATCTCCACGTTGAAGGCTACGTGTTGGAATTCCTCGGAGATGGGGTCGGGCAACTGTTCGGACGCTACGCGAATGCCCTGCATAAACCCGTAACCAGCCTGCATGGAGGTGCCGATGAGAATCAGAGCATCGGCCAGTTGACGCTCCAGAATCAACTTGCGGCGTCCGGCGAGCGCCCTCACGACAAGCAGGGGAATCAGGAGCCCCACCGCACACCCCAGCAAGCTGAAGAACCAATTGCGCGTGGTGATCGCGCCAACGGCAAACAGGAACGCGGTCGTCATGGCGACGAACGCGACGAACTCCTGAGGCGTCACGTTCAGACCCGACGCAGCCAACGAGCGCGCCAGCGGCGCCAACAGCTTGCTCTTCCCGAGCCAGGCTTGTAGCGACGGGAGCGGTATTTTCACCTGCTCCGTTTCCGGCGGTGCGTTCTCGAACCCAGCCACGTGGGCGTCGAGGTTGCGCATCCGTAGCTCCCATTCACGGCGCTCGCCGAAATAGAAGCGCTGGAGGAGAATCGTCCCAATGATTCCCACCGCAAACACGCTCACGGATATGGCAACAGTCATATTGATGTTCCCGGCAAGTTGGGCTTTCCCCTCGGAATGGACCTATGTCTTCTCCGGCCTGAATACGGATAAATCCGGGGGATCGACATTACAGTAACGCATCTTGTCAACGCATCGCGGGACAATGCCCGTGGGCACATACTTCCCATGCACTTCATCGCTCTTGTCCACAATCTGCTCGAACGTAAAAATGTCCTGGAGAACAATCTGCTCATCGTCCAGTCCCATGATCTCAGTAATGTACGTGATTTTCCTGGACCCGTCACTGAAGCGGTTCTGGTGGACGATCAAATCGATGGCCGAAGCAATCTGACGCTGAATGGACCGCGAAGGCAGGTCCAGCCCCGCCATCATTACCATCGTCTCCATCCGATGGAGCGTGTCGCGTGGTGAGTTGGAGTGGACGGTGCTGAGAGACCCCCGGTGCCCGGTGAGCATGGCCTGGAGCATGTCCAACGTCTCTCCTCCGCGCACCTCTCCCACCACGATTCGATCCGGTCTCATCCGCAGCGCATTGCGGACCATGTCCCGAATGGTGACTTCGCCCCGCCCCTCAACGTTGGCGGGACGGGCTTCCATCCCCACCCGGTTTCTCAGGTCCACCTGCAGTTCAGCCGTGTCCTCGATGGTGATCACGCGCTCGCGGGGATCGATGAACGATGACAAGATGTTGAGCGTCGTCGTCTTCCCGCTGCCAGTGCCGCCCGAGATGATGATGTTCAGTCGCGCCCTCACACAGGCATCAAGAAAACTGAGAATCTGCGGCGTCACGGTTCCCTTGTCGAGGAGATCGTTCTTGGTGAGGGCCACTTTGCCGAATTTGCGGATCGTTAGCGACGGTCCGGTGACCGCAACGGGTGGAACGACTGCGTTGATGCGGGAACCGTCGGGAAGCCGCGCGTCCACCATGGGAGAGCTTTCATCTACACGACGCCCAACCCCGGAAAGAATCTGTTGCAGAATCCGCATGATATGTTGGTCGTTGTCAAAGGCCTTGTTAGTCTCAGCGAAGCGCCCTTCTCGCTCAACAATGACGCAGTCAGGGCCATTGACCATCACCTCGCTGACCAGCGGATCGTCCAGCAGCGATTGCAGGGGGCCATATCCGAAGATCTCATGAATGACGTCAGAAATGAGTTGATTACGGACGCGCGGGGTTGGCACCACCCCCTCGCTCGTGGCTAAGGGGCCAATGAGATCTCGCACCCGATCGGCCACCCACTCGGCGTCTGGGCGTGTGCTGCGGCCTTCCAGCTCCTTCAGAATTGCCTGATGAATCCTTGAGCGGAGCCGAAGAAGCGACTGCGGGTGAGCATCTCCGATGAGATGCTCACTGTGATGCCGGGCATCAACGTCCAGCGGTTTGGCGTGTTTGTCGCTCATCGGCCCGGAAACCAATCCAGTCACTGAAGTTATAGGACACAACCTTGAGAGAGTGGGGTCTGTAGCGCGAGATCCTCCGCTCTTTCATTCCGACGCGTCGGAACGGCTCGGACGCGTATTATACGTTCTCAGGCACGCTCTGACTTTGGCAATATGGCAGGCAGCGGGAACCAGGACAACGACCCACGGAGTCTCTCCCCCTCAATCATCAGCCAAAAAGGGAGAACTTCTTCTTTGCCTGCGGGATCTCTTCCTCAGGGACATCCGCCAGTTTCCGCGCAAGCGCTCGGAAGCTCTGCGCAACCGGGTTGGCGGGTTGGCTCAACACGATGGGCGACCCCATGTTGACGCTCTGCACAACCACTCGGCCATCGTTAGGCACGTAGGCCCACACGGGATAGTCGAGTATCCGCATCAGGTCCTCCTCGGTAATGATTCCCTTCGCCGCCGAACGGTTGATGATAAGCTTCAGTTTCTCTTTGCCGCAGACTTCGTTGGCGAGGGCGCGCAGTAGCGCCTGGGTCTCACGGAGGGTGATGAGGTCCCATGCCATGGTAATGACCAGCACCAGGTCGACCTCTGCGAGGATGTTAAGTTGGCTTCCCATCATCAACGGGAAATCTGCCAGAACGTAGTCGTAGTTCGCCTTCAGTATCTCAAGTATGCGACTGACGAAACGCGTCTCGAATACCGGAAACTGGATGAATTGCGGCTGGGGAGATCCCACGTAAATGTCGATTCCCGATTCATGGGTGGAGCCGTAATCCCGCAACAACTCCATGTCCACTTCGTCAATTACGGGGATCAGATTGGCAATGCCCTGTTCGGGTTTGAGGTTCAGCATCAGCGCAACCGCACCGAAATGGAAGTCGACGATGGCGACGCTCTTGCCAATATCCTGGTGCAGGGCGACACCCACGTTAATCGCCGTTGTGGACTTCCCGACTCCGGACCGGGCACTGACCAGCGCGATCGTTTCGCTGCCGTGTGGCGATGGGGCATCAGTAACCTGCCGTCCGATTTTGCGTCCGGGCCGGTGCTGCATGATGTCCTGGATGCTTTCCGCAATAACTTCAATCTGAACCGGCTTGATGAGGTACTCCAAGACTCCTGCGCGGATGGCCCGTCTCAGCGCTGCAGGGTCTTTGCTCTCGGAGACGATGATGACGCCGGTGTAAACGTCCTCGAGGTTGATCTGTTGAGCGGTGTGGAATGCGTCGAGTTGACTCAGATCCCCGTCGATGAGAGCCAGGTCCGGCTGTTGATCGATAACCTTTCGCAGGGCGTCATGGGAGCTGGAAGCTCTTCCGACGATCTCGATCTTCCCCTGGTCAATATAATATCCGTCAAGGTCTTGGTAGGCCCTCAGGTCGGGGTGTGCGACCAATACAGTGATTTTTCCAGAACTCACGTTTTCACTTGTCATGTATCAGCGGGTACTCCATGTTGCCTCAAACCTGTCCGCGAACCCACTCCCGCTATGCTTTGATCCCTGAAAGGAAACCTCCGGAACCTTCGATCGCTGCTTCTACCACGCAGCAGTTTCGGTATTCCCGTTTTTCTACTTCTTGCGAACCTCGACGAACGTCCGTTCATTGCCGCGAATCACTTCCACTGTCTCCCGCGGCTCCTTCGGGACGGACGACGGTTGCGGCCTGGTGGCCGCCCTCCCCGACCACCCAGTGGCTGGCGGCGGCCCGAACGGCACGATGGAAGGTCTCCTCGCTGTGGTTGCAGGACGGTCGATTTTTTCCCTGCGCGAAGGCCACAGCACACCGCGTCCATCGGTGCCCTTGCTGGCAAAACGCGATTCATCCAGCCTGTTACGAATGGTCACTCGGATCGATCCCACCATCTGCGCCAGCGCAATCTGTTCCGCCTGTTCCGGGGTGACGCCAATGACAACCGTTGGCGGCCCGGAGGGCGCGCTGGGAGCCTCCGCGGGTTTGGTTCCTTCTCCCCGCTTTGCTGCCACGGGGGTGGATGGCGGCGCCAACCCGTCGATCACTGAGAGCACCGGTGCATTCTGGGCAATGGTCCGACTGAAGGCTTGCCCCGCTTCATTCGTTAGCGCGATCACGTCGACCTGATCCCCCGGATGAGCCAACTCGGGTTGGCCGGACAAGGCGCTCCCTGTCTGAATCGACAGGGCGCGCAATCCCTCCGGAATATGGAACGGGTACCCTGTGCCTGGGCTGACCACCAGCGGTACCTCAACATCTTCGGGACTGACTTCCTCACCAGATGCAATGTCCCTCAGTGTGACCCGACCAACTGTGCTCTGCAGCAGCCCCCTTTGCTTCTCAGTCCACTCCGGATGGTTAGAATCATCGGACTTTAGCATGTCCACCGTGACCACCTCGCCTGACACAATAGCTCGCGAGGCGAGGATAGCGGACCCTTCCGGTATGGGTGGCTTGACAGGTAGTTTACCAGATGGAGTTCGCTGGTGACGAACGTACCGATAGGTTGCCAGACCTGCAACAAGAGCCAGCATGAAGCCGACAATCAGTACAGGATTGACTCTGCGTAATCCCTGCATCATTGCTTGGTTCAACTCCTGGTTCGATGGTTACTGCGATATGGACGATACGGTTCTCACGGAACCGATCCACAAGTAGTCATGGCTTTACGACATTACTCACGCTTGCGACCTCATTCATTAGTTGTGCCCCCGCATCGGAGGTCGTCTCAGACCTGCTCGTTCATGTGATCCAATAATGGCATTTTCACGGGGAACTTCCTCCCAATGGTCGCCCCCCGTCGCCGTTGTTGAGACTTGGGAATGATGTTAACAAAATCGAGAGGGTATGTCAACTTCACCGCGTGAACTAAATCCACCGCCTGCTACCAGGGTAGTGTTGTTTTGGCTGTCCCAACCTCCCAGATTGACGGATTTGGGACTGATGAAGCGAAGATACCGCTCGCTGCGGACTCACAGAGTCCGATCACAGCGGAAGACCCGACGGGGGGTCCCGGATCTCTTCGGACTCTGTGAGTCCGCAGCAGACGCGCAACCACTGTCTCCCGGGCAAGTGGATCAGATGAAAACGAATCGGCGCACTACGGGCGGTTTCCGACGTGCCCACATTCGCATGAAGGGTCTCCCGTAGTAGGCGTATCGGAGATGACCCCTACCAGAAACCGCGAGGGGGCGATTCGCAATCTGAACGAGTAAGTAGATCGTCACAAATCCTGTCCCCCCTTTCCGCCGAGGAGCCCGGCTTTCCTGAGCGCTTGTTCCGGTGTGAGTGCGTCCAGTTCGGCTCGACACGCGTGGCGAAGGGGTTCCAGGTTGTGATGCGTCCGATTGGCAGCGATCGCCGGTTTCAGCCAACGCCAGAGGTCCTCGACCGGGTTCAACTGAGGACTGCGCTTCGGCAACCAGACCGGATGAACCTGCGGATGAAGGTTGAGCCATTCCTGCACCAGGTGGCAGTTGTGGTAACGGGCGTTGTCGAGG
>MNXM01000181.1 GCA_001872605.1 Armatimonadetes bacterium CG2_30_59_28 | reverse complement strand
TTGTAGCGCGAACCTAACCTTCCCCCGGAACAAGTTCGGGGGGATTGCCATTACCGAATCAAACTGTCAAATAGCATAACCCCCCACTACCTTTTCGGGAACTACGGGACAGTATTTTTGACCACCTACTTACCTGTGCCCGCCTTGCCGCCGCCCGACGGCTATACGGACGGAAGACACCCACGGACGCGGCTGGCGTGCGGGCCATCCTGTCCGACCACACCGGAGGAATATGTGTCCATGGCGACGACGCGCGCACCATCGTCTCATTCGTTGCGGAAGTCCGTTCCGGACGCATCCACGTGACCCGGGGAAATCCCTGCGTAAGAGATTCCCAGCGTTATAGACTCATGTGATGCAAGCGACGCATCCGGTTAGATTTCATTCGAGGATTGGGAAGAAAACCCAATCGTCTGGATCTCAAAAGGCGCAAAACAGAGGCGCAGAGAACCATCCTTAACCTGCGCCTGCTCACCGGGTTCCTCGATCAGGTTTAGTTCCCGCACTTTGACGGCATCCTTCGGCAGCTCGATGGTCACGTTACGGGTTGCCTCACCGGCCGCTTCGTAAAGTCGAAGCGCCACGCCGCTTTCCTCGCCGGGCTTCATGGCAGAAACAACGATGTTGGGATGAGAAACGTCCAGGAAGCTCCAGCGGCTCGGAAACGGCCCGTCATGCGCAGAGGCGGTGAAGGCAATCAACGGATGGGTGAACTCCAGCCCGTCACGATAGACCCGAGCGGCGCGCCAGTCTCCCGCGTGAGGGACGAGAGCGTAGTCGAAACTCAACTCCCTGTCCAACTCCAATCCGGTATCCGAAGTCATTCCTGGCTCGTAACCGCCGCCGAACCCGTAGGCCACGATGCGCGTGCTGCGCATGAGGGAGAGCATCAGCGTACCGTCAGAGACATTGTTCCCTGGGAGCCCCCTGTTCAGCAGAGCGATGCCGCGATGTCCATCGCTGTAATCCATCCAGTTCTGCGCAGGGAACTCAATTCCCGTCGGTCGCGCCACCGCTCCGAAAGGAATCTCATCGACTCTCCGCCCATCTGCAATCGAGGTCGGGAACAACACCCGGTAGCGCACGAACTCGTCATTGTTGAAGATTCGTGTCGTGATGTCGACGCGGCGCATCCCGCTGTAAAGCCTCACGTGCGTGCTGAATCGTCCCTTCTCCCCGAAGGGATGCTCAACGACGAACTCAGACACGACGGGCCCAACTCTCACCTTGCCCGGCGCGTCCGTCTGATCGCTGCTGAGAACGCCCTGACCCGGCTGGGGGGCGGGGTGTGGTTCCTTCATGGCAATGCGGCTGCCGCCGTCCAGAGGACGGTACGGTTCCCACAGATCGCCGTGATCTTCCTCGCGGGCAACCACATTGCCAGGCCCGCTGAGGACATCCCAGCCACTGGATTTGTCCACAAGGGACAGCATGGCTCCGGCGTCGTCGAACTGAACGCGGCAATGCTCGTTCTCAATGCAGCAGCCTTCTTTCCACTCGATAACCTGGGAGGGTTCGGCTACGCTCAACGGATAGAGACGGTACACGCAATGTCCCAAGGCTGGAACGTCACGCGCAACGAAGGCGATCTCTGCCTGCATGAGCGCTCCATTATCGTAGCGGTCCGTCCGCAGGAGCTGCATGGGCACAGCTTGTCCATCGGGATCAACCAGTTTCGCGTCCGTAATGCCATCGTCAGTAAAGGATACCCGGGCGATGGCAACATCTGTTCGTCTCCAACCTAACGGGTTGAAGACCACGAGCGGGATTCCGTCACCACTGGTACGCACACGCGACGTATAACTGCGCAGGCGCGCCTCGACTTCTTCATCGGCAACGCGCTGCGAGTAGTCATAGCCGCGAATCGTGTCCTCGTACACATGGTCCGTCATCACGCCCGACATCAGATCATGCGCCTGATTAAACAGCATCGGTTCCCAAGCGCGCCATAGAATCTCATTGTCCGTTGTCTCTCCGAGATAATTGAGCAGCACGCCCAGCTTTTCGGCGGTTGTGAGCGTGCGTTCCAGTTCGCGTGTGCGCTGCTTAAGCTCGATGCGACTGCTGTACGCGCCCTGGAAGATTGGGTTAAGTTCCCCGGTGATGATGGGTAGGTTCGGACGTTGCGCAACAGTCGCCTCAAAGTCGGTGGGAACAGCGAGGCGAAGATGAAACGGAGCGTCGGGCTGACGGTTGAACTCCTCAACTAACGGAGAGACATGTTCCTCAGGCAGGCAAACATCGGCCCCGGCCGGCCCGACGCATTCCGCCCCGCGCGAGAAGGGAGCCAACAGATCGAATCGCTGCTGGAAGAACTCGACAAATTCTGGGAGTGACTTCGGGGAGCCGTAAGTGACGGCGTAACCGTGCGGCAACCAGAAAGCGGGAATCCGCGATCCGTCAATCCCCTCCCACAGAAACTCGGAGGGAACGTCCCAGTCCGACACTCCGCGAAAGAACCAGAACGACTTGTATCCCGCCAGCTTCAGCAACTGCGGCATCTGCGCATGGTGACCGAACGTGTCGAGCTGCCAGCTTACGGTTACGTCAACGCCCAACGTCTTGCGAAAGTAGCCCTTGCCGTACAACACTTGCCGCACGAACGACTCGCCAGCGGGCATGTTCACATCGAGCATCACATCCGTCCCGCCGACAATTGCCAGCCGCCCGTCCTCAACCAACTGACGGAAAGCCGCTTCCTCCTCCGGGTACCGCTCAAAGAAGGGCTTCACGAAACAAACCTGGTCCAACGTGAAGCGGTAGTTGGGGTGTTCCTTGAGCAGCCTCAACGCGCGCAGGATGATGGGCAGGCCCATTTCGAGAAACTGCTCCCGCGTCTTGAACACCGCCCCCTCCCAGTGGGTGTGGGGGATGAGGAAGAAGGTTTTTTGCTGATCGTCTGTGTTGGGCTTCATGGATGCTGCTCCATTTGGCAAGCGGCCTCGCCTGACATTTTGCGTGGTCGGCTGCCAAAAAGCAAGTTTTCGGGGGAAGAATAGTATTCCGGATTGCGCTGAGAACACCGCGGAGAAGACAGCCGAGGAAGCAACGGGCACTCTCACAGTCCGCAAGGTGAGCCTGCGGCGTACGGTGATGCGTCAACCAGACGACGGGACGGGGACGAGGATCTCTGCGAACTCTACGAGTTCGAGAGCTCCTATACTCCCGGTACCGGTTGACCGGAGCGGGGGTCCTTGGGTTTGACGATGGTCTTGACAGAGACGTCCAGCTCTTTACCTTGTCGGTAAATGCCCAGCTTGAGCACTTCGCCTCCGCGTGTCGCTACCACCCTGTTCCGGAAGTCGCCGAGATTGTTGATGATTTGTCCGTTAATTTTCAGGATGACATCGTAGGGGCGCAGTCCGGCGATGTGAGAGGGGCTGTCGCGGTAGAGAGTCCGCACCCACGCTCCCTGAGCCTTCTTCATTCCCAGACGTTGCGCGGTGACTTCCGTTACCGGTTCAACGATCACCCCGATCCAGCCGCGTCGCACCTCGCCACGATCGATCAACTCCTGCATGACTTCTCTGGCAATCTTACTGGGGATGGCGAAACCGATGCCCTGATACCCGCCGCTCTTCGAGAAGATGGCAGTGTTGACTCCCACGAGTGTTCCGTTAACGTCCACCAGCGCTCCGCCGCTGTTTCCCGGGTTAATCGCCGCGTCCGTCTGGATGAAGTCCTCGTAGCCGGAAATGCCGACATCATAGCGTCCCTTTGCGCTGACGATTCCGGCCGTCACTGTTTGACTCAGTCCGAAAGGACTGCCGATAGCAACCACCCATTCGCCAACGGACAGGGCGTCGGAATCTCCCCACTGTGCCACCGGCAGATTGTTCCCCTGTATCTTGACAATGCCGAGGTCGCTCGTAGGATCGGTGCCAACCAGCGTGCCATCGAACTCACGTTTGTCTGACAGGGATACCTTGATCTTGGTTACACCTTGAATAACATGGTTATTGGTGATGACGTGACCCTCCGGACTGACAATGACACCCGAACCCACGCTGGTGGCGCGCCGTTCCGGTTCAGCGAAGAAATCGCTAAAGGGACTGGAGCCCCCGAAGAAGTCCCTGAAGAAGGGATCGTCAAACGGCGAACGACCAGGCATCACAGTGGTGGTGTTGATGTTGACCACCGCGGGGGTCACCGCGTCCGCGATCGCGACAAAGGCTTTTCCCAGTCTTGCGAGGTCTTCCGGGGTCTGGATGGGCTTCGCCTCCACCGAAGTGAGTCCTCGCCCCCCACCTCGGTTGAGCTGAAGGCGACACCCAATATCGATGCCCACGATCAGCACGACCCCGAGCAACAGCCAGTATGCAACGCCTCGGTTCATGGTCTTCATTGCTTCCATCCTCCTGTCTGGACAAAATACTCATCGGCCAGTTCAACGTCTTTGCGGATCTGACGACAGATGCTGTCTACAGAATCGAACCGCTGTTCCGCGCGGAGACGTTGGACGAAGTCCAACGACATCGTCCGCGCCTGCTCACAATGTGGCGGCACTTCTCCCAGTATATGCGTCTCGGCGGAGAGAGTCTTGCCATCAAACGTTGGTCGGTAACCGACGTTGGTGACGGCGGGATGCGGCTCTCCGCTCGCACGAGTCGCACCACCGATGAAAGCCCGTGTGATGTACACCCCGGTCGCTGGTAGCAGCTTCATCTCCGGCCAGCGGAGGTTCACCGTGGGAAAACCGAGCGACCTGCCTCGTCCATCGCCTGCCACCACGTCGCCGGAGAGGGTATACGGATGTCCCATTCTCTTGCCCGCGGTCGTTACGTCGCCTTCGGCGATGAGGCCGCGAATATGCGTGCTGGAAATGGGGAGTCCCTCCTCGGACATGACAGGTCCCACCTCAACGACCTCGAAGCCCAGTTCCCGTCCGTAACTTGCCAATACCGGAATTGTTCCGTTGCGTCCCTTACCCAGCGCGAAGTCGTGCCCAACCACCAGGACGTGAGCCTTCATTTGCCTGGCGAGTATGTCCCTGCAGAAGTCCTCCGCTTCCGTGTTGGCAATTTTGACGTCAAAGGGAACCAGATGCACGATGTCCACACCGTGCTGCTCGAGAATCGCCAATTTCTCGTCGATGGTTGTGAGATACCGAAACTCCGTTTCAGGTCGGAAGAAACGAAAGGGGTGCTCAACAAAAGTCACGATGCGCACGACGGCGCCCATCTCCCGTGCCTGCGCGCGCGCGGTTTCGATGATGAGTTGATGGCCCCGGTGCACCCCGTCAAAGAAGCCGATGGCGACGACGGCGCGGTCCCTCCCGAGCGGACCGGGGTGCTGCGCAGTGGTGAGGTTGCCATGTTTGAGATCGCCGACTACCCTCATAAAACGTCGCCACTTCCGTCCCTACTGCGAAAACACCTTCCGAGGCTGAATCTGGAAGTAAGTGCGCCCCACCTGATGGTATTCTCCGAGAGCCACCAGGTCGCCGTTGGTATTGACCAGCGCCAATTCCTGCAGGTGCGGTAGGGAGCTGTCGGGACGGACGAACACGTCCTCCGGAGTCACTGGCATTCCATGTCGAATGCGCGACACTCCGCGGTCTCTCAGGGAGCAGGCGGGAAGATGGGGAACGGCGGACAACAGCGGCTGAAGGAGCGACTCCGGGCATGGAGCGGAGAGGAGCGCTTCCAGGAGAATGGCATCGCGCAGGCAAAAGGAGCTGATCCCCTGCCTTACCAAAAAGGAGAGATACGCGCCAGAGCCCACAGTCTGACCCAAGTCGTGAGCCAGCGTCCGCACGTATGTGCCCTTCCCGCAGGAGATCTCGAGCAGCGCCCGGGGAAGGCGCCCGGGGATAAAGCGTCGTAAAGCAATTGCGTGTACGTGCACCGGGCGCGGTTCCGGAATAACCATGACGGTTTCCCGGTTCCACTCGTAGAGCTTCTTCCCTTGGTAATGCACCGACGACTGGGGCGGCGGACACTGCTGAATCTCTCCAAGAAAGCCCGGCAGAGCTTGCTCGATCCTGTCTGCCGTCAGGTTCTGCGGCTCCGCTCGCGCTACGACTTTGCCATCGCCATCATAGCTGTCGGTCACGATGCCAAAAGTGACCTCCGCTACATAGGATTTCTCCTGCTCGCTGACCACGTCTGCCAAGCGTGTTGCGTTGCCCACGCAGAGCACCAGAACCCCGGATGCGGCCGGGTCGAGGACCCCGGTGTGCCCGACGCGGCGAACCCCCAGGCTCTTCCGGACACAATCGACAACATCGTGCGATGTCATGCCGGGGGGCTTCAATATGTTCAGTATTCCGTGGATGTTCTTTTCGTTGCGTTTGGACATGGGTACCTACTCAGTGGGGGCTGGGTGGGCGCTGCCCTTCATCAGGCTGCATCACGCAGAGGGTCTCCCGCTAGGAAACACACGATCCAGTTCGTCTCTCAATACGGCAATGACCTGCCCAGTGCTGGGTCTCAATGGCTGCGAGAGTGTGCATCCCGATGCAGGAGCATGGCCTCCTCCGCCAAAATGCTGAGCGACCTTGCCGACATCCACGTTCCCTTCAGACCTCAGGCTGACCCGTGTCGTCCCGTCGGAGGCTTCTCTGAAAAGAACCGCGACCTCCGTGCCATGCACGCCTTTGACGTGGTTGACAATCCCCTCCGTCTCTTCATCGTCAGCGGAGCAATCAGCAAAATCCTGCCGTGTCAGTATGGCCCAGACAAGGCGTCCCTTACAGTCCAGCCGAAGGGATCCCAGTGCGCGACCCATCAGTTTGGTCGCCGCAAATGACCTCTCCTCAAACAGACGCTTGGAGACAGACCGAAAATCTGCGCCGCACCGCACGAGAGTCGCGCACACGTCCAGCGATTCCGGTGTCGTGTTGGCAAAACGAAACCAGCCCGTATCAGTGGCGATGGCTGCGTAGAGATTGGTTGCAATGGCCGTGTCAATCTCCGTGTTCAGACGTTTGAGAAGGCTGTAGATCAGGGCACCGGTCGCTGCGGCCTCGGGCACCACCCAGTGAAGCGAGGAGGCCGCTTCATTCGTCGCGTGATGGTCGATCACGATTCGTGGGTTCGTGCGAGCGTAATCCTCTTCCCGGATTGCAGTGCGCGGAGGTCCTCCGCAGTCCAGAACAACTCCCACGACTTGATCGGATGGAAGAAATCCCGAGGTCGGCCGGACGCCGTCGCTCGCGGGGAGAAATCGGCACGATTCCGGCACCGGTTCCTGCAAGATCACTTCCGCCTGCTTGCCCATGCGCTGCAGCGCAAGACAGAGGGCCAGGCACGACCCAATGGCATCCGCATCAGGTCGCCGGTGTGTGGTCAGGAGGAATCGTGTCTGCGACTCCAAGCATGCGACAATGGAGGGAGGAGGTACTAATTCAGCCATCGCCGCGTTCCTCGCTGTCCGGAGGGCTTTCGTCGTCCACGTCATCCGCCGGAGCGCGAGGCTCTGGCTGGACGCCCGCGAGAAGCTCCTCAATTCGCATCGCTTGATTAAGGGAATTGTCGAACTCAAAGGTTATTTCGGGCACATACCTCAACTGAACATTCCCGGCCAGTTCGCCGCGAATATACTTCCGGGCATGGTTGAGACCATCGAGGCAGCTTACTTGATCGGCCTCGTCGCCGAGAACCGTGAAGTAGATTTTTGCGTAGCGCAGATCAACAGACACCTTCGCGTCGGTAACCGTCACCATGCCAACACGCGGGTCCTGCAGCCTAAACTGGATGATCCGGCTGACTTCTTCCTTGATGAGCTCTTGAACGCGCTCGTTTCGCTGACTGGACATGTTGAGCACCTGCCACTGCATGCGTACGGATTCCGTGCGTCAGAGACGCACAGTCAGAATTTTACAGCATCTCTACCCGGCAGTCTGCAACCACAACACGCGGTTCGGAATCCACCAGTTCGATTACCTTGTTCAGCATTTTGCCGGCAATCTGCTGATCGGTACAGATGCAGGCCACGCCGATTGTCCCCCTGCGCCAGATATCTTGACACTCAATCTCGGATACCGAAACGTTGAATCGGTTACCGATACGAGCGATCAGGCTTTTCATCACCTGGCGCTTGTCTTTCAGGGAGTTGCTGTCGTTGATCACGAGCTCGATGGTGCAGACACCGATGACCATGGCGTGTTTGAGCGCTTCTATGCTGTTACGGGCGCCACCTTCCGCGCGTCCGCAGCACGGGGGCGTGTCTGAGTTTGGGAGAGTTTCTCCGCAAATGTGCGAGGGACCTCCTCGAGGACAAATGACTGGATCACGTCCCCTTCCTGGAACTCATTGAAGGAACTTAACGAAATGCCACACTCCATTCCGATAGTTACCTCTGATGCATCGTCTCGCACGCGACGCAGTGAATCGAGCTTGCCTTCGTGAACGACTTCATTGTTGCGGCGCACTCTCACAATCGTGTTCCTGCGGAGAGTTCCAGAGGTAACCATGCACCCGGCGATCGCTCCCGTCCGAGATGATTTGAAGAGCGCTCTTACCTCGGCTTCACCGAGGAGTCGCTCTTCATACACGGGTTCCAACAGACCCACCATCGCAGACCGAATATCGTTGATGACGTGATAGATTACGTCGTAGGAGCGCACGTCGATCTTCTCTCGTTCAGCAACGGTCTGAGCCTGGGCGTCCACACTCACCGCAAAAGCAATCACAATGGCGTTCGACGCGGAGGCCAGCATGATGTCGGATTCATTGACGTTCCCTGCAGCGCGGTGGATGATCTTCACCTGAACTTCGTCATGTTCCAGCCGGAGCAGGGATTGGCACAGGGCCTCCACCGATCCATGGCTGTCGGCTTTCACAACGATGTTCAGGTCCTTGACTTCACCCTTCTGAATCTGTGCGAAGAGGTCTGATAGTGTGACCCTGTGAATCCCCTGGAGACCGCCTTCCCGGGATTCATCCTGAAATGCACTGGCTCGCAATCGGGCGATTTTGCCATCAGCGACAACCTGCAGAACGTCGCTTGCCTGCGGCGGACCATCGAAGCCGATCACGCTGACTGCCGACGCAGGACCCACCTTCTCCAATGGATCGCCCTTATAGTTGAACATCGCGCGCACTCGTCCGCTCACGGATCCCGCAACGAACGCATCGCTCAGCTTCAGTGTGCCTTTCTGGACGAGAACCGTCGCGGTGGGACCTCGCTGTGGATCCAAGTGAGACTCGATGACGACCCCCTTGCCTCTTCCGCGCGGGTTGCCCCGGATCTCCTCCATCTCAGCCACCAGCAGAATCATCTCCAGTATTGCATCGAGGCCGGTTCCCTCTCTCGCCGAAACTTCTTGGAAGACGGTATCGCCTCCCCAATCCTCGGGAACCAGGCCGACGTCGCTCAACTGGTGCTTCACGCGGTCAACATTGGCGTCCGGTTTGTCAATCTTGTTCACCGCCACAATAATCGGCACATTCGCTGCCCTGGCGTGGTCGATGGCTTCCAGCGTCTGCGGCATTACCCCGTCATCGGCGGCGACGACCAGGATGGCAATATCCGTCACGTGCGCTCCCCGAGCGCGCATCGTTGTGAACGCTTCGTGGCCTGGGGTGTCGAGAAAGACGATCTTCTTCCCGCGCGCGGTCACCTCGTAAGCTCCGATGCGTTGAGTGATTTGACCGGCTTCCGTCTCTGCAACGTGCGCGTTCCGTATGTTGTCGAGCAGAGTTGTCTTCCCGTGATCGACATGCCCCATGATGGTCACGACCGGCGCAACTGGAACGAGATTCTCCCGCTCTTCTTCAGAAAGTTCCTCGATGCGCACGCGGCGACGATCCACCACGACCGAGATGTTGAAGCCTTCCAGAATCTGCGAGGCCACGTCCGAGGAGATGCTCTGATTGACACTGCGGAGAACGTTGGATTCCAGTAACTTGGCGATCAGTGCACTCGTCGAGACCCCACTCCTCTCCGCGAGGTCCTTGATTGTGATGGAGGTCGGGATCTTGACGGTTTTGCGCTCTCCCGCAGTCTCGCTCTCTTGCTGCTGGACAACGGCTTCCGAGGGCAGGGGTTTGGGGTCCGGAAGCCTCTTTTCCATGCTGAGCCGCTTCTCTTCTCTCAGCCTTTCCTTGCGCGTGAGTCTCCGGTGGGCATCCTTGTGAGACCCCGTCGTTTCACTCGTCGTGGTCGTCGTTGGCTCAGCTTGCGGTTCAGTTGCCGCACCCTGGGAGGTTGCGGGCTTTGGCTTCTCGACCACGGTTTCCGGGGGACCGGAGGGAACCGAGGTGTCAACCACTACCGTTTCTGCCGCCGTCTCCTCGACCGCCACCGGTTCGGGTTGTGGCTCTGCGGCCTTTTGACGCTCGGCAATCATCTGCTTAACGATGTCGGCCACGGACTCCTCAATGGTACTGGACGGACTCTTCACGTCCATGCCAATGTCGACGAGTACATCCATCATCTCCTTGCTGGAGATGTCGATCTCTTTTGCCAGTTGGTAGATTCGGACTCGCGCCATGTTACTACCCCTCCAAAACCGTGATCGACCCGCAGCGACTTGCCTGTGCCCATCGCAGGCCGCCTGCCGAACGCCTCCGGGCGTTCCCCACCGTGACCCCGCAATCTCAGCGCGCCCGGGGAACAGCCCCCAGTTCACGGAGGCACTCTTCTCTCAATCGGGCGCACGATTCAGCGCTCAGACGAACTTTCAGCGAACGCTGTATCAGGTTCCTGCCCAGGGAGCCTCGGATACACTTCTCGTTCAGGCAGACATAGCTCCCGCGCCCCGGCATTTTCCCCGAAGAATCAACAACAAAACCCGACTCCCCGGTTCGCGCAATCCGCAACAGGTCGCCCTTGTCACGACGCTGTCGACACGCGACACACGATCTCTTGGGACGATGCGCGGTCGCCCGGTCTGAGTTTCTCTCCTGCATGTCGCCCTCGCACACTGCAGATTTGCTCAATCGTCCGCAGGGCTTTCCAGTTCGTCATCCACCGCTGTTCCTGCGAGGACGCGATCAGCATCATCCACTGGTTGGTCAGAAGCTGCCAAGTCGATGGCGCTGCTCTCCTGTTCGGAGGAGTCTGTTGCCTCTTCGACGCCTTCGGCAGTCACATCGGGAGTCGCGTCCCCGTCCGGCCCGGATGCTGCCTCTTCGTGAGCAGGATCGGTCGCTACAACTTCCTCATTCGCCGATTCGGATTCGACAGTTGGGGACTCCTGTTCGCTCTCTTCGACAGCGGTCTCACCATCAGAGGAGGTCGCTTCGAGAACGACTTCTGCGGCGGGTTGTGCGCCTTCCTCAATTCCCTCTGTTGCCTCACCTTCGACCGGGTTTCCCAGTCCGAGGTCAGTCTGGTACTGGTCAAACGTGCGGATGTCAATCCTCCAGCCTGTCAGTCGAGCCGCCAGCCGAACATTCTGACCAAACCGGCCGATGGCAAGAGACTGCTGGTCTTCCGGAACGATCACGGCAGCGCTGTGAGTTTCCTCGTTGAGTATTACCTGAGACACCTTGGCCGGACTCAGAGCGTTTTGCAGGTACTCCTTCATGTCGGCGCTCCAGCGCACGATGTCAATCTTCTCATCGCTCAGTTCGTTGACGACAGCCTGAACCCGCGTACCGCGGTGCCCAACACAGGCGCCGACGGGATCGACGTTCCCATCAGATGTCGATACGGCAATCTTGGTCCTTGCTCCGGCTTCCCGCGCGATTCCCTTGATCTCTACGGTGCCCTCCTGAATCTCAGGCACCTCCAACTCAAACAAGCGACGGATAAGGTCGGGATGAGAACGGGACACAACCACCTGGGGAGTCTTCGTCGTTCGACGGACTTCCAGAATGAGAACCTTGACCCGGTCACCGAAACGATATGACTCATTATTCACCTGCTCAGCCGAAGGCAACAAAGCCTCTGTCCGGCCAAGGTTCACAAAAGCGTTGCGACGCTCCATACGCTGGACCTCGCCAGTGACCAGTTCACCGTCGCGTCCAGTAAACTCTGTGAAGATGGATTCTCGCTCCGCCTCCCGTAGTCGCTGCATCAGAACTTGCTTTGCCGTCTGGGCGGCAATACGGCCGAAATCGCCGGGGGTCACCTCCACCTCCACCAGATCTCCGGGCATCACAGATGCTCGAACACTGCGTGCTACGGCCAGACTGATCTCCGTGTGACTGTTGGCGACGTCCTCGGCGACACATTTTTCAGCGAAGACTCGAAAACCTCCACGTTCAGGGTCGACCACCACGCGTATGTTGCCCGCTGACCCGAAGTTCTTCTTGTACGCCGAGACCAGAGCCGCTTCCATTGCCTCAATGAGTACGCTCATTGAGATATCCTTTTCACGCTCCAACTGCTTTAGGGCATCGATGAGGTCGAGACTCACGTTTACTCCCTCCACCCCGCAGGGCATTGTTCCGTTCTGCCGCTCCTGCTTTCGGAGCGGATAACTATCTATAGTTCGTCCATCGCTGATTGCCCCCAAACGCGGCAAAGGCGCTACACATCGCAGCGCCTCCTTTCGGTTCTGCTTTAGCCTTCGACACGGCCAAATCAGCGGCGGCGAGCCTTCAGCAAGCCGACAGGCACTTGGCCTCGCCTGGTCTGGGAGCCTGACAAGCGTGTCCCCACTGTCTCCCGAACTTTTGTCGGCGCGTCCCGTCTCTCCATCGGACGGGTGGCTTCGACAAGAATGAGAAAGAGCGGGAATCGCTCCCACTCTCTCGCAGCAAGCTCCTCAAGTGTCGATAGTCTACCACAAGAACTTGATTTTGACAACCGAGACGCTGGGCCTAAATCCACCGCCTACCTGTCGGGCAGTGTCGATCCAGCCGTCCGGACCCCTGGGTTTACGAGTCAAGGGTTGGAGGAGCATCGCGGGAGCCGGTCTTGCCGGTGATTCCCCGCGTACAGTGCCTCTCGATTCTTCAGAAGCCGTGCTGCCGCTCTCCCCAGGTTACAGCCGTGTCGGTGTGGGGTTGGCGGGTGTCTTTGACCGTTAAGACCTCGTTCTTAACGTCAGC
>MNXM01000335.1 GCA_001872605.1 Armatimonadetes bacterium CG2_30_59_28 | reverse complement strand
TGAAGATACCGATTCTGCAGGCGGCGCCTTCCTGAGGCGCTGCCAAAGAGACCGAAAAAGACTTTCCATGCGCTTCCCGGGGCGGAGTGTGTCTGAAAACGCACCCGAGAGGCACTTCAGCAACGGACGCGGTCCCCAAACTGCGCAAATTTGACAACGCGAGCATGTCACCCACGATGGACCCACGCGAAAGACAGAAAATGAGGTTAACTATCCAGTCTACAGCCAAACGCGCTTATTTTAGGACTACTTCACAGATATCCGAGACAAACAACTGCTACCGGTGGATGTGTATGAGAAGATCGCGTGGAGAAACGCGGTGGGGTTGCTGGGAGAAAATCGGACCCCTGCATTTGATGGGCGCGCCGTATCATGACACAACCGAGATACGTCGCAACGCGGTAGACGCGGTACGGGTCTACGGTTCCTTTGTCGTCCGATACGTATGGAACTTCTCCAACCTAACGCGTCGGGTGGCGGGGACGCGGACGAGTTGACCGGTGGTGACGTCACGGAGCTTGAGTCCGGTCGGGACGGTGTAGTCCATTTCCTCGAACACAAACACCGCGCGCCCTTTTCTCGATTGCCATTCCACTCCCTTGTGCCCCAGCAAGTGACGCGTTTCCATGAGGTCGCACACCGCGTTGAAGTCGCGGTTGGCTTCGCCGAGGCGGTTGATGGAATCCCAATCGTTGCCCAACTGGCCGAGGTCCACGATGGGACAGCAGAGATTCGCCAGCCAACGGTAGTAGAAGCGCCTCTTCCGGTCGGAGAGGAACTGGGGGGTCGTGTTGCCGGGAACCTGCGGGTCCTGCAGGTAGGGGGCGGCCTTGTAGAAGGTCTCCGGACGGAACTTCGACCAGTCATCAGGCGCGTTCCATCCAGAGGCAGGTGTGCCGATGACGGTGGGATGCCCTTCACAGTAGGTGAAGTAACCCAACTTCTCAATGCGCGCTTGCCACGGAAGGAAAGCAAGGGACTGCTTTGTGTACTGCTTGTGCTCCGCGGTATCCACCGCGTGGGCATACGCATAGGAGTCCATCCAGAGACCATCGAGTCCGGTCTTCTTCTTTGCGTCCTTCAGGCGTTCCAATGTCCACTCGTCGTATCCCGCCGGGAGGTAACCCGGATATGACCAGGGAGAGTAATACAGCGGAGCCTGTTCGCCCTTCGGTGTCTTGATGATGAACTCGGGATGCTCCTCCCACATCTTGGCCTTGCTCACATTGAAGCTGCTCGGATACCACGTCATCATCTCCATGCCGTGCCGGTGCGCGGTGTCGCAGAGATACCTGAAAGCGGCCTCGTATTCCGGCTTGAGAGTGTTGATGTCATTGAATCGATCCCATGGCATTGCGCCCAGCACCATCATCAACCGCCTGAACCCCAGCGGCGCGAGCTTCGGCACGATGGTGTCCGCCACGAAACGGTAATACTCGGAACGGTCCATCTCGGCGTCCTTCTTATCGAGGCGCAGATCGCCCAATCCCTTGAGGTTGGCCCAGCCGAGATACATCGCCGCGGGTTTGAGGGGCGTCTCCGGTGGAGCGCCAACCTGAGCGCGGTTCCGAGCACAGAGGTCATCCCGCAACTGCGCCCAGTCATCGAGGTCGAGCGCTCCCGGTGTGAGCAACACATGCTTCATCGGAGTTTGAGCGTCAGCCTCGTCGGCGTAGGCATAGTTGTCCTGCAAGAGAACAAAATCGGTCGTTGCCGCGCGGAAGTAAAGGGAGGTGTGATGTCGGTCGAGGTAACTCAAGAGACTCGCACCCGGCACCACTTGAAGATCGAACGGCGGAACGGTCACGAAACGGTGATGGGCAAGAACGCAATACGTTGCGCCACCGCCGAGAGGGCTGTCACTTGTGTCGATCTTGAGTCCCATGGGCGAACCGCCCAATTCCCAGGTGGCGCGGTCCATGATGCGCCGGGCACGGACCTCCCTGCTTGAGAAACGGTATGCGTAGCCAACTCCAACATACCGGCGCCCTCCCACCGTCTGGGTTGACGGCTGGAACACCCAATCCAGTAGGTCTTCCTCTCCTTTCTTTGTGCGAAGGCTCGAATGAATCACTACGCCATCCAGGGCCTTCTCCCAGCCTTTGTAGACGCACTCCGCGTATTCACGCGCAGGGGTTGTCTCGACCAGAGGAGATAGCGGAGGCGCACCGGGATTGCGAAGCAGCCTCCCCCCGCAGGCAACGGCGGTGACGCCAATCAGCTTGCCGTTCAAGAGTGGTAGCGAGAGCGAAACACCATTTGCGAAGGCGATGGCGACCCCTTTCTCACTTGCCGTTACGGGTTCCCCATGGCGGGGTGCAGCGGGAACAGCCTTGGGTGTATGCCTGGGTATCGGTGCGACAGGCAAGCCTTGTCGAATGTCCGCAGGACCACGTTCCGACCGTGGCTCATTGCGCGTCGGCGCGCCAAGACCGAGGTGAAAGGAGGGCTTCGCCACCCAGATGGCACCACTGCTCTGCATGGCCCCGACGATGACTCTTGCGAATCGGGCGTTCCCGGGTGCAGTGACGCGGCCAATATAGTGGGCCCAGTCGGAGGTGTGTCCGTCGTGGTGGTAGTAACCGATCCGTTCCTCAAATGCCTCGGTGGGTTTTCGTTCTCGGTCGAGCCAGCGAACGGCGATGAACTCCCCATATACCGCCAGCTCGCGGAGCAGCAATTCGACATCATATCGGCGGTATGGCTCCACCGGCACGGGGTCGCTTGTCAGTAGCACGCTATACGCTCCCCCCAGGGGCCGCGGCAATGGCGGCCAGCCCGAAGATGCCTGAGTGCCCCAGCGGCCCCACTGCCACCAGTCCTCGTAGCCGGGGTCGGGAAGGAAATCTTCACTGAACAGGGCCGCGTCGACCCGCAACACTCGAAGGCCGCGCGGCCCTTGCTCAATCTTCAGCCTTCGCCGTTCGCCATTCCACGCATTGGGCAAACCATCCGCGTCTGCGTCTTTGACGATGGGGTTGACAAGAAGATTCACCGCTTTGTCAGGAACGGGGACTTTATCCAGCGACGCGTCGTCCAGAAGGATTTCCACCCCTTCCTTTGCAGAGTGAAGCGCAAAGGCGATGCCTTTCAGGTGTGCCTCGGTTGTGCCCGCGCTGTACGTGAAGTGGAGCTGCTGCCACTCGTCCGTGAGGTCAAGGGCATCGGTGCGGACAGCGCCGGCGTATCCCTGCGCCACGCCATCCTTGTATTCGTAGTAACTGATGATTAGTTGTCCCTTGCCCCGCGTCCAGACGCTTCCGTGATAGAAGTAACCTGATTCCAGAGGGACATTCTGGTAGATGCGGGAACCGGACGGCAGGCAAAGGGCGCGTTTCCCGGAGCGCGCCCCGTCCGCCAGAGCCAGAGGTTTGTCATACTTCCACCCGGTTGGCTTGCCGTCGGTGGTTTCCTCGAAGCCCGGATTCTCAAGAAGCTGCTGTGCAGAAGTGCCGCCGGCTACAGCGGAGAACAGAAGGAGGGCGGTCAACGCTGCTTGCCGTGGGTGAGCGTGGTTCATTGGGGGAGATCCTTTCTCAGGTGAAGGGTCATCGGACGAGCCGGACTTGTCTAACTTCTCAGAAGTATTCATGGCAAACCTCTCTCAATGGAAAACGCCACCGCTTCGTAAACTGCCATCTCCGGAATGGTGACTGACACACAGTCGTTCTTCCTTTGCGTGGGCAGTTGCAGACCGCCGACAACGGATCGCGCGCCGCGGCAGCGTTCCGGTGACTTGAGCGACACGCGGACGTTTGTCAGGACGACAGGCACTTCGGTGGGTTGTTCGAAGCCTCCGCCGTGGTTCACCAAATGGACAACGCTCAGCGGCGTGTCCCTGCTCTGCCGCACCGTCACCTCAACGAACTGAGGCGCGTTCTCAAGCCGCACGATGGGATCGTGTTCGTGAGCCACAGCATTGGACATCAACTGGCGCATCACGGGAATCCCATACTCACCGTAAGTGTCGCCGATGTTTCCGGCAAAAAAGACCGTCCACCCTTTCCCAACCTTCCTGAACAGGATTGCATCGCTCTTCAGGGGACCGAGGGGACAGTATTGCCCCACGGTCTTTGCATGAAACCGAGCGCAGACCTCGGCGCCGTCGGCCCGCAGGATAGCAGCTCGAGTGAAGCTGGGAAGGAGATCATTCGGTTCCGGCCACAGCCAGGAGGGAATGCTGTCACTGGTGGTCATGTAGTTGTAGTTGGCGCGGTCAGGCTCGATACGAGAGACGCGCGTGACTCCGATCAGGTCTGTCAGGGCCGGGCGCGGCAGCACCTTTCCGCTGACTTCCAGTCTTCCAGGATCCGCGGAGACGATGAGATGCCCTCCTGCCCTCACCCATTTCGTGAGGAGTTCCGCTTCGGGTTCCGAGAGATAAGAGGTCGCCGGAAGAATCAGAACCTCATAGCGTTTGAGCGACTTGCGGCTCACGTGGCTTGATGGCAGGACATCAAACGGAATGTGCGAGGAAATCAGCCCACGGAACCACCCCTGCGTTTCGTCATAGTGACTGGCAACAAGGGAGCCTTTACCGCTCTCTCTCCGATAGAAGTCGGAAGCTTCTTCTCGCGGTTCCAGACTACGGCTGGGGAAGCTCCAGTACAGCGCCACACGGGCGAGAGAACGCGTCGGGCCGTAGACATCCGGGTTCGTAGCGACAGTGCGATTCAGCTTCGCTGTTTCGCCGAAGTTGGCTCGATACAAATCAAGTTCGGAGGAGTGAAGCCCAAGCCAGTAGTTGGATCCATTGGCGAGCGCACTGGCAGCTTGGCGAAGAATATCCGCTGAGGGTTTGAGATGCCGGTCCCAACACTTGAAGTCAGCGGAGATAAAGTTGACCGTAGGCTTGCCGTCCGCCAGCGCTTCCAGGACGCGGGAGGTGACTCCCACCTTGTAATGCTTGATCTCCCGCGGGGGAAGATAGTAACTGAATCCGCCTTCGGAACCAAGCAGATCCTGAGCGTCGTTGAAACCGCTGGAGTCGTAGTGAAGCCCGAGGTTGATGTAGAAGAGGCAATCCTTGCGCACCGACTTGATCGCGGCCGACATGTCCCGCACAAACTGCCCGAAGATCTCGCGGTTGAACTCAGCTTTCAGGCGCCTGTCCGCATCACGACTGAGCCGCAATGATGCAAGCCTGCGACCGTACATTTCGTGGAAGACCGCATCGGCTGACTCAGACCACGTGTCCAGGATGACCGGTCCATCGGAGAAGATGCCGTCCACTCCCCTCGCGGCGGCGGCCCGCGCGCTGCTCATTGCAAGGTCCCGCCAGGGCGATGTGACATCCACAAAAGCGTTGTAGACATTGTACGCCTGCATGAGTGCCCCATCTCGTGTTCGCGCGAAATACTCCGGGGGATCGTTCTCGTGGATCACAGGGAGTATGTGCGTGTTCAGGTATAGAATCACACGCAGGTTCCTCTGTCGCGCGCGGTCGAGATACTGCTGAAGTAAAGCCGAGTCCTTCTCGGGATCGAAGAAGGCATAGTAGTCCTTCCCGAAAAGGTGCAGAGCCTGTTCGGTGTTGAAGCCGAGGTCCGCCCAGGCGTCGATGACCTTGAACGGATCGCCTTCATTTTCGTTTTGCAGAGCTCCAATGGTCAACGGAGCATACCACCACGGTCGTTTCTTCTGTTGCTGCAAGACGTTCCCCCCTCGAACACGGAATCGTTCCGGCGGACTCGATCACTTGTCCACCCGGTATAAAGACACATCGTCCCAGTAGACTTTGCCGTCGCGGAAGCCCTCGACAATGGGAATGAGCAGCGCATTCGTCACCTTCGTGCCATTGATTTGTTCAGGAATTTCTCCTCCCGCAACAACCAGAGTCCAGCGCCCCGGGATGGGATTGATCTTTGTGGAGAGCCCGGGCAGGTTGTTGCCGTCGTCTCCGCGAGGCGTGAGCGCCAGCTCCGCCATTCCCTTTGATTCTTGTCCCTCCGGTGTGTAAACCCATCCCATGGCGCAGTACTTGCCGGGCTTCAACTCTTTGAGTGTCAGCACCGGCCCGCCGCGGTACATGCTGTCGCAGAGCAGGCTGTACTTGCCGGTGTGGGCCATCTCCTCGCTGCGAAGCATCTTGCCAACGGTCTTGTTGGTGACCGGATCGGGCTTCACCCAGTAGCCCCATCCGTCGGCGCCCTCGCCTTTCCCCTCCTCAAAGGAGGGATTGGTGGAGACGGGCGTGATCTTCCCATCGACGATATCCAGCATCAGTTGAGCCCGGCCGCGAATGTCGTGAGACTCCGAGCTGCGAGCGAGTTCAGCCACTTTCTTCCGCACGGCGTTGTCCCCTCTGGCGACCCAGTCCATGGTGATCCACAAAGCGCCGCCACCCCACGTTGACCCGTAATAAGCCTGGAATCGTTCGATGTCCAGCGGGTGGACGAGCACCGGGTCCTTCGGGAACTCGTCCAGCGCCAGGCGAAGACGCTGCTTCGCCATGCCGATCACGCGCTCCGCGTTGTCCAGCGCAGCGAGGGCCTCTGCCTCGGTATTGACCGACAGGATGCCACTCTTCTGTTCCGCCTGGTACGCGAGAGCGGATGCTTCGTAGTACTGAAAAGCCTTCGTAAGCAATTGCGCTCGTGCCCGTTGTTTGTCGGTCTGGCATTTGGCGATGCAAGTGTCGAGAAGCTTGCGGCTGTCGAGAATGTCCTGCTCACTAACGTCCGCGAGATACGTCGGAGAACCGAAGTTCAGATATTGCCCTCCCACCGAGAACCATCTCGACGTTAGGATGTCCTTCGTCCAGAACCGTTCCCGGATTTCGTAGTATTTTGCCAGGTACGGAGCGGCCTCAACACCGACGCAGCGTTCGTACCATTCCTTGAGGAGAGCGTCCACGTTCCGGTCCGGATTCCACCAGAGCTTGAGGAAGATATAAGGTTTGGGGCCCTCCCCCCAGTTGGGGTATAACTCAGCGTAGTGAACCCGCACACCCTGCTTATGTCCATACTGGAGGTACTCCTGGCTTTTGTGAAAGAACACGCGAGGCACTGCATACGGGCTGCCGTAGATGTAGTCATACCAGCCGAGGGTTGGGCTGGCCTTCGCCCATGCTTCCGTGGCCGCATGACCGGCGGCCTCCACCTCGGGATGAATCCATTTCATGCGGTCGTAGGTCATGTACGGAATCATCCGCGGATGCACCTTAACTTTTGTCGGAGGCGCAGCGACTTCGCTGTAGGCGAGGCATCCGAACCATTTGTTGGGGTGGACTTTCAGGACGCCCTCAATGACCTTGTTGCACCAAGCATAATACAAGTCCGAGTAATTCGACATTCCCAGGAAATTCTTCTCTTCCGGCACTTGCTCCAGACATCGCGGGCAGCGGCATTGGCCGCTGCTATCATTGACACCGAGTGAGAAGGATGTCGTCTCCGGGTTCTTGTTGAAAAAATCGACGATGTTCTTGATGGCCTCATCCACGGTGCCCGGTTCCGAAAAGCACGGCTGCCAACCGTGGGTGTTATTTGTCGGAGGCAGGAACCGGGTCTTGCCGTCTTTCATCGGGAAGAACTCCGGGTGCGTCTTTGTGTACGTTTCCGGAGGGAAGAGATGGATCAGGTTGTGGTGGAAACTAACGCGCCCATGCATCCGATTGAACCGCGCCCATCTCATCTGCGCGTCCCCACGCAGACCACTGAAAAGACGGGAGAAGAAAACCGGTTCGTCTTTGATTGTGCCCTCGGGAACTGTGATAGTCTTTACCGCGAGCACGTCCGTTCCGTCCGGGCCCGGCAGCAACCAGCGCACGCCGACGAACCGCTCGAGGAACTCGTAGACGCCAAACTCGGTTCCCCAATCGGTCGCCCCCAGAATGGCGATGCTGTTTCCTTTGACGATGATAACAAAGCCATCCTCATCGAGGTCTTTCGGGAGCGCCTGCCCCGGCCTGGCCGGGGAAGTCCTTCCAATCTGGATGATCGCGCCTGTCGTGTCGAGGGGCGCGTCATCCTTCAGCACCGGCAACTCCACTCCACTGGCCTGTCTTATAAAGTCTGCGAGTGTCTGCGCCGCCTGCTGCACCCGCTCACTAACGTCGCGGCTGATCGCGATGACGGCTGTCGGCGCGCCATCCTTGACGATCGTGACTCCCGCCGCCGAACTGTGGCGCGCGCCCAGCGCGAGGGTGGTCGCCACGATGACGATGGTACGGTTTCTCTGATTCATCATGCTTCTTCTTCCAATAAGGTTGTTTCGTGATCAGGCATTCGAGGGTTCTTTGAGTCGATACTTCCCTTCCGGGTGTGGGAAGGTGTCCTGCACGCGGAGGCTCCAGCGAAGAAGCTCCTCGACAAGAGCGTTCCGCACCTCACGGTACGCCGTGTCAGCGAAGAGGTTCTCGAGTTCAAACGGGTCATCACTGAGATGATACATCTCCCCACTGCCGTACGGATCGAGTATCAGCTTCCAGTCATCTTTCCGCACCATGCGCATCGTGCCGCTCTGCGTGTACGAATTGAGGCAGTCGAAGGTCGGCCCGTCGGGGCCGGGAATCAGGCAGTGACTGAAATCCGGGCGGTCGTCCCAATCGTAGTTCAGCCCTCCGAACCCATGTTCGGCGTATGCGCTGGAAAATCCCTCCTCTGCGGTACGCTGTCCGGTGAGCAGCGGGCACAGGCTGCGGCCCTGCACTCCGGGAGGTATCGCCGCGCCGATTGCTTCGCACAGCGTCGGCATAAGATCGACGATCGACACGTGCGCGCCATGGGGATCGGGGCGAGCCGCTATGCCGGGCCCCGTGAACTGCATGGGAATCCTCGTCAGCACTTCCGGCAGTCCGGGTCCTTTGCGGATGAGACCATATTCCCCGACGAAGTCTCCGTGGTCGGAAAGAAACGCAACAAGGGTGTTGTCACGCAATCCCTCAGCCTCAAGGAACTGCACGAATCGTTTGACCTGGTCGTCAATGAGTCGCAGCATTCCGAAGTAGTTGGCACGAGTGCGCGGGATCAGCGCCTCGTAATCGGGAAGAATATACTCGCCCAGCTTCCGGCAGAACTGCCACTTGAAGCCCTTACGATCCAGCGCATCCCTGCCCGAGTTCAGAGGCGGCAGAGACTCCGGAGGAAACATCGAGAAGTATGGCTCGGGAACCTGAAAGGGATTATGGGGTTCCGGGAAGGACAACCAGAGGAAGAACGGTTGTCCTCGCAGAGTGCGTATCCACTCCTGAGCGTTGGTCACCGCGCGGTGCGGGCACTGACACTCGACGGGAAACGGCGTCGGGTCGAGCGCGGTGCCATGGTTGAGTTGGCCGAGATAGGCATCGAAGGCCTTTTCTTTGTCAGTCCGGTCGTCGTCCTTCCCGCCCTTGTGCATCAACCAGAACCAGTGGTTGACGCGGTTTTCGATGAGATGCGAATGATTCTTGCCCACCATGGCCGTGGCGTAGCCCTTCTTCCGCATGACGTCGATCAGGTCTTCTTTGTAGGACGCGTATTGAGTATGATGGTTCACGCGCACTCGATGGGCGCTGGGGTATCGTCCGGTGAGGAAGCTCACCCGCGCCGGCCCGCACACGGGCATGGAGGTGTACGCGCGGTTGAACCAGGTTCCCTGTCGCGCGAGAGAGTCGAGGAACGGAGTTGTGTCGAGCGGGAACCCCTCCCGCGCGCACACGTCCGCGCGCTGCTGGTCAGTCATGATGACAACGATGTTTGGGTGGTCGGACATATTGTGCATCCTCCCTCGATTTGTCGAACACTGCGAACAAGCGCCTTGAAATCGTCCACGAGTGGCGAGAAATCAGCCGCTTGGCGAACGAATATCATCCATTGGGATGCCCTTCTTCGGATTCAGGCACAGGCTTCGGAAAGAGTGTTTGGAGAACCTCTCGACGGTACTCGAAGATCTCCTGCAATTGTCGCCTCACCGTAAGGGAGTGCAATGCCTTCCCCAGCGCCCCGAAGCGGAGTGAGTAGTGAACAATGTCCTGCACCTCCACGCCCGCGTCCACTTCGCGAAAACAGTGTTCATGATGCCAGAGCCTGTATGGACCTGATCGTTGCTCATCGACGAATGTGTACGGCTCGTTCACATGGGTGATTTCGCTGACCCAGTTCACGCGAATGCCCGGGAAAGTCCGAATCCGGTGAGTCAGGATCAGTCCGGTGTGGATGCGCTTGGGCACAGTGGATGTGTTCCGGAACTCCAGCCACGGTGGCGTGATCTTCAAGAGATTCTCCGGGTTCGCGAAGAAGTCCCATGTTTCCTGAATCGAGGTCGGCAGTGTTTGCAGCGTGTGCAGCGAGAACACCGCCCCGCAGTCGGCGATGCAGATATTCGGAAGGCGCGGCGACCCGTTCGGTCCCCGTGTCACTCTCTCTGGCCCGTGGAGCACGGGCTTCCACGACGCTCGGGCTACTCCGCCAAGCATACCGTTAAAGACGAAGTTGTGAAGCGGGCTCACCATCCACCAGTAAACGTGTCCTGGAAACTCTCGAGGCAGGAAACGGGCGGTCTGGAGCAACACGTGGACATTCTCATCGATCCGATCGATGGTGAAATCGAGAGCGGCTTCTCCCGGTAGTTTCATCTCCGCGAGAAGGACCAGGCGACGATTCGGCTCCACATGCACAACGCGCCAGAAATCGATCGTGTCGCCGAGACGCACCCCGCCGCTATCACGGCGTCCCCGGTTACTGCCGACTCCGCCGACAAGGCGGTCCAGAAGACCACGGATCTTCCACAACCAGTTGGCGTAATACCAGCCGGTAGTGCCGCCAATGCGGACGAGAGGTCGCCAGATTTCCTCGGCGGTTGCCTGCAAGAAGACGTGCCGTTCGTCCACCTTCAGTGTGCCTCCGGCCCACGCCGGGTCGCCGGATCGCATCCATTCCACTGGGGGGATCCTCCCCGCGTCGGTCCAGTAGGTCTCCAAGTCATCCTGTCGCAGGCGGATGAGTGTGCGGCGAATGGCCTCGCGACAGTCGAACAACTCCAGAGAGATTAGGTCCCTGATGCGGGTATCCTTGCAGACGACCGGGTTGCGCAGTCCCTCGGCGAGTGGGCGCGCGATGGAGGCAGAGATGGGGGTAAGCAAATGGATCCAGAGGGAACTGAGTCGGGGGGTGAGCACCGGTAGTACAATAATCCACCTCCTCCGCAAACCCGCTTCCTCGGCGTAGATGCGGAACAAATCCCGATAGGTGACGACATCCGTGGCGCCTACGTCAAACGTTTCTCCTACGGTTGCGTCGCATTCGAGGCAACCAATCAGATAGCCGAGAACATTCCGAATGCCGATGGGTTGGCACGGAGTTTTCACCCACCGTGGGGTCACCATGACGGGAAGCCGTTCCACCAAGTGTCGCAGAATCTCGAAGGAAGCGCTGCCCGATCCAATGATCATCGCCGCCCGGAGAACCGTCACGGGTACGCTTCCCGAACGCAATATGCCAGCCACTTCCGCCCGTGAACGGAGATGCTCACTCAACTCGGGAGCGTCTTCCCCCAACCCTCCCAGATAGATCATTCGCTTGACGCCGCATCCCTCCGCAACGGCGACCATGTTCTGTGCGCCCTTCCGGTCGGCTTTGGCGAAATCCGCCTGCTGAGGGTCCATGGAGTGGACGAGGTAGTAAACCACCTCGCACCCTCTCACAGCGGCACGAAGAGAATCGATCTCCATCACATCTGAGGCGATAAGCTCCAGTCGTTCATGCTTGGACCAAGCGCGGCTTCGGAGTTTGTCCATCGATCGGGCAGTGGCGCGCACCCGGTATCCCGCTTCCAGCAGCCGCGGCACGAGACGGCCACCCACGTAACCGGTCGCTCCGGTCACCAGAATGGGCTTGTCAGTTACTGGAGATACTCTTTGCTCAGCCATTCACTTTCTCGCACACACCCGGCGATTTCAAACATGGTTGCGCAGCATCAACTCAGCCGGATAGGGATTCAGATATGTCTGCTCCATCACCCAATCAACCGGGTATTTGCGGAAGTGGTGCAACAGGAGTGTGACAGGCACAATCAGTGGCAATGTGAGGCGGCGATAGGACTCGATACAACCGACCAGTTCCGCTTTGTCATCCGCGTCGATGCTCCGCTTGAGGAATCCGAGGAGATGGTAGAGGACGTTGGCATGCTTGCGGTGAGTGGCCATGCGCTTGAGAGCGGACATGAACAGCGAACCGTACTCGTCCAGAAGTTGTCTTCGGACAGCCTTCCCCACCGTTGCCACCAGTCTCCCCAGTTGCCGGTACTCTTCCGGGCTGTGAGCCACCAGCGCGCACTTGTGCCGCGTGTGGAAGGCGACAAGGTCTCGGGGCGCAGGGCTTGATCGGAGGAGTTCCATCCATCGGTAATAGGCGAAGACGCGCTCGATGAAGTTGTCTCGAATCGGCATGTCCTGCAATCGCTCCTCTTCCTCCACCGGAAGCAACGGGTAGCAATTTACAAGCGCCCCGGCAAACAGCCCGCGTCCGTTCCTGTTCGGCATCCCCTTTTCCCCGTAGACCCGCACACCATCCATGCCGCAGGAAGGGGATCTCTTCTTCAGAATGTAGCCATGGAGTGGTTCCGACTCCAGCTCTGCGACGCGATTCCGCGCGTATTCGACCATCCGGTCGGTCCAGTCAGTTCCAGACTTCACCCCCACCATGCGAGGCGCGCCGGAGGATCCGATGAGCCGTACGCTTTCTCGCGGAACTCCCATGCCCACCTCGACCTCCGGACACACGGGAACGAATTCGCAAAACTGCCCGAGGGTTTGAGTAATGAAACGGTCACATTTGTGGCCGCCGTCGAAACGCACCTCCTGCCCGAGCAGACAACTGCTAATTCCTATACGGAGCGCTGGTCGCGCTCGGCTCACGTTCCTGTCCACAACACCCCCCCGTGTCTGCATCCCCAGAAGACTGGTTGGCGTGCAGTATACCTGATCCGGACAGATCATTCCACCGGCCCGGAAGGACCAGGTGTAAGTAAGATTTGTGATAATCATCCCTATCCAGCCCAGCCGGAACCATAGGCGCCTATAATCTGGAAACCGACAGTGATTGTGTAACGGAGTTCGCGGTTCGTCGGTCCTGAGTGAGTTCATGCAACAACCCCCATCCTCGAACCCAAAGGGTTCGCACCTTCCTCCGTTATCGAACCGAAACGGTTCGCACAGGGGAAGGTAGTTATTGTGACGCTTTACGCTTCTTAT
>MNXM01000289.1 GCA_001872605.1 Armatimonadetes bacterium CG2_30_59_28 | reverse complement strand
GGGCATACCGATCACCCGCCAACTCCTTCACCTCGGACTGAAGCAACTCATTCACGTACATCAAGCCCAACGGGATCAACTGCTGGATCAACTCCACCTTCCCATTCACCGACAGACCCTCGTACTCCTCTGGCTCAAGCACCTCCATCGTACCCAATACGCGGGACTTCCTTATCTTCCCTTCCTCTGTTACTCTTCCCATCAGTGGCTCCTTCCTGGTTCTTCTAACCATCTCTCTATTAAACCAGTTCCAAGGAGCCTCTTCAATTTTCAACTAAGATTAGCACATACTCTGAAAACACCCCCTCACCCTCGAACCCTTTGGGTTCGCACCCTCTCCCCCGATGGGGCGCGAATCCAAAGGGTTCGAGGGTGAGGGGGAAAGATGGATTTTCATCCGTAACGAGTATAGAACTGTATTGGATACACAGAATTAACTTCTATGAAGGAGGTGAGCGCTTTGAGTATTGGTCTGTTTTTTTGCCGAGGGCATGAGGACGACCAGAGCGTACTGGATATGGATGCTTTAGCGCATGAATTTGCGGGCGAGGGTTCCGTCCAAGTGCACGACCACCTATGCCTGACGACCGCACAACGCCAGTTGCTTGGCTCCGTGCAATCCGGAGAATTGGAGGGCGTCGTGCTGGCCACCTGTTCACCGGGGCACTATGGCAACAGCCTGCGCCGCATCACGGTCGAACGATTGCGTGCGGCGGGTCTGAACCGGAACCGGATCGGGTTTGCGAATCTGCGCGAGCAGGTGGTCCTTCCACACCGGAACGACCCGGAGGGCGCCCTGCGCAAGGCGCGAGTGCTGATTCAGACGGCGCTGGAAAGGGTGCGCCAATCTCATGTGATGGAAGCGACGGAGATCGCGCCCCGTCGCTCCGTGCTGGTTATCGGGGCGACGATTGGCGGCATCCTCGCCGCGTATCGGCTGGTCGCCAAGGGCTACAAGGTATGCCTGATTGACGAATCCGAGCGTGAGGAGGCGTTGAGCAAACTGCCCGTGGAGGATTTGCCGATTGCCTCACTGGACGACGCTTCGCGTATGACCTTCTGCTTCGGGCACGGCCTGGCAGATTCCAATGGCTGGGCCGGAGATTTTACCGTTGAGATTCGGAATGTCCAGAGCAAACGCACACTTAATGTAGGCGCGGTGATTGTGGCCATCGGTGAGGATGAAAACCCGGATCTGACCCGGCGCATTCACGAATTGCTGCTGGTGGAACTGGGCATGGACGGCCAACTGCGGCCGCTCAATCCTACCAACCTGTTCACCGAGACTCGCGAGCCGGGAGTCTTCCTGGTCAAACACGAGGAGAGCGACGACGCAACCCGAATGCGCACAGCGGCCATGCGCGCCGATTCCGCGACGACCGCCCTCGCGGCGTTACTCGACCGCCCCGAGCTGTACCACGACATCGCCATCACCGAGGTGAACCCCGACCTGTGTGGTGCGTGTGGAACCTGCGTCAAGACCTGCGCCTTTCATGCCGCCTCGATTAACACCGCGCTCGATGTCGCTACCGTGGATGTTCGCCGCTGCAAGGCGTGCGGCAACTGTGTTACCGCCTGTCCGGCCGCCGCGCGGGACCTCATCACATACCCGCACCACTACATCACTCGGGCCATTGAAACCCTCGCCGGATACCAACGATGCAATGGCGAGCCGAAGGTGCTTTGCCTGTTGTGTGATTCATGCGGTTATCCTGCCGCAGACGATGCCGGTATGAAGGGCTGCGAGTACCCTGCGAGCGCTCTGCCACTGAATATCTGCTGTGGTGGGCGAGTGGACACTCAGTACCTGCTCCACGCGTTCAAGTGTGGATTCGACGGCGTGTTCGTCGGGCGTTGTCACGACGAGCATTGCCGCAACATCGTCGGGAACACCGACATGGATCGGCGGCTGGAACTGTTCCGCGCCTCTTTACGCGCAAGGCGTATTGATCCGGAGCGTGTGCGCATCTGGGGACTCTCTCCCAACGAGGGCGAACAGTACGCGGAACAGGTGAACGATTTCTTCGGATACCTGCAGGACCATCGAGGAGGTGGATGATATGGCAACAGCACCTAAAGTTACCGCGGCGACAAGCTGGTTACACACGTGCTCCGGATGCCACATGGCGCTCCTGGATATGCACGAGCAGTTATTGGAACTTCTTACGGTGGTGGATCTGCGTTACAGTCCCATCATGGATGTGAAGGAAATCCCGAAAGTGGACGTTGCGCTAATCGAGGGTGGAGTCGGCAACTCCCAGAACGAATCCGTCGCAAAGGAGTTGCGCGAAAAGGCGGGCACGGTAATTGCGTTCGGCTCGTGCGCATGCTTTGGCGGACTGCCCGGCTTGCGTAATCTCTACGACGTGAAAGATGTGAAAGACAGGGCCTTTGTTGACACGGTGACCGATGGCAGCGGTGTTGAACAGCACAGCGACGTGTTGCCGACACTGTTCCCCACGGTGAGGCCGCTTACCGAAGTCATTCACGTGGACTACGCCATTCCCGGTTGCCCGCCGCGTCCCGATTTGCTGGGCGCTGCGATTGGCGCAGTGCTGCGCGGCGAGGAGCCGGTTATTCCAACCAAGAACCTTTGTTCCGAGTGCCAGCGTGAGCAAGCAGAAATGCACAAGCCTCAACGAGAGTTTGTCACGAAAGCCGTGCACGCTCTCTTCGAGTTGGAGGAGATTAACCCCACGAAGTGCTTCCTCGAGCAGGGCATCTTGTGCATGGGACCTGCGACGCGCGCGGGATGTAAGGGACCCTGCGTGGAGGCGAACTTCCCTTGTCGTGGATGTAACGGGCCACCGCCTGAGGCGTTGGAGCAGGGCGGGAAGATGGTGGACAGCCTCGCGACGATTCTGCCGGCCGGTGCCCTGATGTTTTCGGAAGACACAGTAGGAACCGGCTACCGCTTCACATTGCCGGTCTCAATCATCCCCAGCGTGATGGAAGGGAGGGGCGCATAAATGGGTAAGCAAATAAAGATTGACACAGTCACCCGCATCGAAGGCCACGCCGAAGTAACCATCCAACTCAACGATTCGGGCGAAGTGTCTGACGCCCGATTCCATGTAGTAGAACTGCGCGGCTTTGAGAAATTCATGGAAGGCCGCATGTTCTGGGAAGCGCCACAGATCACGCCCCGCATTTGCGGCATCTGCAGTGTCTCGCATCACATGGCTTCTGCGAAGGCCTGTGATGATCTGTTGGGAGTGGAAGTACCCGCGGCCGCCAAGATGCTCCGTGAGTTGATGCACGTAGGCGAATTCATTAGCGATCACGCCCTGCACATTTACTTCTTGGCTGCGCCGGACCTGGTGTTGGGGCCGGACGCGCCTCCGGAAGAACGCAATATCATCGGCATTGCGCGCGCCCATCCCGAGGTTGCCCAGCAGGCCATCGCCCTGCGCAAGATCGGACAGACCATCGTGGAAGTGGTTGGCGGGAGGTCCACTCATCCCGTCACGGCGATACCGGGTGGAATGAGCAAGGCACTGTCGCACGACGACCGACACACGCTGCTGCCACAGGCGCGGACTTCAGTGGACCATGCGCGCGCCGCTTTAGACCTCGTCCGTGAGGCGCTGGATCAGCATCAGGATCTGATGCAGGCAACCCACGGCTTCTCAACCCACCACGCCGCACTGACCGACAATGGCGACTTCACGATCTACGATGGCGCCGTGAAGATCATCGGGCACGACGGTGCGACACTGGCCGATTTTGCGCCGTCTGACTATGCCACCTACATCGGAGAGCACGCCGAGGACTGGAGTTACATGAAGTTTCCTTACTTCAAGCCACTCGGTTACCCGGATGGTATCTACCGCGTGGGCCCGCTGGCGCGTCTCAACATCTGTGACCGCATGGGCACAGCGAAAGCGGGTGAGGCTCTGAAGGAGTTCAAGTCGCTGGCGAAGGGACCCGTGCAGGAGACGTTGCAGTACCATCACGCTCGCGCTATCGGACTCCTCTATGCCTGTGAGCGCGCCGTGCAATTGCTCGAAAATCCTGCGAGCTGTGACACAAAGGTGCGGACTCCTGCCCAGCGGCACGCCGGCGAAGGGATCGGCATTGTGGAAGCGCCCCGCGGTCTGTTGATTCACCATTACGCCGCGGATGACATGGGGCGTCTGACCAAAGTCAACCTCATTGTGGCGACTGCGCACAACAACGCAGCCATCAATCAATCCGTCAAACACGCCGCCGCCGCGCTCATCCATGATGGTGAGCCCGGAGAGGGCCTGCTCAATCGCGTCGAGATGGCGATCCGCGCTTATGATCCCTGCCTGTCGTGCGGAACACATTTGATGGGTGCGCCTACGGCGCGGATTGAGATTATTGACGCAGATGGACGCATCGTACAGACCGTTGGGGGGGATGCACGTGGATGCTAAGACTGCTCTTGATACGAAGATTCGTCCCAAGTTGGAGGAGTCTTTTGGCACTGGCATGACGGACGCGATATTGAGCGCTTATGCGCAGCAATTGGGCGTCAGTCTCAACCTGCCGACCCGGGATCAGTACGTTCAACTCGCCGAAGCGGTGGCTTCCGATACACGGGTCCGGGAGATGTGGGGTTTCAGCAAGGCGAAATTCCAGGCGCTTGCATGGAAGGGAGCACTGCGAAATTAGAACGCCAGGATCTAATGCCGTCAAACCCATAGGTGCTGGTGAAGGGCACTGGATCGATCACGTAAAATAGCAATGGGAGGTTAGCGTAATGGCAAAGCGCGTCTTATTAGTGGACGACGCCGCATTCATGCGGATGATGCTGAAAGACATTTTCACTCAGGGCGGTTATGAGGTAGTGGGGGAAGCAGGGGATGGGCAGGAGGGCGTTGACGCCTTTCGTGCGCTCCGACCCGATTTTGTGACGCTGGACATTGTCATGCCCAACATGGACGGGTTGCAGGCGCTGAAGGCCATCCTGCAGGAAGACCCGACCGCCACCGCCATCATGGTTTCCGCCATGGGACAGGATGCTCTGATGCAGGAAGCCTCCGATGCTGGCGCCAAAGGATTCATCGTCAAGCCCTTCCACCCACAAGCGGTGCTGGAGACCGTGCAGGCGGCGGTGGGAGTGTGAACGCTGCCGAGGTGAGCAACTGTGGAGTTGGATCTCAGTAAGTATCTCGAGGCTTTCGCGACGGAAGCGAGCGAGCACTTGCAGCAGATGGAACAGTTATTGCTGCAGCTCGAACGCACGCCCGTGGCAGAGCGGACCGATCTTCTCAATGAGATGTTTCGTTCGGCCCACACCGTCAAGGGCGCGGCGGGGTCCATGGAGTTCACCGACATCGCGACTCTGGCCCACCGGCTCGAAAGCGCGTTGGAAAGATTGCGCTCCGGCACAGCTGCGGTCACGCCCGAAGCCATTGATGCGGCATTGGCCGCCGTGGACGCGTTGGGCACGATGGTGTCCGCGGCCGTGCAGGGGACGGCCGCAGATGTTGATGTGGAGGCCTTGTGCGCGCACATCGAAAGGGAGATTTGCGCTCAGGGCGCTGAGGAGGAGCCTGCCGGCGCACCGGACAGTAAGGGGGAAACAAGTGAGGCAGCGCGCGCCCCTGGGATTGACATGGCCGCCGCCATGCAGGCCGAACGCGCAGAGACTCTTCGTGTCAAAGTGGAGCAGTTGGACGCCCTTGTGGATCTTGTGGGCGAGCTGGTGACCGTGCGAAGCCGCCTGGTGGACATCGGTGAGCGTTACCGATCGGAGGCGCTGGGTGAAGGCCTGGATCATCTGACCCAGATCACTACCCAGTTGCAGTCGGAAGCGCTCCGCATGCGAATGGTTCCGGTGGCGCATGTCTTCGATCGGTTCCCGCGGATCATGCGTGCGTTGGCGAAGGATCTCGGTAAACAGGTGGAGTTTGATGTCCACGGTCGAGACATCGAGCTTGACCGCATTATCCTCGACCGGCTACACGAGCCCTTAATTCATCTGCTACGCAATGCGCTGGACCACGGTTTTGAGTCACCAGAGGCACGGGGCCGTATTGGGAAACCAGCAACCGGACGGCTGACTCTGGAGGCGCGCCGGGAGCGAGAGCACGTGGTCATTGAGGTGGCAGACGATGGTCGCGGCATGGATGTGGAAGCCATCAAGGCCAAAGCGATCCAGCGGGGAATGGTGACCGCCGAGGAGTCTGCTTTGCTCACCGAGGCACAAGCTCTGATGATGGCGTGCGAACCGGGGTTTTCCACGGCAGAACAGGTGACTCAGGTATCCGGACGCGGCGTCGGGATGGACGTCGTCAAGACGACGGCAGAAGCCGTCGGCGGCAACATGGAGATTGAATCGCAACCCGGAGTGGGCACCCGGTTTGTGCTGCACCTTCCGGTGACGTTGGCCATCGTTCGGGTGCTGCTGATACGGCTCGGCAACGAGGTGTATGCGATTCCACTGAGTAATGTGATGGAGGCGGTGGATTTCGCAGATGTCAATCTGCGCACGGTCAGCAACCGCGAGGTCGTGGTCATTCGAGACTCGGTGCTGGCCCTTGTGCGCGTCAAGCAATTGCTCGACGTGCCCGACGCTCCGACCAATGGCTCGGCGCGCGTGCTCGTGGTGGAAGTGGGGCGTCAGCGTATCGGAGTGCTTATTGACGGTGTGGTTCGCCAACAGGAGGTGGTCATCAAACCGCTCAATGGCATCCTGCGCCGGAGTCATGGCTTCGCGGGAGCAACCATCCTGGGAGATGGACGCGCCGTGCTGGTGTTGGACCCGGCCAGCCTGCTGCTGTATACCTGAGGGATTGGGAGTTTTGGAGCAATGGAGTGGTGGGATCGAGCATCCCAACGCTCCCTTACTCCAATACTCCGATCACACAAGACTTCGTCGTAATATAGGAGGGTTTGCCATGGTCACCAAAATCCAGCACAAGTTGTGCAGAAAGAATGCGACGCTGGTCGTGGGCGCTGTTTTTGCCGCAGTGCTTCTCACGACCTCGGTCGCTCTTCATTCACTATCGCGGTCTCCGCATCCGGCGGAGGTGAGTCCGCAGCTTCAGGGGTTACACTCCCATGATCGCCGAGGACAACCGGGGCCTGTCCCCATGTTGGTCGCCCAAACGCAAACCGAGGCGAAACAGGTGTACGGCGAGACCTGGGGCTCGTCTTTTCTGGTCTTCCTCCTTCTCGCGGTCACAGGCGCGGCCCTGTCTCGCATGGTTCTGCGTCCGGTAGATGCTTTGGCGAAGTGGGCGCACCAACTCCCTTCCGGGGGATCCGGTCCTCCTCCCGGCAATGGCAACGGCGAGGTCGGCGAAATCGCGGCGGCACTGGGTGGCTTGCAGCAACGAAAGGAACACGCGCAACAGGAGATTGCCGATTTGCAGCAACAGAACCAGGAGTTGCGCGAGGAGTTGGAGGCCGTTCAACAGCAGGCGCAGCAACTCCACGAAATGCTGCAAAGGGCGAGGGATTTCAGCGCTCGGGCAGCCCAGTCTGCCGACCAGGTTCAGCAGTCGGTGGTGCAGGTAGCCGAGGCGGCGCAACGGATTGGCGGGGCGTCGCAGCAGGTGGCAGGAGGCGCGCAAGGCCAGTCCCAGGCCATCGCCGTTCTCTCCAGCGCCGTCAAGGAGATGTCGGCAAGCATCGAGCAGATTGCGCGGGGCACTCAGGAGCAGACCGGCAGCACGGTACGAGTCAGCGAATCTACACGCCAGATGACCGACGGCGTGGCCAAGGTGGCGCGCGGCACACAGGAACAGAGGGAAAGCGTTGCCGAGATGTCGCAACGATTGCGGCAGGTGTCCCAGGGAGCGAAACACGCGGCGGGCAACGCGCAGACCGCGGCACGGGCTTCGAGCCAGGCTGCGCAGGTAGCTCGCGAAGGTGGCGAGGTGCTTTCCGATCTCGTTTCGGGTATGAACCGTATCTCGGAAACAGTCGCGGCCTCAACGAGCAAGGTGACCGAACTCGGAACCATGTCGCAGCAGATCGGTGAGATCGTCAGCGTCATCAACAAGATCGCCGAACAGACCAACTTACTCGCCCTCAACGCGGCCATAGAGGCGGCGCGAGCGGGTGAACACGGGCGCGGGTTTGCGGTGGTTGCCGAAGAGGTCCGCAAACTGGCGGAGCGCTCCAGCCAGGCGACCAAGGAAATCCAGGATCTGATCAAGGGCATCCAGTCTGGAAGCGCCGAGGCGGTGGGGGCCATCAAGGCTGTAAGCCAGGAGACCGATCGCGGCTCGCAAGTTGCCGACCGTTCCGGGCAGGCATTGCGCCAAATCCTCGGCTCAGCCGAAACGATCGTGATTCAGATACAACAGGTCTCCGAGGCGGTCCAGCAGATGGAAGCGAACGCCGATGAAGTCGTCCACTTCGTGGAGCGGGTCTCGGAGATCGCCGAAGGCAACGCCGCATCCACCGAGCAGTTGACCGTCTTTGCCGACGAAGTGAACGGCGCGGTCGAGAACATTGCCGCCGTCGCAGAGGAGAACACCGCCTCGACGGAGGAATTTGTGGCGCACCTCAACGAGTTCGGGGGCACGATGGAGGGCGTCTCCGGCACCGCCGAAGAGAATTCGGCCAGCGCACAGGAAGTGGCCGCCGCAACGGAAGAACAGACCGCCGCGCTGGAAGAGATGGCGGCCTCCATCATGGAGATCGCGGATGTCGCTATGCAATTGAAGCAAACGCTGGAAGCAGCCGTATGATATGGAACAGACTCCACAGGATGATATTGCCTTCCACCAGTTCCTGACGTGGCTGAGGCAACGCTGTCAACTGGACTGGAGTCAGTATCGGCAAGAGTATCTCAAGCGGCGCATTGAGTCCTGCATGGCGACCATGAGAATCCCCAACTACGGGGAGTACATAAAGGTTTTGGAGCGTGATCCCAGTCAGTTGCAGCGACTGCGCGACGGGATCACCATCAATGTGACGGAGTTCTTCCGTGATGCGACAACATTTGACGTGCTCAAACAAATCGTGATTCCCGAGGTAGCCGCCAGCAAGCAGAAGGCAGGAGTCGGTTTGGTGCGCGTCTGGAGCGCGGGGTGCGCCACCGGGGAAGAGACCTATTCCATCGCGTTGAGTTTTCTTGAGGTGCTGGGAGCCGACCTGTCGGGATTGTGGTTGTCCGTCTACGGAACCGATGTTGACGAGGAGTGTTTGCGGAATGCGCGCGCTGGGGTGTATGGAGGACAGGCACTGACGAATGTGCCGTCGCCGCTGGTCGAGCAGTATTTCGTAGCGAAAGAACAGGGAACGTTCACCGCCGGGGAGAAGTTGCGGAGCCTCGTACATTTCCAGCAACTCGACCTGATCCACGATACGCCACTGAAGCATGTGGACATCGTCTTCTGCCGCTACGTCTTCATCTATATGTCGCGGGAGCTGCAGGAAAGTGCGCTCCGGGCGTTTCACGGCGCACTGAACCGTAACCGGTTCCTGATTCTCGGGCGCACCGAGTCCATGCCGGTGCATTTGCTGGATCGTCTGTTCGCCTCGGTGAACCCGGAGGAACGGGTTTACCGTAAACTGACGGAGGGATCGTAATGACCGAAGTCGCTACAACCACTGACGAGCTGCAACTGGTTGTCTTCAGACTTGCCGATGAGGAATTCGCGGTTGAAGTCGGCCAGGTACAGGAGATCGTGGAGATGCTTGCGATCACGCGCCTGCCACGGGCGCCGCACTTCATCAAAGGCATCATCAATCTGCGAGGAAAGATTCTGCCGGTGATTGACCTGCGCGAGCGGCTGGGCCTGCCGGAGCAATGCACTGAGGCCCAGCGCATCGTGATCACGCGTCTGGAAGATCAGAGCGTCGGGATGATTGTGGACGCGGTCACTGAAGTGCTGCGCATACCGCAGGCCACCATTGAGCCGCCGCCACAGATGGTCTCAGACGTATCGGGCGCCTACCTCCGCGGCATTGGACGACTCGACGGTCGCCTGCTGATCCTGATGGACCTGACGAAGGTACTGAGCACTGAAGATGCGGAGGCGCTCGTGGCACAACCGGGCGGATCCGAAAGCAGCAACAACGATGGAGGATGACGGTGCGAGGTACAGCCTCTAACGCTTATCCTTGGTCCGTCTACTACGTCTGAAAGGGGATGACAGAAATGGCGGAGCAATCAGACACTCACGAACCTCTGAGCCAGTTTGATGCGGATGCGCTTCGAGAAGTTGCGACAATCGGCGCGGGGCACGCAGCCACGGCCTTGGCCCAGTTGACAGGAACCACGGTGCGCATCGCAGTTCCCACGATAGACGTCGTGGCGATCACGGAAGTCCCCAGGTTGATCGGAGACCAGGAGGAATTGATGGCCGGGATGTACCTTCGCCTGGTCGCCGAGGGTTCGGGGGCCATCCTGCTGGCCTTCCGTCGGGAAGCAGCCCTGAACCTGATTGACCTGATGATCGGTCGCCAGACGAGCAAGACCCACCTGCTTTCGGAGTTGGAGCAGTCGGCCCTGCGTGAAGCTGGCAACATTCTCGCGGGCGCGTTCCTCAGCGCGATCTCCAATTTCCTGAACATCACGCTTTTGGCTTCGGTGCCTCACCTCGCCTTCGACATGGTGGGAGCGCTGATCCAATCGCTGCTGGTCGAGTCGGATGTGGACCGCGATTACGCTCTGGTGATGTATATCCGGTTTGAAAGCGACTGCTGCGAGCTCGGCGGACATTTTCTCATGGTGCCCGATGGGACGACTATGGAGGTCTTCCTCAAGGCGATCAAGGAGTTGAGTCAGTGTGCGGGAGGGGTATAGCGATTTCATAGAAGTGGGCATGGCGCAGTTCGCCGCCGCCACCGCGCCCACCCGGGTCATCAGTTACAGCCTGGGCTCCTGCGTCGCGCTCGTGCTCTACGACCGCAGAGTGTGTGTCGGCGGGCTGGCTCATGTCATGCTCCCCGGGTCGAGTTCGCAGCAGTGTTCCCTGCCCGCCAAGTTCGCCAGCCACGCACTCGATGCGCTTGTTGCGGAGATGGAGAAACTGGGCGCCCGACGTTTCCGGCTCACCGCGCGGCTTATCGGGGGCGCCAGTCTCTTCAACAACCGGAACGGCAGCAGCGCACCGAGTATGGGTGAGCGCAACGCCACCGCCCTCCGCGAGCGTCTAACGCAGGCTCGGATACGGCTTGTCGCAGAAGATACGGGAGGAGACTTCGCGCGCACTGTCACCCTCACAACCGAGGATGGCGCGGTGAAAATCCGAACCGCCGCGCGGGGGGAATATGAACTATAGAAATGGAGGGCTTTGATGACAAACTCACAATCTGATCTTACGCCGCTGCAGCACGACGCCCTGCGAGAACTCGGCAACATCGGCGCCGGCAACGCGGCAACTGCGTTAGCCCAGTTGGTTGGCAGGCCAGTTGGAATGTCTGTGCCGGAGGTGAATGTTGTCCCTCTGAGCGAGGTTAACGAGTTGATGGGGGGAAGTGAACAACTCATGGTGTGTATCTCCGTCAAGATTCTTGGTGAGTCCCGAGGGGTCATGCTCGTCCTGCTGAGTCGCCCAAACGCCCTGGCGATTGCCAACCGTTTGCTCGGACAAGATCCGCTGAGCAGTAAGACCCTCACCGATATGGGCAAGTCCGCGTTGCTGGAGTTGGGCAACATCCTCCTGGGCGCTTACATGACCGCCGTGTCAAATCTCCTCGGATTGATGCTTCTTTCTTCCGTGCCCAGCCTGGGCTTTGACATCGCCGGCGCGTTTGTAGATCTCGCCTCAGAGCAGTTGAAGGACGACAAGGCGCATGTGATTGTGATTCACACCGAGTTTCAGGAAAACGAAAAGAAGATCGCGGGGCATCTCCTTTTCGCTCCCGACAAGCCCATTATTGACGCGATCTTGGCCGCCGTGGAGCGGCTGATCGGACGCTGATAAAGTGATGGATCGCCTGACCACAATCCTCTTCCCAGTGGAAGGAGGGGACCTGTGACAACTAAACAAAACTGCTGGGAGTTCAAGCAGTGCGGCAGAGAGCCAGGTGGAAGCAGAGTCGCTGTGCTGGGCATTTGCCCTGCTGCAACAGATGCCTCCAATAACGGGCTGAACTGCGGAGTGAACGGCGGAAGAACATGCTGGGCCGTTGCCGGCACGCTCTGCGGCGGTAAAGTCCAGGGCACCTTCGCCCAGAAACGGCTCGCCTGCATGGCCTGCGACTTTTTCCAACTGGTCAGGCCAGAGGAGGGAAATCAATTTACGTTGCTTGGACCCCACACGCGCGTAGAAGACATGATCAGGGAGCTTGAGGAACAGAACCGGGAGATCTATGACGGGGTTCCGGTGGGACTGTACCGAAGCACACCAGCGGGACAGCTCCTCGACGCCAATGCCGCCATGGTGCAGTTGCTGGGCTACAGCGATCATGATGAATTGCTGACGGTGAATGCAGCCGATCTTTACCTGGATCCCGAAGCCAGAACGCAGTGGATGGGGATGATGGGGGCGATAGGGCTGGTGTCCCACCATGAAGTCCGGCTCCGCCGACGAGACGGTTCGACCGTGTGGGTAAAGAACACGGCACGAGCGGTCGTGAACGATTTAGGGCAGGTGCTGTACTTTGAGGGATGTCTGGAGGATATCTCTGAGCGGCGGGAAGCAGAGGAGACACTCGCAAAATACCAGGACCATCTGGCTGAATTGGTGACACAGCGTACCGCCGAGCTGGAACAGGCAATACGCGAAGCCGAGGAAACCCGGGCTGCTGTCGAAGCGGTAAACGAGCGATTGAGCGCCTCCGAGCAGAAGTACCGGGAGTTGATCGACCGATCGCTGGTGGGGATATACCGAACAAACTTCGACGGAGTGGTTTTGGAGGCCAACATGGCGCTTCTGAACATGCTGGGGTACGGCTCTGCTGAGGAGATAAACAAGATCGGGCTTGTCAACCTCTATGAGCCCCCAGAAGACCGCCTACGGTTTGTGCATCAGGTCCTTGAAGGAGCAGTTACCGGCTTTGAAACTCAACTGCGCCATGCGAACGGCCATGTGATCCCGGTTTCCCTCAGCGCCTATATGGTTCACGATGAGGAGGGGAATGTTCACCTGGTGGAGGGGACATTTGAGGACATTAGCGCGCGCAAGGAAGCGGAACACGCGCTGAAGGAGGCACAGCAGGCCACTGAAACGGCCACCGCCCGCGCGCTGGCCTCGGAGCGGAAGTACCGCGAGATTATCTCCGGAGCAGTGGTTGGTCTGTTCCGCATCAACTACGATGGGGAGATCCTGGAGGCCAACCCGTCCCTTTTAAA
>MNXM01000240.1 GCA_001872605.1 Armatimonadetes bacterium CG2_30_59_28 | reverse complement strand
GCTACCCTCCTTTTCTCCCTTTTCAACCCGTGTTCGGCACGAACACGGGTTGAAAGGGGAGAAAAGATGTCCTTTCTTGGCGCTCGGTAGTCAGTTGTGTGAGCTACCGGACGCTGAAGCGATCCGGCGTCTAATGTCGAAGAATTTACGAAAGGATGCAGTAGTTGTATCTCCGGATCTCTTCAGGCGCTGGGAGCAGCGAGGGGACAGACTGTTCGCCTTGATGGACAGAGTCGGCCACCGCAACCTGGGCGTCGCCGGGGACGCGATTGAATCAGACGTCGAGCGAGCCATCGCTGAGGTGCGCACGGGCAAGCCATGATTCCCAAAGTCTGCTGGGACACCAACCCTCTCGTCAGCGCCTTGCTTCAGCGTCTTGGAATCCCACGACAATTGCTCGACATGGATCGGCAGGACAAGAGATGGAGGTTGTCGTGTCTCCGGGGACGCTGGAGGAATTGTCCCAAGTGTTACGGCGGCCACACATTGTTTCTCGCTATGGGATCACCGAAACGGAGGCCGAAGAATTCATTCAAGGGTTGCGAGACTTCGCACTGGTTGCTCCAGGGAAGCTGAGCCTGGACGTTGTCGTCAGCGATCCCAAAGACAACCATGTACTGGCTGCGGCGGTGGAGACCCAGTGTGATTTCCTCGTCACCGGAGACAAGCACCTACTGACGTTAGTCCTGTTCGAGAGTCTTCGCATTGTGACGCCTCGCGATCTGCTTTATAACCTGCACAACCCGGAGGCAGAGGAAAAGACCTCCTGACGAAGCATCACACACCGTCAAGCCCTTCGGGTGTCGATCTCAAAGAGAGGTGAGTCGAATGAACTTGCGCGTGTCAGTCTTCCTTGCTGCTTTGCTCCTCTGCTCCCCTGCACCCCTCCCCCCCGCGCCCACGCCGCCGTTCCTCTCGCCGACCTCGAAGCCCTCAAGCAACTCTTCCGCCCGAAGCCATGCTTCGCAAAGACCCCGCCACGGCGTTCGAAAAGTCGTGCAAGCTGTTCCAGGAACCGAGGAGGAAGGGGGATTTGGAGGGGATGATGGAGCATGACGAACTATGAGGTTGGCGACATCGTCTTGATTGCATTACCGCACTCCAAGGGACTCCCACCCAAAAGACGTCCGGCAGTGGTGATGCTGGATATCGGTGATGCGGTGTGGTCGTCGCGCCTGTCCCAGCTCGGCAACGCTCCGGTCTGCGGCGACAACTGATGCGCTGATTCAGTGACTTGTGCCTTTGAGGTGTTGGGCCATTCTGTCCACCAGCGTTTCGTGCAATTCCGCGCGAAGCGTTCCCAGCCGACCGCGAAAGAGGGATGCTGTCAGGGTTGCCAGCTTCAGCGTCTTGAAGACGGACGTAACGCGAAGTCCGGATTCAGAGAACGCTGGATCCTCGGAGGACAATACGAGGTCCAGGTTTGCCTGTGCCTGACTGCTCTCGCTGGTGATGAACATGACAAGAAAATCCGGATAGGGGCCTGGCACAGGCGCAAGAATTAACACGGGCCGGAGTTTCGACTCGGCGACGTCGGTAAAGGGAAACTCGGCCAGGACGATGTCGCCGCGGGAAGGAAGCGTGGGGAGCATTGTCAGTCGTACCGCTCCTTCAGGTCGTCAAGCGTATAGAGGTCTTCCGCTGGATCCGTGAGAAAGGCGTAGGATGCATCGTTTTGAAGAGCGGCAAGCGACTGGCGACACTCTGACGAAAGCTCGTCGGAGAGGATGATGACCTCAACTGGCCGTCCAGGAATGACAGGGAGACGACTGAAATGGAGTACTCCGCCTTCTTCAGGGATGACTCTGAGTCGGACTGCTTGCATTGCGTTGTACCTACCTCCTTTTGACACGTGGATGATATCATACGGCAGCGGTCAGAGCAACTGCTTCAACCCCAAACGCCGAGGCCAGTGTTAGTGCTGACAGCCAGATCAAGCGATTTCATGATCGAGGTGAATCAGATGCGAAGGTCAATCTCGCTGAGACGCGTCAGATTTATACTTGTCGTCCTCTACCTCCTGTTGCCGCTACCCTCCTGTGCCTCCGTCCCCCCCACCCGCTGACCTCGAAGGCCTCAAGCAGCTCTTTCGCCCGAAGCCATGCTTCGCAAAGACCCCGCCACCGCCTTCGAGAAGTCGTGGAAGCTGTTCCAGGAGCCGAGGAAACAAGCCGGTAGACCGGCAGATGTTTTGGGGGGGATGATGGAGGTCAGGATACTGGGATTGCCATTGTGTCGCGACACCGAAGACAGTATAATCCTCGTGTGATGGCTGAGCCACCACAAGGGAAAGCGGAATGGGAGAAGTATGAGGGTCTATCTGGACACAAGCGTCTACAATCGTCCCTTCGACGACCAAGCCCAACTGCGCATCTGGTTTGAGACTCTCGCTTTCTCCCTTCTTTTGCAGTGGATTGAAGAAGGGAGCCTTGACTTGGCGATCTCGTCGGTGCTGAGGTTCGAGAATTCTCGGAATCCCTTCCCCTGGAGACGGCAATGGGTCACTCGGTGTTGTTCTCTGGCGACGTATGTTCAAAAGACGAATAAAGCCTTGCAGGACCGCGCCCGCGAGTTGGAAAAGGAAGGGCTCAAGCCAATCGATGCCCTCCATCTTGCGTCGGCGGAAGGGGCAAGTTGTGACTATTTCATTACCTGTGACGATCGGATTGTAAAGCATTACACCGGGAGATCGATGCAGGTGATGGCTCCATTGGATTTTGTGTTGAAAACGCAGGAAAGGGGTGACGGCCATGAAAATAGTCCGTGAATATGAAGTCTTCGATGAGGCAACCCAAATCCTCATGGAACACATGAGCCCGGCGAAAGTGGTTCGCTTCTGGTCGGAGGTGTTCATGGGAGGAGGGGACTATGCTTCCTTGAGAGAGAAGATGTTTGAAGGCGAGACAGCCGACTCCCTGTTTGAAAAGGTAAAGGAATTTGAAGGCGCCGATTAGCTTTCGCACAAAGTACTCATAAGCTGATCTTCTGCTCGGCAGGCAATCCACACATAGAGGTGATTCCGTTGACGATCTCACGTTACACACCTTCCAGTTCTCACTGCTCACGCTTCGCACTGCTTCTTCTGCTCATGTGCTCCCCTGCACACCTACTCCCCCGCGCCCACGCCTCCGTCTCCCCCGCCGACCTCGAAGCCCTCAAGCAGCTCTTCCAGAAAGACCCCGCCACGACCTTCGCGAAGTCGTGGAAGATGTTCCAGGAGCCGATGCGTGGGGTGGAGGACTGCGGGGTGACTTCTCAATCCAGTCGTGACAGGTTTATCCTTGTGCAAACACTTGGCCGAGGATAGAACAGGCTCTGAACGAGGGGATGTGATAGATGAGACTGCGCGTGTTTCTGGATACATCGGTGCTCAATGCCTATTACGATGATCGCGTTGAGAGTCGTCGGATCGAAACCAAGGTCGCGACTTCTGAATTGGCGAGAGACGAACTGGCGCTTACTCCGACCCGGAACAACGGGCTCGATTGCTGAAACTGCTGGATGGCTTGACGATTCACATGGTGTCCCAGGAAATGCGTGATCTTGCGGACCGATACGTCGCTGCGGGCATCTTCAGTCCCCTCATGCTCAGTGATGCCTTGCACGTGGCCGCTGCCGTGCTGACCCGACAGGATGTTTTGCTGTCACGGAACTTCAAGCATCTGGTCAACCGGCGACGACGCGCGCAGGTGAATGAAGTGAACGTCTCTCTCAGCCTGCCCATGATTGAGGTTCTGGCTCCGCCGGAGATTTAGGAGGTGATTATCGTGAGATACTTTGACTATGAGAAGGTCGCTCACGAAGCCAACATTGCCGCTGGCGATTTGGATCGGCTGTGTCGGATCATCCGTCGCGAGTTCCCGACAGATGAGATGATGTACGAACTCCACGTCTCGCGGGCATGCATGGCGGTGAAGCAGGGACGCGCTGCTTTGCCAAAGTCCACCGAGTCCGTTCCCGTACCAACAGCCTGAAGTGTGATGCTCAATCATATCCGGAGGTGGTTCATATGGGGTTTGCTGTCACTTGTAGATGGTTGACGATCTTCTCTGTCGTGACCGTCTTCTCCCTCTCGCCCCTGCTCCCCCGCCCACCTGCTCTGCTGCTCGCGCGCTCCCACGCCTCCGTTGGGCCTGCCGACCTCGACTCCCTGAAGCAACACTTGGCCAAAGACCTCGCCACGGCCTTCCAGCAGTCGCGGAATCTGTTCCAGGAGCCGAAGGGGTGACAGACGATGCCGCATGAAATCGAGTACTCGCCTGAAGCGGAGGAGCATTTGCGGGCTTTGACGGCGCGGCAGCAAACAATTATCCTCGACGAAGTGGAAGTGCAGTTGCTCCATCAGCCAACGGTAGAGACGAGAAACCGCAAGCCGATGCGTCCCAACCCTTTGGCGCCGTGGGAGTTGCGGATTGGAGATTTGCGGGTGTATTATGACGTGGAGACGGAACCCGAAGCGAAGGTGATCGTTCTCGCTATCGGGATCAAAGAAAGGAATCGTGTGCTCATCGGAGGGAAGGTGCTCGAACTATGAAAGTCATTGATATCAAGGAAGCCTCTCGGCCTCTGGCAGATTATGCACGGGAGGCATCGCGCGAGAGCATCGTCATCACAGAGAACGGCAAGCCCACCGTGGGCCTGTTTGCCTTTGGCGAGGCGGACTGGGAGTCGGTCTCGTTGTCCATGAACCCGGAATTTATGGAGCTCATCGGGCGCTCGCGAGTCCGGCACCGAACAGAAGGCGGCATTCCCGCCGATGAGATGCGACGCAGACTCGGTTTGGTCAGATAGAGTGCACTCACCACGGCAACACGCCTTTCGCAGTTTGACTGCCGCACCGATTGGAGTAATCTCGATGAACCACCTTCGCCTCTCACATTGCACGTTTCACTCTTCATGTCTCCCCTTCCTTCTTCTCCTATTTTCCCTCACTCCCTTTCTCCCGCGCGCCCAAGCTGCCGTCAACCCCGCTGACCTCGAAGCCCTGAAGCAACTCTTCCAGAAAGACCCCGCCACGGCGTTCGAGAAGTCGTGGAAGCTGTTCCAGGAGCCGAGGAAGGAGGGGGATCTGGAGGGGATGATGGAGATCTTCGACGTGGCAGTCATAGCAGTGCATTTTGGCAGTCGGCAAACACAGACGCAGCACCCAGTCATCGAGGACATGATAGACGCCGCAGTACCCGTTGCACGACGCCAAGGTAATTGGGAGGCACTGGGAAACCTTTACTTGGTGCGTGGTTTCATGCTCAGCCTTAATGGCAGAGGTCCTGCATTGCCTTGCTCCTTTCGGGGTCTCAAGTTCATTCCGTTGGCCGTCGAAGCCTACGAAAAGGCCGGCAAGCCTTCCTCCCGCTATGCTTGGCTATTGGAGAAGTGCACCAGAGAGTTGACCAGACTGCGAAGAGACGTGTCAGAAGCCAAAGATACGATCACGGGTGAAGTGGGCACAAATTACGCTCCGCTGGTTTTGTCCATCTACGAGGCGATAGGCGAAGCGCGGGACACCGAGGCGGTATCCGGCATGCAAGCCCTCCTGGAGCAGATCGCTACAGAGACGAACACAAGAGTTCTCTCAGCGGTTCTTTCTGTAGTAGCCGAGATGCTTTGGGTGCGCGGCGCCGAGAGATGCATTCCTCTGGTTCGGGAACTCGCCGAGAAAAGGAATACGGGATCTGGTGTTTTCTCGAATGCCTATTATGCTTGCCTGACAGGTTGGAGTGGTCGCTCCGACTTGGTGTGGGACACGATCTACTGGGCGCTTCGGGGGTTGGTGAAATCTGGTTATACCAATCCTCCCTATGCTTTCGCTGGGGTTCTCAAGCCTTTTCACCGCGACCGGGAGTGCGAACGTCTTGCTCGTGTTTGGGCAGCCATGTTGAGGAGTTCCTGGGGAGAAATGGAGAAACGCTGCTCCCTTCCATACCATAACATCCTCATTACAGCGTCAACCTCCTCAGATGTGCGTCGGACGCTTGTGAGGGCTGACTGCGAAGCGCCCGTGTGGTCCGAGGGTGCAGGCGGCACGAAGCTGCTCGGACGTTCGGGGATCCTTGCGAACCTGCGGTTGCTGCCGAACAGCGCACCACAGGGCCAGCAGCAGCAATGGGCTTCGGAGGTGGGGATGGCGCTGTTGCGGGCCGCACCGAGATATCCGAAACCGGAGTGGCGCGCGGCAGGACTCAACGAAGCCGCGAACCTCTTCGAGCAAGCCGGTCGCAAAGACCTCGCCGACAAAGCCCGTGCGCTTGCGACGGCTTTAGCGCAGAATGATCCCAAAGCCCTCTTCGCGTGTGCTCTCACCGCTGCTCAGTCCGCTGCCAACGAAAGCCGCTGGCAGGATGTAGAGAAGCAACTCGAACCGGCACTTGCCAACCCACCTGAGACGAACAAGTCGCTTCTCGATGCGACTTTGTTGCTCGAACGCGCCAAGCGCAACCTCGGCAAGACGGCGGAAGCCGAAAGCTGGCTAAGCAAAGAGAAGACGCTGGTCGGTCAGGTCGGCTTGTCCGCTGGTGAACGGGTCAACTACCTCATGACCTTCGCCAACGGCGCATCGGACAAAGCCGAGAAGACGCGCTTGCTGGAGCAGGCGAAGCAGGCGGCGGCGGAAGCTGGGTTGGACCAGATGCAGGAAAGCATCAACCAACAGTTGGCGGAACTCACGTTGCAGACCGGAGATCTCGGTTCGGCTAAACGCGCATTGCTCGACATTGTGAACAAGCAGGAAGCGAAGCGTGAGCGGTTGGCTTTGATCCTCTGCTCCGCCAGCAATGGTTCGCCGACAACCTGTCCAGCTATCGCAAACTCCTGACGGTGGCTGCGAAGCAAGAGGATGCTCTGCTGGCTTTGGGTTGCGCAGAACGGATGCGCAGTCGGGCCTTGTCCGATCAACTCTCCTGGCGCAAGGTGGACATGGCGGTTCGCCTGCCGAAGAAGCTCCAGAAGCAATTTGACGATCTTCGGGAACAACGCAAGCAAGTCTACGCCCTGCTGCAACAGACAACAGGACTGCCCACCGATACAGAAGAGGATCAGACCCGCGGGGCCTATATCCCCATTCGAGGAGTGTATATTCCGATACGGGGACCGCTGGATCAGGCTCAGAAGGTGACGCCGGAAGACGAAAAGCGACTGAAGTCGCTACTACAAGACTTGGCGAAACAGGAAGCAGCTCTGGAGTCGGTGGTTCGGGAAGCAGTGCCGGCCTACCGCATGGCCAGTCAGCCCCAGATACCTACGGAAACTCAGTTGATCCAGAGCGCCCGACTGATTCGCGGTTGTGCGGTGCTGGAATACACGCTGACGGATGAAGGGGTGGTCGGTGTCGCTGTGGCTCCCGGTTTCCATCCGTTCGTCAAACTGCTGCCGGTGAAGCGGGAGGAGTTGAGTGATGGAATCGTTCGGTTTCGACAGTCACTTCAGGAGCGAGACGCCAAAATCAAAGCCTGTACGCAGTCGTTCTACAAGTTCCTGGTAACGCCGTTTGAACCGGTTCTCGGCAACACCAAGCAATTGCTCATCGTCGCCGACGGAGCGTTGCAGTTGATCCCCTTCGCTGCACTTCAGAATGAGAACGGGAAATATTTGGCCGAGAGGTTCTCGATCTCGTACGCGCCGTCGTTGACTCTGGCGGTGTCGCAACGTGGAGACAGGGGCACGGTGAAACCGGTCCCGACAAGCGCTCTGATCGTCGCCGCACCCGACACCGGCGCTTTCGACGAAACCCCCGAACCACTAACCACCCAACCACCAACCACTAACACCGACCGCGGCATCTACATCCCGATCCGGGGATACTACATCCCCATCCGCGGGGAAGGCGGCTGGAGCAGCCAACTCGACTCGATGGCGATGGTGGCCTTGCCGGGAGCGAAGACAGAAGGGGAAGCGGTGGCCAAACAGTTCACCGGCTCGACGCTCCTGACCGGCAAGGATGCGACGAAAGACCGACTTCTCACCGAGGGGAGTAAGTGCGACATTCTTCATATCGCCACGCATGGCTACGCCGATCCGGAAGTGCCGGAGTTCTCGGGGTTGTTGTTGGCGGGGAAAGAGGATCTCACGCAAAGTCGCCAAGGCGCAAAGGCAGATGGGGGCACGACAGAGTCCGCCCCGACGGATCTCGGTATGGGCTACGACGTGCTGACGGCGGAGGAGGTGTTTCTGTGGAACCTGAACGCTAAGTTGGTGACGCTGTCGGCGTGTGAGACGGGATTGGGAAAGGATGTCGAGGGTGAAGGTGTTCTCGGACTGACGCGGGCGTTCCTCTACGCCGGAGCGAGGGAAGTTCTTTGCAGCCTGTGGTCGGTGAGTGATGAGAGCACATCCACCCTCATGCAAACCTTCTACACCCAACTCCAAAAAGGTCAGTCCGTGGACGCGTCCCTCCAATCCGCCCAGCAGACTCTCCTCAAAGACCGCAAAACCAGCCACCCCTTCTACTGGGCCGCATTTGTGAATGTGAAGGGACCGAGGTGATGGTGCATTTTGCATGTGTCAACCGAGGTTGAGAGACGGCGAGGGACGAGATGAGTGCACATCGAAAGTGCTTGAGTTGTGGACGGGCCGCAAATCCGGATGATCGGTATTGCAGCGGGTGCGGCAAGCCGCTGGACGCGGCAGACCGGGAGCCTCGCAGCGCGCGGCCGGTATTGGACGAAGTATTCGTCCATTTTCGCGCCGGCGAGCAGCGTCCTGCCACCATCCTGATGGCCGATTTGACCGGATACAGCGCTCTCGGTGAGGGCGCGGACCCGGAATGGGTCTACCATCTCATCAACGAAGTCTTCGGCGAGCTGGTTGACAGCCTGCTTTTGCATGGCGCGCATATTGATAAGTACGTGGGCGACGAGATTATGGCGCTCTTCGGCGTGCCCATGGCTCAGGAAAAATCAACGGAACGCGCCGTGCGGGCCGCGCTGGCGATCCGGCAGCGGCTGAGCAAGCTCAATCTCGAAGACAGGTTCGGAGGCGTGGTGTTGGGCCTTCACATCGGCATCAACGTGGGCCCGGTGATGGTCGGACCGGTCGGTCACCGCGCCCATGCCGACTACACCGTCATTGGGGATGCGGTCAATGTGGCAAAGCGGTTGGAAGAGGAGGCGCCGGACGGCCAGATTTATGTGAGTCAGGCCGTGCGCGACGCGGTGCCCGACTTATTCGATCTCGAAGATATGGGGCTGCTCTCGCTGGCAGGCCGTCGGCAACAGACCCACGCGTTCCGGCTTCTGGGAGCGCGGCGGCGGGTTTCGTCTCCTGCCTTACTGGTGGAATCGGGGGTGCCTTTCATCGGACGGGAGGGAGAGCTTCGAGACCTAATTCGGTATGCCAAGAAGACTCTTACAGGGGGCCACGCTTGCGTCTGTGTCGCCGGACCGCCGGGCATCGGCAAATCGCGGCTCATCGCGGAATGGAAGCTATCACAGGATGCCTGTTTTTCGGGAGCCACGGTGTTCATCAAGTGCTTCGCCTTTGGGGAGCACTTTCCCCTGCTGCCTCTCGTAGACGCGGTCACCCAGTTGGCAGGTTTGCGTTTCGAGGGTTGGCCTCCCCGGGTGGTCGGCGACGTAGAAAAAGCGGTCTCAGACCTTCCCGTGGGTCTGCCCGGGCGCGCTCGACTAATCGAGCTGCTCCGTTGCGCGGAGTCGCCCCCCGAAGAAGTGGATCAGAGGTGGCATGACGAGCTGTGTGAAGCCCTGGTGGAGTTGATCGAGGGGATGAGTTCGCAACATCCTTTGTGTCTGATTATTGAGGACACCCATTGGATGGATGAGGCAAGCCGAGCCGTTCTGGGCAGACTCCTGTCGCAGCGCCATCAGTGGCCCTTGCTGGTGCTCACCAGCGATCGCCGGGCGCTGTCGGAGGAAGCGGACGCAGGGGAGCGGCCCACTGGAGAATGGTACGCAAGCCTCGTGCGACTGGGCCCTTTACACCGACCGGAGATGGAACGGCTCGTCCAGGCGTGGGCCGTCCCCGCTCTGTTGCCCGGGGAAACGGTGAGAGCGATCTGCGACAGGGCGCAGGGACATCCCTACTTTGCCAGAGAATTGGTGCGCGGTCTCCGTCACACGGTGCTCACGGCAGACGGGAGCTCCGCCGATGCCAGCCTGCCCAACACGCTGCAGGACCTGTTTCTATCGCAACTGGATATTCTGCCGCTGCCGGTTCGGCATCTGGTTCAGGCCGCAGCGGTCGTAGGCGAGCCGGTATCGTTTCCTCTTTTGCAGGCAGCCATGGGCGGCGAGTTCCCGCTGACGCCTTCGCTCTTCGATGAGGCAACGCGGAGGGGGCTTCTCTACGCAGGCCCGGCGCCGGGGCAATTCACCTATGCCCAGCGGCTGCTTTTTGAGGCAGCCTACACAACCATTCCACCCACACAACGTCAGAGTCTGCATTGTCGTATTGCCACGCACCTGGTGGAAAATCTCGACAACCTGGGTAGAGCCGCGATTCATTCAACGGCACACCACGCCTATCTCGGTTACAAGGATGCACGGGCCGTGGAGTTCCTTCTGCGCTCGGCCCGGCAGTATCGGTCTCAGTATGCCAACCGGCAGGCGATTCGGGACGCGAGCCGGGCGCTTGAGCTGATCAGCTCCTTGCCGAAGCCCGAGGAATTGCTCGACCAACGCCTTGAGGCGCTGCTGCTCCTGTCGCAGTCGTACGAAGTGCTGGGAGACCTGGAGCGCGCCGAAGGAACGTTGCTCGAGGCTGACGCCTTGGCCGAGGATTCCACCAACGCGGAGCTTGCCGCAAAAATTATCACCTCGACGGCCACTCTGCACCTGATGCAAGGGCAATGGGCGGAGGCGGAACAAGAGTTCTCCCGGTCGCACACGGCCTGGGAAGCCCTGGGCAACCAACCGCGCGTGGGGCACGCGCTGCTTGGGATCGGCATGTGCGCCCGGCAGTCGGGGGATCGAGAACGCGCCTTGCGGTTCTTCCAACAGGCTGCGCACTGCGGGCGGGAGGCTCTCTGGGTGAAAGCAGCGGCGTTGAACAACGCGGGCATGATCCTCTTGGGCGAAGGGCGATATGAGGACGCGGAGTGCCTGCTCGCTGAGGGACTGCTTGCCAATGAGGAGGAGGGCGACCGTCGGGGGCTGGCCCACTGCAAGGCCAGCCTCGGTGAGCTGTACCTGAAACAGGGCCGTTTCGGGGAAGCCAGGCGATGGCTTCAGGAATCCATCCGGGAAGCGCAGAACATAGACGACGCCGAATGCTGCGTGCTTGCCACCGGGTTTCTGTCTCGCGTCTTTGTCGCCGAAGGCCAGGTGGAGACCGCCTGGGAGACGCTTCGTCAATGTGAAGACGTAATTCAGACGATCCACGACCCGAATGCGCGGGCGGTGGTTATCCTTGCGAGCCTTGAGGCGCAACGCGCTACAGGGGAGTGGAAGCGCGTCCTCAACGAGGTGATGACGCTCCATCTATCGCAAGCGGACGGTCTCGAATCGACGGCCGACTACCTGACGAATGTCGTGGCGGAGACTCTCGTGCTGGGACTCGATATCGCCTTGACCTACCACCAACAGGAAGAAATCGCCCAACTGGCAGACACACTGACGCGGTTGCACCCAAGCATCTCCGACGTCCACCTGAATGAACGGGTCAGCTACCTGCAAGCGGCCCGCAAGAAATAAAGCGCCCCTGTGAAAGAAGCTCCGAGAAACCTTCCCACGTGGTTTTTGGGGCAGGAAACTGATACATTGGTCAACGGCGTGAGGTAGGGCGCTTCGTCGCGGACTCACAGAGTCCGAAAAGACCCTGCCACAGCCTTCGAGAAGCCGCGTCCGTGCGGATCCGACGGAGAGCCGAAGAAGCAAGCTGGCTTTCCAACCGGGGAGGATGCATCCCGGAATTACGGGCACTCGCGCTCAAAGTGGCGTGGGTCACGTTGAACGATTCGACAAGGCTGTCAAATGGTCAGCCCCTTCGGGTGCAAATCTGACTTGCACCCCGATAACACTTTCTTGCTGAGATGGAGCGATTGTGCTATTATAATGCGCCCGAAGTGAAGTTGAGAGTTCAAAGATAGCCGCCGGAAAACAGACGTAGCCAGTGCTTGTTGAGGAGCTTTGTTTCGTGAAACGGACTTACCAACCAAAACGGATACCGAGAAAACGGGAACACGGTTTTAGAAAGCGAATGTCCACCAAGGGTGGGCGCGCAGTTCTACAGAGACGCCGCGCCAAGGGAAGACGAAGATTGACTATGGTGTGACGTTTTTCTGGCCGGGTTGGTCCCGCCCACATCCGTTCCTCGCCCGCTGACCATAGCCATTTCCGCACCGTCCACAACGATGAATGACTGGTCACCATCCAGAATCGGGGTATCGCATCCTCCTGACAGTCTCCGCCGAGTGAGGTCTGCACTGCATTCATTGGAGCAGCCCGCGTGGTGAAAATGGGATGGGAGTTATAGCGATGGGAGAGCGGAATTTGCGGCGACACGAACGACTGCGCAAGCGTGAGGACTTCCAGCGAGTGATGCATGAAGGGCGATTCATTCGACACCCGCTCCTGACGCTTGCCGTGAGGCCGAATGGTCTTATGTTCAGCCGCATTGGGTTGTCAGTGGGTAAGCGGATTGGCAACGCGGTCAATCGCAACCAGGTGAAGCGGAGAATCCGCGAGGCGTTTCGCCTACACAAAAGAGAGATCGTTGCAGCCCACGACGTGGTCTTCTTCGCGCGGAGCGGGCTTGCTGAATCGGATTACCGACGAACCGAGAGAGCGGTGGAGCAATTGCTCCGGCGCGCGGATATAGGAGTTGCCGCCCGCGCCTCGGACGAGGCCGTGGGGGAGTGATCGTGCTGTCATGTTTACCTGTCAGAAGATGGCGCTGTGGCCAATCCGGCTGTATCAGCGGCATATCTCGCGATGGTTCCCACCCACCTGTCGGTTCTATCCGAGTTGCTCAACCTACGCGATCGAGGCGGTCGAACGCTTTGGAGTTCTGCGAGGAGGATGGCTGGCTCTCCAGAGGGTATTCCGCTGTCATCCTCTGCATCCGGGTGGCGTCGATCCTGTGCCAGGGACTGAGGGCCGTTCCAGCTTAGAGGAGTATTGATGAGCCAAGAGAAACGACCTGCATCATCCATGTTTGTCGGACTGGCGCTGGCGCTGATTGTGTCCTTCGCTCTGAATTCGTACCTGATCAAGAAGTACGGAGCCCCGGGCGAACGGCAGCAACAGCAACAGCAGAAACCACCCCCGCCCGCTCCCACCTTTGCCTCCGCGATGAACACCGCGGGCCTGAAGTCCAGAGAGCAGACCGAGGCGGAGATCAGCGCTCTGAGAAACACCACCAAAGAGCACCCGAACACCGAGGTCGCTGCCTGGAGCCAGTTCCGTATTGCCTTCATCCAGGAAACGAAGCTCAAGGAGTATCGCAAGGCAAAAGAGAGTTACGAGGCATTCTCAAAGAATAAGCACTACACGAAGACCACCTATGCGGCCACTGCGGCCTTCCGCCGGGCAGACCTGATATTCGTGGATTCGGAAAAGGATGGGAAGAAGGAGTTTGAGAAGCTGGAGCGCCTGCATCTCGTCGACCAGTCGCAGGTCAAACCCGCGCCTGTCCTCAGCCCCGCGTGGTTTGCGGACCTGATGGCCAGGCCTCCGCAGAGCCAAGTGCTGTTCCCCGGAGGCAAGGAGTACCCGGTAATGCAGGCGGTTTGCAGCCGGGTAGCGCCGTTGACCACCGCCGACCTGCTCTACAGACTTCTCGACCTGTTTGTCAGCGTCATGGGGCGTAACCCTCACTACAGTTATGGGTTGGCTATCATCCTGTTTGGCGTTCTGGTGAAGTTGCTGCTGCAGCCGCTGAACGCGGCTTCTTTCAAGTCGATGCGGGAGATGCAGAAAATTCAGCCTGAAGTCAAAAAGATTCAGGAGAGGTACAAGGGCGACAAGTCCAACCCTCAGAAGATGAATCAGGAAGTCATGGGGCTGTATAAGTCCCATGGGGTCAACCCGATGGGCGGGTGTCTTCCCATGCTCATACAGATGCCCGTCCTGATTTTCCTCTATCGGGCCATCATGAGCTATCGCTGCCAGTTTAATCAGGCGGATTTTCTCTGGATCGAGAACCTCGCGCTCCCCGACATGCCGTTGCTCCTGATGTACGGTGTCAGCATGATTGTCTCAACGAAGCTCACTGCCATGCCAACCGCTGACCCCGCCCAACAGCAACAACAGAAGATGATGGCCTGGATGATGCCTATTATGTTCGTGATGATCTGTCGGTCCTTCCCCGCCGCGTTCGTTCTGTACTGGATGACTTTTAATTTCATGCAGACGGCGCAGCAGTTGGCCCTGTACCGCAAGATGGACCGCATGGAAGGCAAGGAGTCAACGGGCGGTCTCTTCGGCAGGATCAGAACTCTTTCGCCAGAACCCGCAACCCCCGCTGGTTCCGCCACTACCTCGAAGGAAGGCACGGGCAACGCGATCAAGCCCGGTTCGCCTCAAGACGTGCCCACACAGGGAAAGCGTCGGAGAAGACGCAAGAAGAAATAGCGATCTCCTTCCACGCTAAAGAGGAACGCTTTCGCGTTCCCTGATTTTGGACAACGCGACAATGTCACACGTATATCCATCCGGAACCATCACCCTCGTATTTACGGATATCCAGGGGTCGTCCGAACTCTGGGAGCAATATAGGGAGGCATTCCAGCCGGCGCTCGAGGCCCACAACCGCGTCATGCGCGACGTCGCCGAGCACTGGAACGGAAGAGAGGTCAAAACAGAGGGCGACGCCTTCTTTCTTGTGTTCGCGACGTCGGCGGATGCGGTGCAGTTTGCCGTTGAAGCGCAGAATGAGCTTCGACGATTCAACTGGGAAGGCCTACTCACGGGCCTTTCAGAGATTCGTGTGCGCATCGGGATGCACACCGGAGAGCCGATTATCGGCCGAAACACCCAGGGCGAGGTGGACTACTTTGGGCCATCGGCCAACCGCGCCGCGCGAATTTGCGCTGCCGGACACGGAGGGCAGGTGCTCGTCTCCAACGCGACGCGGGAAGTTGCCGAAGCTCACCTGCCGCGGTCCCTAACGTTCACAGATCTTTCCCTGCATCGACTGAAGGGAGTGGGCGAGGAACGCCTCTGGCAAGTCTGTCATGCCGATTTGCCGCGGGAGTTCCCGCCGCTCAGGACCCTCAATCCCGAACGGCACAATCTGCCGGTACCGCCGACTCCTTTCATTGGGCGCGAACAAGACATCGACAATTGGTTTGATTTCCTCCGCCAACCGCAGACTCGATTGGTCACACTCCTGGGTTTTGGAGGAATGGGGAAAACGCGATCGGCCCTGCAGCTTGCCGAGATGGCTGTTGAGGACTTCCCTGATGGCGTCTGGTGGGTGCCTCTCGAAGAAGCGCGATCGAGTGAACAGATGCTCCAGCAAGTGGCGTCCGCCCTGCGAGTTCATCTCCAGGGGCAGGACTCGCTGAAGGAGCAGCTTCTGTCCTATCTGAGAAACAGGGAACTGCTGCTGGTGCTCGACAACTCGGAACAGCTCCGCGATGCGCCCGCGGTTGTTGAAGACTTGCTCCGCGCCGCACCGCTGCTTCGTGTGTTGGTCACCTCCCGGCGTCCTCTCCATCTGCAGGCGGAGCGCCTGGTTGACGTAAATCCGCTGTCTGTCGAAGATGCGCGTGCGCTATTCGTCGAGCGCGCCCGAGCCCGCAAGCCGGACTTCACGCTGGCACCGGAGAACGAGCAGGATGTTACCGCCCTCTGCAATCACCTTGAGGGTGTGCCCCTGGCATTGGAGCTCGCAGCCTCCAGGATTCGGTTGATGGCCCCGCGTGACATTCTCAGTCGCCTCAACCAGTTGTTCTCAGTTCTCCAAAGCCGCGCCCCCGATCTGCCGGCGCGGCAGCGCGCGCTGCGCGCGGCGATCGACTGGTCCTATGATCTTCTCAGCGAGGAAGACAAGGATCTCTTTGCGCAACTGTCCGTTTTCGTCGGGGGGTTTTTCCTCGAGGACGCAGAGAGTCTGTGCGATGCTCTCGACGTAGCCTGGGGGATCGAGGAGCTGGTGAACCAGTCGTTCGTGAGATCGGAAACAGACGCGCCTTCGCAACACGAGCGTTTTACCATGCTCGATTCGGTTCGCGCGTATGCGGCGGAGAAACTGAACGAGCAACCGGAGAAGGAAGGCAGCATCCTCGAACAGCACGCGCAGCACTTCTTGCGGTTGGGGCAGGAGCGCCTTCGCGAATTCCGGTCCGAGCGGGAAGGTCTCGCCCTGCGTCTGGTCGAGCTCAGCCTCGGAAATCTTCGCGCGGCCGCCGATTGGGCTGCCGCTCAGGACCGCAATGCAGAGGTCGCGGAGTTCTCCTTGTCGTTGGGCTGTTACCTGCAACGACGCGGCTTCATCGATGAAGCGATGAGTCAAATCGAACGCGGATTGACTGCGCTCGGGCCGTTGAGAGATGATTACCCGCGGGTGCACACGCAGCTCCTGCGGGAACACGCAGGATTGCTCATCGATCGTTGCGAATGGAAGCAGGCTGAAGCAGAAGCGAGTGAAGCAGTCGTGCGATTTGAGGCGCTGCAGATGGACAAGGACCAGGCAAATGCGTACAACCTGCTTGGCTTGATTGCCATTGGCAGACACGATTTCTCTCGCGCTCGAGACTGTTTGGGGACCGCGCGTCGCGCGTTTGAACAGGTGGGTGATTCGGCCGGAGTCGCCATGGTCGTCAACAACCTCGGGCTGATGGAGTTTCAGGACGAAGAGGGTGACAATCAGCAGGCGCGACAGCACTGGCAGGAAGCCCTCCGCCTCTATGCGGGGGCCTCCGATGAACGTGGCAAGGCAGAAGCGCTCACGAACCTCGGTGTCCTGAATCAGGATGAGGGTAACGCGGACGGGGCGTGGAACTGCTACGAGGGCGCGCTGGCGGTGGAACGCAAGCTGGGGCATGCGTTGGGTGTGGGTCGCAGCCTCTCCAACCTCGGGGAAGTCGCCCAACGGCGCGGCGAACTGCGTCGCGCTGCTCAACTGCTCGCCGCCGCAGTCTCTCTCTTTGATCGCATCGGCTCTCCTCCCAAAACCTACTCCACGAATTTGCTGGAAGAAGTCTCCTGCGCCATCGCAGATCCGCCCTCCCCTCTGTCACTCAAAGGCCTCTCCGTCGAGGAAGCCACCGCGTGGGCAATGGGAGCGCCGTCGGATGACGCCGGCGCCGGGGAATCAGGAGAGCTGTCGCAAAGAGCATCTTCAGTTAACGAAGGATACCGGAAATGAAGAGTACCGTTCTCGCGATAGCCGCTCTTTTCATGTTGGCCTGCAATCCAGCCATGGCCCTCGACCTCACCGTTGCGCCCGATGGTAGCGATTCCTGGTCGGGACGGCTGGTGAAACCCAACGCGAAGAGGACGGACGGCCCGCTCGCGTCCCTGGACGGCGCGCGCAACACGATTCGGGAGTTCAAGGCATCTGGCGGATTGAAGGAACCGGTCAACGTATTCGTCCGCGGTGGAACCTACTTCCTCTCACGCCCGTTTGTTCTGGAGCCGCAGGACTCCGGCACAGACGGCTGTCCCGTGACCTATGCCGCGGCGCCGGGAGAGAAGCCGGTGTTTTCAGGCGGACGCGTCATCAGGGGGTGGAGGCAACATTCGAAGGGATTGTGGGTTACCGAGATCCCGGGGGCAAAGGGGGGCGCGTGGCAGTTCCGACAGTTGTTCGTGAATGGCAGGCGAGCAACCCTCGCGCGCAGTCCCAACGAAGGTTACTACCGGGTAGTCGGCAAGGCCGCGCCGCTCATCGACACCGCCACCGGGAAACAGCGCGATTTCTCCAAACAGGCATTCCGTTTCAAGCCGGGCGATCTGAAAAACTGGACCGACCTGCGCTCTGCGAACCTGACGGTCTTCTTTCACTGGGAGACGGGAATGCTGCGCATCAAGTCCGTGGATGAGACAACGAATACAGTGACCTTCACGGGCGAACTGAAGTGGCCGTTCTGGGGAAGGCAGCGCTACTACCTGGAGAACGCGTTCGAGGCGCTCGATGCTCCGGGCGAGTGGTATCTCAACGCCGATGAAGGACGGCTGTACTATTGGCCACGCGTGGGTGAGGACATGCCCCGGTCGGTCGTCATCGCGCCCGCGCTGACACAGTTGGTTCGGTTTGCCGGTGATGCAGAGCGGGGGTTGCACGTTGAGAATCTGCGCTTTCAGGGACTGTCGTTTCAGCATTGCGACTATGTCCTCGAGCCGGAGGGTCATTCCGACGGGCAGGCGGCTGTCACCGTTCCCGCAGCGGTGGACGCAGTCGTTGCGCGCCACTGCGCCATTGATCGGTGTGAGTTTGCTCATTTGGGCGGGTACGCTGTGGCGTTCCGCGTCGGCTGCAATAACAACCGTATTGCCGAGAATCATTTTCACGACCTCGGTGCCGGCGGGGTGAAGCTGGGTGAACCGCGGATCCCTCAGACAGAGTCTCTCGAAACAAGCGGCAACGAGGTCTCCAGCAACTTCATCCACGACTCGGGTATCGTCTACTACGGTGCCATCGGGGTCTGGATTGGTCAGAGCAGCGACAACGTCATCGCGCACAACGAAATCTGCGATCAGAACTACACGGCCATTTCCTGCGGATGGACGTGGGGGTTCGGCCCAACAAAGGCGCACCGCAATCGCATCGAGCACAACTACCTGCACGACATTGGGAGGGGGCGTCTGTGCGACATGGGAGCGATTTATACGCTGGGAACTTCCCCCGGCACGGTCATTCGCGGCAACCTCATTCACGATATCTGGGACTGGGAGGAAGGTTACGGAGCGGGCGGCATCTATCCCGATGCGGGAAGCTCGCAGATTCTCATTGAGAACAACGTCGTCTACCGAACTGCGAGCGGCGGGCTGACCGTCCATTACGGCCGAGACAATATTGCTCGCAATAACATCTTTGCTTTCGGGAGGGACGGCCAGATTCATCTGGGCCGCCGTGACCAGAAGTCGAGTCTGAAACTGGAACGCAACATCGTGTACTATGACGAAGGTAACTTGATGCTGCGCGACAGCGACCTCGATGCTGACAACAACGTCTACTGGAACACGAAGGGGACCCCGGTTGCTTTCCCGACTGGCCTGAACCTCCAACAGTGGCAAGCGAAAGGGCTGGATGTGCATTCGCTGATTGCTGACCCCATGTTCGTGAATGCCGCGCGCTATGACTTCCGCCTCAAGTCAGAATCTCCTGCGCTGCAATTGGGATTCAAGCCGATTGATATCAAGCAGGCCGGGCTGACCGGGCCGCCTGAACTTATCAAAATGGCACGATCCATCAAGCGTCCACGTGCCGCGATTCCTCGTAGAACGCAGGCTCCACCGCTGCCTCTGGACGACGGTTTCGAGCTGACCCCTGTAGGGGCAACCGCCGACAGTGCCTATACTCATGGCGAGACGGCACAGGCCACGATTCGCGTCACCGATGAGGTGGCGGCCATCGGGAAGCGCAGTCTCAGATTCACGGATGCTCCCGGACTCGATCAGCCGTGGAACCCGCATATCTTCTATTCGCCACACTTCACCGAAGGAACAGTGGAGGGCAGTTTCGACCTGAGAATCGAGCAGGGAGCGCAGGTGTGGGTCGAATGGCGGGACGCCAGCTCCCCCTATCGGGTTGGTCCCAGTATGGGGATTGATGGTAAGGGAACCCTCAAAGTTCGAGATCAGCAACTGCTCACTCTTCCCCCAGGACAGTGGATACATTTCGACATTCTGTGCGGTCTGGGGAAGCAAGCAATCGGGACCTGGCAGTTGTCCGTCACGATTTCCGGTCAGGAACCGAAACGCTATGAGGCGCTTGTCTGCGATCCGGCCTGCAAGGAATTACAGTGGTTTGGGTTCGTGAGCAACGCAACCGAGCAGGCGGTGTTCTACGTCGATAACGTCAAACTGCACGCAGTGAAGCATCAGTAACAGATGCGTGGTCGCCTCCACCGCGCCGGTCTTGCGCACACGTGGGCATGTCGGAGACCGCCTCTACGAAGGATACCGAAGGTGGATCCCCGACCTGAACGAGTATAAGCGCTCGTTGTTGCACCCCCGGGTCCACGCGTTGGGCCGGCGCCCTTACATCAGCTATCCGAGAGGCCATACTGCCAGTGAGTAAAACGGGTGCGGCAGAACAGACGAGCCACTGGAATTCGCCTGGCGCCCCACTCAAAGAAAGGGATGGTGAGTCGGATGAAGAACGGATTGGCCACAATGTTGATGAGTGTGGCAGCTTTGGCTGCCGCAGTCGGGGGGGTCTCGGCGCATTGTCAGATTCCCTGCGGCATCTATGATGACGAGACACGCTTCACGCTGATGCTGGAGCATGTAACCACCATCGAGAAGTCGATGACTCAGATCGCGAGCCTCGAGAAAGCATCGGAACGGAACGACAACCAGCTTGTCCGCTGGGTGAACAACAAGGAAGCTCACGCGGATGAGTTGTCGGAGATTGTCACCTTCTACTTCATGGCGCAGCGCGTCAAACCTGCAAAGCAGGACGACAAGGCGGCGTATGGGAAGTATATCCAGGAGATCACACTTCTGCACCAGATGGTCGTCCGGGCAATGCAGTCCAAGCAGACGATGGATCAGTCGCACTGCGTGGAGCTTCGCAGGCTCATTGCCGATTTCCGTAAGAGCTACGCTGGCAAGTAACCGACGCAACCGCGGATGCAGCGCGGGACATCCTACACGATGACAAGTGCACCGACTCGAAACCGGCGCTACGCGGGTCCGAGGTACACCAGATGGCTGACGCAGCGGCAGTCGCTGGAGCCGAAGCCGGGGACGATGATCTTCGCTCCGGGGAGGGAGAGCGCACTCTGATTGAGCTGACATTCCCGCCGTCCTGATCCCGGAAACAAGTCCACACCGGTTACTTCCGCGTGCTGCAGCAGGTAGTCGATGTGCCAGTGCAGTTTTTTTTCTGAGCGCAGGTGCCGGGCGACGCGCGCTTCCAGTCCGTTCAGGGCGCTGCCGGTGTAAACATATTTGCCGGCAGGGAACTGACAGACGCCGAATGCCCCAATCGGGATACGAGCCTGGGCGTGAACAGCGATTCGGAGCTGGTAGGATCCGGGAGTGGCAGTCATCGGGTCAGACGGTGGGCAGGGCAATTGTGAAAGTGGTTCCCTTCCCAACCTCACTCTCCACTTCAATCGTCCCGTCGAGTTGGGTGACAATATCCTTGCAGATATACAGTCCCAGTCCGGTGCCCTCGCCACGGCTCTTTGTGGAGAAGAAAGGGTCGAAAACGCGAGCGATGGATTCTTGCGGAATGCCCTTGCCTGTGTCGCTCAGCCGAAGGATCACGCTACCGTTCCTGTTCGACGTATGGATGCGCACGCGTCCCCCGTCTGGCATGGCCTGACAGGCGTTGACGATGAGGTTCATTATCACCTGGGAAACCTGATTCGGCGACGCCATGACGATGGTTGATGTGGCAGTGAAGTCGCATGCGATGTCCACCTTTTTTTGCATCGCCGCCCGCTGAAGAAGGACCATGACTCGATCCACCGAACTTTGCACGTCAACGGGCATCGTCTCTCCCTCGTCGGGTCGAGCAAAATCAAGTATGTGGCGGAGGATTTCCTTGCAGCGAAGAGCGCCTTCCTGGATCATCAAGACATCTCTGTAAATGGGGCTGTTCTCGTCAATCGACTCGAGGACCAAGTCGGCGTAGCCGAGCACTCCGGTGAGCGGATTATGCACGTCATGGGCAATCGCAGAGGAGAGGACGCCGAGAGTCGCCTGCCGTTCTACGTTGATCAGCCTTGCTTGCAGACACCGATTTTCCTCCTCGAGTCTCTTTTTTTCCAGGGCCTGTTTTACCTTCAGCAGGAGAATCTGATAGACGTCAACGTTGGGAACGTTCTTCTCGACGTAGGAGTAGGCGCCCAACTCCATCGCTCTTGCGGCGTTCTGAAGATTTCCATAGGCCGTGAGGATGATCACCTCAACGGCCGGGCTGAGTTCCTTTGCCAGCTTCAGGATCTCGATGCCGCTTGCGTCCCGATCCATTTTCATGTCAGCAATGACCGCATCGTAATTCGCGGACTGGAGTCGGTCTCTTGCTTCCGCCTCACTGCTGGCGGTGTCCACCGACCACCCTTGATGATGCATTACCCACTGGACGTTGTCGCGGACTACGTCTTCGTCATCGACCACCAGTATGCGAGGTTCAGTCATGCTCTTCGCTCCCTTCGGCTTACTCTATGACAGCAACGGCAGGCAGATGGAGAAGGCCGCTCCTTCACCCGGTGTGCCGTTTTCACTGATCCTGCCTCCGTGCAACTCCACATACTTCCGGACGATCGCCAACCCCAGCCCCGTTCCGGTCCCCCGTGTGGTGAAGAAGGAATCGAAAATCCGGCCCTTGTTCTCCTCGGGAATGCCTGCACCGGTATCTGAGATGCGGATACACACCGCCTTGGTGTCCCGTGGCAGGCCTGACGCGATGAGTAAGTCGGGATGCGCCCAGGAGGTTGATACGCTCAGCGTTCCGCCGTCCGGCATGGCGTGCGTTGCGTTCTCGACCAGCTCGCCGAAAATTTGTTCCAGCCGGTCCTCGTCTGCCATTAATGTGGAGAGGTCCCACTGATAACTCTCCGCGACCGACCAGCGCGAGCCGGATTCCGTGAGCGGAACAACCAGTCGATGCAGCAGCCTGTTGAGGTCCAGTGGGGACCGGCGCAATTCATCCGCGCGAGCGAAGTCCTTGAATTCCTGAATGGTGCGCTTCATGTTGTTCATTGTGTGACGGGCGGACTCAAGCGCCTGCTGGAGACTCTCGATATCGTCCGGCGTTTCCCGGAGGATTTCGGGAAGTCGTCGGAGATAGCCCTCCAACCCGAACAGGGCGTTCCCCAACTTGTGGGCCGCGGCGAAGGCGATGCTGGACCACGCGAGTTCCCGTTCCATGCGAATCCGTTCTTCGCTCAACCGGGCGTGTTCGAGAGAGATGGCTGTGGGGCCGGCGAGGGCCTGCAGGAATTTGAGGTCATTCGCTACAAACTGCTGTTGCTCGCGATGATCCGCCGCGACAATGACTCCGATGATCCGATCCTGAATCCTCATGGGCGCCACAACCAACGAAAGGAGAGATTCCCCGCGGAGTCGGTGCTGCGCGGGATCTTTATCCAACTGATTGAGGATGAACGCTTCCCCGGTGCGCGCGGCCTCTCCTATTGCGCCTTCACCGATGTCCAGTTGCAGACGCTTAAAGGCCTGTGGGTTCTCTCCGACAGCCTGCCGGGTGACCAGACTGTGGCGTGTCTCGTCCACGAGCATGATGAACGCGTGGCGCGGGGAGAGCATTTGTTCCACTTCCTGGAGAATGTGGTCGCAGATGTTGTCGACGGCCATCTCCATGCCCACCAACTGACTCATCTTATAGAGCAAGGTAAGCTCATCGTAAGTGGCAACCAACTGCGAAACGGTATCCGCCAGCTCGAAGCTGGAAGACGCGATCTCTTCGCACAGTCCGGATAGAAAACGCACCAGCTTTTGCAACTCCAGAGGATCGAGCACGCGGACTCGTTTCAAGGCGTCGTCAAACTCGGTAGACCTCTGCACTCCCAATGACGCGGCGGTGTCGGTGAGGCGCTGTTCTTCATCCGGCGAGTATGCCGCCATGAAGAACGGGTAGACCCCGATGGCCCCGATGAGCGCGTTCTCGATCCGGATGGGGCAGAGAATCTTTCCAAGTCCCAGGTAGCAGTTCTTGACGACGGGTTCTCGGAAGGTGGTCAACTCCTCCATGCAATCACGGTGGAATTCGTGGCACCCGATCAGGCCGCGTTCATACGCGTGAACGAATTCACATGCGGTCTCCTCGGGTAGACACTTGTCCAGAATGTGCCCGTCCTTGTCCAGAATCCAGATTGGCACATCAAAGGTGAACGCCAGTGTTTCCAGCATCTGTCCAAGTCGCTGGAACACGCGGCGAGAAGCGTATGCTTGAGAACCTGTGTACGCTGACAAAGTCTACTCCTTACTCAGTGGGGGGGATGCGCGCCGCGATCAGCCGCCATCTGCGGGTCGCAGCCGTTCCCTGTCTTCACGCTAAAAGCCTCTCCACTCGCTCCATCAGTTCGCTTGAGTTGAAGGGCTTCGTCATATAGTCGTCTGCTCCGGCCTTTTCGGCCTTTTCTCTGTCTTGGACCTCCCCCTTGACCGAGAGCATGATGACAGGGATATCCCTCGTGATTGGATTGCCCTTGATCGCTCGGCAAACGTCGATCCCCTCTTCGGAACGTCGGGCGGGGAGCTCATCCTCTTTGTGAGGAGAAATAATGTCCAGGATGATCAACTCCGGGTTGGCGGTCTGCGAGAGGTCAATGGCCTGCTCTCCTGCCTCAGCGGTAACTACATCAAACCCCGCCATCTCCAGCACGAGCCGGACACCGTGGCGCACGTGAGGCTCATCATCGAAAACGAGAATTCGTTTGCCTTTCAGGCGCTCATCCATTCCACTCACTTCCTTTCGTTGCTGACTGCGGGCGCGAGAGCGACAGCAGCGGCTTCCTTCTCGGTCTCCGTCATCACGGACTCGGCGACGGGGAGAGCAAAAGAGAACCGACTCCCCTTCCCCACTTCACTGTCGAAAACCACTTTGCTTCCGTGCAGCTCGACGATGTGCTTCACGATACTGAGCCCCAAACCCGTCCCCACGACGGTTCCGGGCACAACGCTGCCGCCCTGCCAGTATCTCTCGAGGATGTGGCCCTGTGCCTCGGGAGAGATGCCGCGTCCGTAGTCTCGGACAGTCACCACCACGTGACTGCCACTGAGTCCCAGTGGAGAAGCGTTGGTTTGGGTCTGGAGGAGCACGTCCACCTTGCTGCCCTCATGGGAGAATTTCAGGGCGTTGTCAATCAGGTTCGCCATCGCCTGTTTCACCAAATCCTCGTCCGCCAGAACCAGAGGCAGCCGCTCGGGAGCGTGAAGCTCCAGCGAGATGCCCCGCTTTTCCGCCGGTGAGCGGAAGAGAGATACAACCCTTTCTGCAATTCTAAGGGCACTGGTGGATATCCTGTTTGCTTGTAGCTTCCCGGCCTCAATCTTGGAGGTCATCATCACCTTGTCAACGAGACGCGTGTACCGCTGTGCTTCCTCCTGAATAATCCCGAGCAACTCCTGCTGTTCTTCCGCGGGCCGGGTGCCGCTCTGCAGAATCTCGGTGAAAAGCAGGATGGAGGTCAAGGGAGTCTTCAGCTCGTGAGCAAGAGTGCTCATGAGTTGTGACTTGAGGAAGTCCTCCTCCGTCAGCTTCTCCATGAGCACCGCGGCATGGATCGCGCTGGCAGACTGTTCCGCAAGAGTACGGAGGAACTTCTCGTCTTCCAGGTTGAACGGTTCTTCGGAGGCAGGTCGCCGGACGCGGATGACGCCAATAGGGCGCCCGTCGATCTTCAAGGGAGCGCCGAGCAGGTGGCAGGATATGGGGGAAGCGGTGGTTTGGGTGAGAGGTGATCCGTTCATGGGTTTGCCGGTCAATGCGCAGATATCCGGTTGATCCTGTGCGCAACTGAGCCGCAGAGACTGACCCTCCTGCGCGATCCACCCCGTCAATCCGCGTCCGGTTTGGGCGTAGGCTCTGCCCACATGGTTCGATGGCATGCCCTTCCCCGCCTTAAGAATCCAGCTCTCTGCACCTGCGGATGCTGGTTCGCCACCATCTTCGGACTTCAGAAAGATCGCGCACTGCTCGGCGTTCAGCAGGCGAGACGTCTTATCCACAAGGCTGTCGAGGTACTCATCCAGACCGATATTCAGGCGACTGGCCGTTGCCAGGTCGCTGAGTGTGGACATTCTTTCAGCAAGTTCCTTTGAGCGGCGCGTCTCTTCCTGTGCCTGGCGGAAAAGGCGCGCGTTCTCGTAGGCAATGGCGGCATGGTCGGCGATGGAGATGAGGGACTCGAGGTCGTCATCAGTGAATGCGTCCGGTTGGGCCGTCTCCACCGCCAGCACCCCAATGGTCCTGCCGGCCAGCTTCATCGGGACTGCGAGAGCGGAACGGCTGGTCGGATTCACCGGCTGCAGCGTATCCTCAGCCTGCGCCGCAGCGAGAGACTGCGCCACACCGGTGCGCGCAACGGTCTCCAACAGTTGTCCCGCTCGCGGTGTGGCAGCAGACATAGCGGGCGTTTCTCCGTATGTGGCTGCCAGCCGATACCGGCCGTTCTCTGTGAAGGCGATGTAACCGGAAACAGGCTCCGCCCTATCGTCGTTGGGATCATCTCCGGCGAAGCACACCAACTCCACGGCTTTGTCCAAAATGAGGTTGAGGAGGTCGCCCAGGTCGCATGGTGAACAGATGGCGGTCTCAATCTCGCGGTAAACCTGAAGGGTCCTGGTTCGTCGTTGCAGTTCACTTCGCATTTGCTCAACTCCATAAACATCGATCCCGGGGATATAACCTTGCCCTGTTGCGAGGGCGCGCCCCAGAGAAGGCGCCAGACCGTGGATCAACCGGAAGCCCGGCTCCGAGAAACAGTCTTTTGACGGGAATTCCCTCCGTCCCCGCGCCAACGGAGAGGTCTGCCCCAAGTCGGACGCGTTCACGACGTAGAGCAGACCAATCACGCGATCACCCCACTCGATGGGAAAGACAGCGAAGGACTCCGCTTGCAGCATATCCATCGGGTGGCGCGGCGACACTGCGTCTCTCCAGGAGCCATCGTCCGATCGAGTATGGATGACCCGCGGTTGTTTCAGGTTGGCTACGTTCCATTCCAAACTGTCCTTTCCGAAAACGAAGGAACGGACGCGGGCGAAGGTGGAGCCACAACCCGCGGAAGAGACGATGGTAAACGGCATCTCGCCCTCCTCTCCGCGCTTTCCTGAAGGTGCGGCGGGCATGAAGGCTCCGAGAACGGCATGGTTGGCATTCAGCAGCAGGCGCAAGCGGATCAGAGACTGTTGCACGACCTCGCGTTGTCTACGAGGGAAGTCGAGAGATCGTTCGATGGTCTCCACCGCCACCCACTCTCTCACGCGGTCCAGCATCTCCATCAGCAGATCAACATTCGGCGACGTGAGCCTCGCGCCCTCAAGCCTGTCCTGCACCGATAGGAGCTGGTCATCTCTGAGTCCGGCATCCCCGGAACGCTCGGTGATTTCGGCTTCCGCGATGTCCGGGTCCGGGAAGCAGTCGAGAAGAAGCATGCACGATGCGGCGCCCCCCATCTCGAGAGGCAGGCCCGCGCAGGACAGCCCGACAGGACACTGCAGCACAGCCGGGCGACCGGAGCGGACCCGTTCGAACAACCGTTGATGGAACTCTTCGGCCTCTGGTAAATCGTGGTGCGGACAGAGAGACGGAGTCGAATTCCGAGTTCGCGTTGGTCGCCCTCCAGGTTCGGTGACCCCACACGACAGACTCGACAGAGGCGCACCGGAACGGTCGATGACGACAGCGCTGACGCGCGCGGCTTCCGTGAACCGTCCCAGCACGTCGCGCCAGAACGAGGCATTCTCGAATGTGTTGCTTTCGGCGAAAATTTTCTTCGACCCCGAAGGAGCTTCGGACTTCATGTTCGTCTCCGCAGTGGGTGGCTCCCTGGTCTACTCGCTCAGGAGCCGCTCGATGGTCTTGTATAGCGCGTCACGGTCAATCGGTTTTGTCATGTAGGCATCAACGCCGCTCTCTTCCGCCTTTTCCACATCGGACGCCTGCGCTCTAACTGTGAGGATGATCACCGGAACGTGACGCGACGTCTCAGTCTCCTTGATCCACTGGCACAAATCAAATCCCTCGTCAAACCCCGAAGGAGGCATCATCACATCCAATATCACGAGATCGGGATTGAATGACGGGAGCTGCACCCGCACCTCCGTCCCGTCGCTTGCTTTCATGACTTCATGCCCGAGTTGTTGCAGCAGGTACTCCAGCCCCAAAAGGATATGGGGTTCGTCGTCCGCTATGAGAATCCTTGCCATGCTTCTTAGTTCCTTTCACCCTCGCCCGGGGCGTTTGTCGGCGCTTTGGGTTGCCATGCGGTCGGCAGGCTGACGGCAAATGTGCTGCCTGCTCCGGGAATGCTGTCCAGAGAGATGGTCCCTCCATGGCTTTCCACAATGTCCTTGGCGATCGTCAAACCGATCCCCGCGCCTCCGGCGCCCACCATGGATCGAGCCCGCTGACTTCGGTAATACTTGTCGAAGACCCGGTCGATCTCTTCCTGCGGGATGCCAATGCCACTGTCCCGGACGCGGGTGATGACACTGTCATCGTCGAGCGAGACCTCGATCGTTACTTCGCCCCCGTTTCCAGTGTACTTGATGGCATTGTTGACCAGGTTGATCATTACCTGTTTCAGTCGGTCACGGTCCGCGGGGACGGACTCAAGCTGCTTGAGGTTGCCATTGCCGCGTGGCACGTTGAGTCGAAGCGAAATGTTCTTCTCATCCGCCTGAATCTGGAAGAGATCCAGGGTCTCCCGTAGCAATGGCTCAAGCTCGACGGATTGTCGGCGATGGGGCAGCCTTTGGGATTCACTTCGGGTGATGTACAGGAAATCGTCGACCAGACTGACATAGCGATCGCTTTCGGCAACCAGGACGCGCAGAAATTGCCTTCGCTTCTGCTCATCTGCAACGCCGTCCAAAAGAATCTGAGCAAACATACGGATGGATGTCACCGGCGTCTTCAGCTCGTGCGCCATATCGCTGATAAAACGAGACTTGCGTCGGTCTTCTTCCTTCAGCGCTTCCACCAGGCGAGAGTTCTCAATGGCCACGGCAGCCTCTGCAGCCACCGTGCTCAGGAGGCGAATGTCCTCAATGGAATAAGGTTCCTCGGAGAACTTAGAGCCCAGGGTCAGAAGACCCCGCAGGGTCGATTTGTAGACGATCGGCAACAGGATCTCGGCGTCAAGTTGCCGCAGTTCATTGAGGATGGCGTACTGCACATCTGGGTCGTCCATCTTGGGGTCCCACCGAACGTCCGCCTGCACGATCGGCTCTCGATACCGGTTCATCCACCGGCAGGATGCGCTGTCCTCCGGCAGACGGAGAGAGCCGGAGTCTTCCCCGAACCCAACTCCTTCAGCGAACCCGAACGCGCCTTCCGTTTCATTGATCAGGAAAACGCCGCTGCGGGAGGCGTGGAAAGTTCTCTGCACAAGGGAGATCATGTGCCCCAGCACGTCGTGGAGGTCCAGCTCCGTTGCGATGGATTCCGTGAACTCAGCAACAGATTTGTGCAGGTCGTAACTGGTTCGGAAGAAACGGCGATCCACCGCAGACTGGATCTTCCCTCGAATCGGTTGCAACACCGCCGCGATCAGCGTTGTATACACGACGGCCGTCAAGACCAATCCCATATCTGTCTGACGGGTCAGAAGCCCCTGAATGTAAAGAACGATCCCGACAAAAGCCCCCGTCAGTCCGACGGAGAGGACTCCGTACAGGATGGCTTTGCGGATAGCGATATCGATGTCCAGCAATCGGTAGCGAACGACGGCATAGCCGAGTATGAAGACGTAGCACACCCCGGTGAGGGAATAGAACGGATACCCTCGTCCATAGAGAAAGAAAGCGATATTGGAGGTAGCCGAGGGAATCGTGAGCAGGGTGCTCCAGAAAAGTATCCTCAACTGATTCCTCTCGTTCATGGATCGACTGGCAGACGACTTCCGCCAGAGAGTCCACTCGGCGTGAGCCATCAACATCGTCATGAGCGAGATGAGCCCCGGCAGGAACTCCGATCGTGTCGCGTAATACCCCCACCAGTACTCGCTCAATCCGACCGTGGAAATTTGGAACGCAAAGATGACGGCGAGGAGAGTTGCGACGGCGTAGGAGGCTATGCGATAGATACGCAGGGCTGGTTTCGGAACCTCAGCCACGGTGAGCAGGAAGTCGTACATCAGTGGGATGCTGTAGACTCCAGAGAAGGACGCAAGCTGCGCCGCGGCACAGGCCACTCGCTTGTCCAGTACAAGGCATAGAATGCCGATACTCAGCCCGTACAGGCTGTAGCTCAGGCAGAAAAGGACAAATCGCACGCCGACGTTGGGGCGGGGAGAGCGACGTCCCACAAACCACGCAACGCCGATGAAGACGATGCACGCCACAAGCGACGGAATGTTGATGTAGTTGAGCGGTCTCATGACACCCGAAAACCTACCCTATCCATTCGGACTCTGTGAGTCCGCCGGACTCTGTGAGTCCGCACACATTCGTACCGGACCATTTCGTCACAACAATACACGCGTTCTTCCCGCCGAACCCAAAAGAGTTGGACAGCGCAACCTCATAGGACTTCTCCCGGGAGTGCTGGGGGACATAGTCCAGGTCGCACTCGGGATCGGGACGTTCGAGGTTGATGGTTGGGGGGAGCATCGAAGCCTGCATCCCCAGGAGAATGCCGACCAGATCAAAAGCGCCGGAGGCGCCGATGGAGTGCCCCAGCATCGACTTGATGGAACTGACGGGAACATCGTACGCGCGCTTGCCGAAGACCGACCGGATGGCAGCCGTTTCGGTACGGTCGTTGAGCGGGGTTCCGCTGCCGTGGGCGCTGATGTACTGCACCTCCGATGACAGGATATCTGCGTCCTGCAGCGCAAGCTGCATGGCCCGAGTGGCGTCGGCGCCGTCGGGTGACGGACGTGTCATGTGGAAAGCGTCTCCAGTGGCCGCGTACCCAAGGATTTCCCCGTAAATCCGAGCCCCTCGCGCCCGCGCGTGCTCCAATGCTTCGAGCACCACGAGCGCGGAACCCTCGGCAATGACAAAGCCGTCTCGTTCCTGATCGAATGGGCGACTGGCGTGGTCTGGATCATGGTTCCGCGTCGAAAGCGCGCGTAAGGCGCAGAATGACGCGTGCATTACAGGAAAGATAGGCGCCTCGGTGCCTCCCGCTATCACGATGTCGGACTTGCCGTCTCGAATCAACTGAAATCCGTATCCGACAGCATCATTACTCGCAGCACACCCCGTGGAAACGGTGATGCTGGGCCCCTTGGCCCGCAATTCCATGGAAACTTCGCTGGAGCATGCTCCGGCAAAGATGATGATCGAGAGGTACGGACTAATGCCCTTACTCCCTCCAGTGATATAGCGCTCCACCTGGTGTTGCCCAAACTCCAGACCGCCAGCAGCCGAGCCAATAATCACCCCCACGCGGTTCATGTCGGCTCCCTCAAAGTTCAGCCCGGCGTCCTGGATAGCCTGTTTGGCTGCAGCGACAGCGAACTGCGTTGATCGACCGGTGCGCTTTACGGCCTTCGGGTCCATGTACTTCGAGGGATCGAAGTCCTTCACTTCCCCCCCCACCTGTGAGCTCATGTCGGATGGATCGAAAAGTGTGATGGTCCCGACACCGTTTCTCCCATCCCGCAATCCCTGAATGAATGTTTCTTTCCCGATACCGATGGGAGACACAACACCCAGTCCGGTGATCACCACGCGCCGAGTTGTCCTGCTTCTCTGGTTTCCATTGTCTGGACGCGGATCGTCCCGTGCACTGGGCTCAGGGGTGGAGCCGACAGGTACTTCCGGAGGGTGTTCCGAATAGCCGTCCCCGCCTTTACTCAAACCTCTCGTTGTTTCTTCGGGGTTATTGTCTCCTGAGATATTGCTATGCTCGCGGAGTTCACTCACAGCCACGGAGGGGTCTGAATCTTCCTCCGTCCTGTTCTGGCGCATTGCCTGTTGCAGGCGCATCACGAGATCCCAGATTTGTTTCCCTTCGGAAAGCAGTTCCTCAATGTGCATCTCCCGGAGAGCGGCGAGCTTCCCAGCAAGGTCTTTTCGCGAAAGACCGGCGCGAAGCGCGGTTGCTTTCAGTTCATCTGTTGTTGCGGCTGCCACTCGCACCGCGCCGCAGACAATGGCCCCCTCGCTTCTTCCTTCCTCGAGCATGGGAAACACCACGTGAGCGATCCCACACTCGCAGGTGAACAGGGCCGGGCCTGCAGCATCGACGAGGGCATCAAGGCATTCGCGGTAGTGCCGCCCTTGGGTCTCTGCCAGCCATTCCTCTGTTCCGGTCAGCAGAGGACAAAGCTCCTGCTGCCACGGCTCCGACGGATGCGAGGATTCCCATTCCAGCGCCACCATTTGAGGAGATGTCCCGGTAAAAGCGTGACAAGCCCGGTCCACAGCATTCCACGCTCGCAACAATGGTGACAGGGCGGCCATCTTTTGTCCGAAACCTGAGAGCGGAGGCCGAAGGCTCACAACGTGCCCTCCGTTACATCCTCAGTTGCGACAGGCTCTCCTGCCCCGGGAGACGTATCATGTTCCCACAGTTTCCCACCCTGTGGAATGGGCGGGGAAGCCATGTCCCTCGTTGTCCGTCCGGGCATGGGTAGCAGCGCAGGAACGCAGCGCCGGTACTCCCTGTATCGGTCACCGAATTTCTCGATCAGTGCGGCTTCCTCATGTCGTATTCTGACGAGGACGAGCGGTATGTAGATGATCGCCGACAGCAGGACAGCAAAGTAGGAGTTTGAGACCAGAGGGAACCCCAGAACTTCGCAAAGAAGACATGCGTAATTGGGGTGGCGCAAGTGGCGGTACGGGCCTGAGAGAATCAACTCGTGATCGCTCCGGATTTCGACCTGGTGGCTCCAGAAGCGGGCCAATTCTCGAATGGGCCATTCTCTCCCGACGATGCCGAACAGGTAGATGGCGAGCCCCAATACTGATACCGCGAGGTTTCCGCTGTCGTCCCGACGCACAAGAAGATATTCCGTAACACTCGCAGCCACCACCACCACATAGCCAATCGTGAGCGCCCAGAAGGTGAAGGGAGCCTTCACGGCGCCGGGAGATTTCTTGACCCCCGGAATGCGTGTACTGACCCAGACTCGGTACAGAGAGGTGACAATCACGAAGAATGTGTAGAAATCGGCAAACCTCACGGGACCTCCCAAAGTTCTCTCTCTCCGAAGCGCCGTCTCCACGACAGAACACGTTTGCAGGAGAAAGGCTTGACACCAATCTCAGATTCAGTTAATCTGCCTCTGAATCTCGCGGCACCGGGTACTTCCAGTAAACTAAAGGAAATAGCATGTGCTGGGTCACGCCGATGCAACAGTGCCGGGACGCGGCTGGGGATCGATCCGTTTGGACCCAACTCAATATCCGCTGCGGGGGGAAGCGATGTGACAGATGGCCACCTGTGGCAAGGGTGGCTGTCGGATTTTGGTGGAATCCGTTCGGTCTGTTTCACGGCAGTTTTTCGGTCCTTTGCTGCGATGGACGCACCCGGCCCGATGGCAGTCGTCTCCTGGCGGGGCACGTCGGACTGTCTGTAGAGCTACTGACACGATTGCTTGTTTTCATTAAGGAACGGCACGCGCGGCCGACTGTTTACAGGGGTGCAGAGTGGCAGGTCAACAGACCGTAGGATGGGTTGCCAGTGCCCCCCGTCGTGGGGTTAGTTTAGCATTCTGAATATGCAGTGTCAAATTAAGCTGAGAGGCAGCCCGTCGACGTCTGGGACACAGCGTCGCCGGGGCTACGGAACATTGCGCGAAATGACGTTCCACAGACATTACAGAGAGGCAACCATGCACCGCGCGCGTCGTCATACCCGACCGCACACGGAACAAGCGCGCGCGTTCCGAGAAGGCGGCGCGCACGGCCCCTTGTTCCGGTTTGTTGGACTTGTGCCAGCGGCAATCCTCCTGACCACGTTCAGCGGCTCTCTGCTGCGTAGCGACACCCGCACCGTTAATGTGATTCGTTTGGAGGACGAGGTGATCAACCCGGTCACCGCCCGGTACATTCTCCGCGGGATCGATCGGTCCGAGAAGGAAGGGGCAGAGGCGCTCGTGCTTGTCCTCGACACTCCTGGGGGACTGGTGACCTCCATGAAGGAAATCGTCACCCGCATGGTCAACTCACGCGTGCCGATTATCGTATACGTTGCCCCGCGCGGAGCCATTTCCGGGTCCGCGGGAGTCTTCATCACGATGGCGAGCCATGTCGCCGCGATGGCGCCGGAAACCTCGATCGGGGCTGCCCACCCCGTATCGGCGGGACCGGAACAGCCTGGGGGAAAAGAGGAAGGCAACGAACCTGCAAACGGAAAGAGCAACCGCGAGGTCCTCGATGAGAAGATGACGAACATTCTCGTCTCAATGGTGAAGTCGGTGGCCAAACCTCGTGGACGGAATATCGAGTGGGCCGAGGAGGCCGTCCGGAAGAGCATCGCCGCTACAGCGGAGGAAGCGCTCAAGCTCAAGGTTGTCGAGTATGTCGCGAACAGTCTCACCGACTTGCTGAAGAAGGCCGACGGCGCCACCGTTCAAGTGATGGGTGAGACGCGGAAGCTGAACTTGACTTCCGCATCCACGCAGGAGATTCCCATGCGATGGTCGGAGCAGTTCCTCGCGACCATCAGCAATCCACAGATTGCCTACATCCTCATGACCATCGCCATGCTGGGGATCGTGTATGAGTTCATGAACCCGGGGGCCATCTTCCCGGGAATCGTGGGCGGCATCTCTCTGCTGCTGGCGATGTTTTCCCTGTCCATGCTGCCCATCAACTATGCGGGAGTGGCGCTGATCCTTCTTGGAATCGGGCTGATGATTGCCGATATCAAGGTTCCCAGCGCGGGCCTGCTGACCGTGGGCGGCGTCATCGCGTTTTTGCTGGGGTCTGTTATGCTCGTCGACCCCGCGTACCCGTTTCTACGCGTTCCCTGGAGGGTGATCATTCCCACCGTTGTGATCATCGCCTCCTTCTTCGCGTTCTGCGTCGGCGCAGGTCTGAAGGCTCAGAAGGCAAGGGTGGTGACCGGGCAGGAGGGAATGGTGGGGCTGATGGGCAGAACACGCACTGCCATGAGTCCGGACGGACAGGTGTTTGTGCATGGCGAGCTTTGGGGGGCGCAATCGCTGGACGGAGATATCGAGAAAGACGCACGCGTGGTTGTTGTCGAGTCGGAGGGTCTCCACCTGAAAGTGAAAAGGATTCAATAATCGTTGAGGAGGGTCTGTCATGGACGAACTGGCAAGAGCGTTAGGACCGGGAGCAATCATTCTGATTCTGTTCCTGGTGATTGTGTTGCCGTCGGCGGTGAAGGTGCTGCCCGAGTATGAGCGCGCGGTTATCTTCCGGCTTGGGCGCATCAGCAAAACAAGAGGGCCGGGGATATTTATCATCATCCCCATTGTGGACCGGATGGTGCGCGTCGGCCTGCGAGTGGTGACGATGGACGTTCCGAAGCAGGAAGTTATCACGCGTGACAATGTTCCGGTGAAGGTTAATGCGGTCGTGTTCTTCCGCGTGGTTATGCCGGAGCATGCGATCCTCGAGGTCGAGAATTTCATCCAGGCAACTTTCCAGATTGCCCAAACAACTCTGCGCAGCGTTATCGGGCAGGCCGAACTCGACGACCTTCTTGCACGGAGAGAGAAGATCAACCAGGAACTCCAAACGGTGATTGACGAGCACACCGACCCCTGGGGGATCAAGGTGTCCGCGGTGGAAGTAAAGGACGTTGAAATTCCGGAAGGCATGCAGCGCGCGATGGCCAAGCAGGCAGAGGCGGAACGCGAGCGACGGGCAAAGATTATCAATGCCGAAGGCGAGTACCAGGCGTCGGAGAAACTCGGCCAGGCTGCCGAAGTCATTGGCGCACATCCTCCGGCGCTGCAACTCCGTTTTCTGCAAACGCTCACGGAAGTCTCGGCAGAGAGGAACTCCACCCTCATCTTCCCGCTTCCGATTGATCTGCTGGAACCCATCATGAGAGCAGCCAAAGCGATCGCCTCCACTGTCTCTCGCAATGCGGAGCCGGAGCAACCCAACGACCCATAGGGGTATGTTCCACCGCGTCGCAAGTACTGCGACGGAGTGTGGTAGGTATCCGTGAGCAATGACAGCAGGCGCAAGCCGTTGTTTGGAATGTTGAACAGAACCAATGAGGATGCAACTGGCCAATGAGTGATACGGCAGAATCGACCCTCAAGTCCTTCCTGGAAGAGCTCGGAAACCAGATGGCCCCGATGGAGGGGAAAGTTGCCTTCGGTAACCTGCGGAAACAGGTGTCGGAATGGGAAGATGACAAGGGGAAGTCCACCAACATCGCGATCATTTACGAAACGCCAGGCGGCTCCACAAACCAGATCAACATTGCCTTCCACCATTTCCCTCCTGCGTACCATCTGCTCAACGATGTCACGGGGAGGGAAGAAGCCATCCCCAAGAGTGATAGTGTGCTGAACCGCATCCGGGATTACGTGGCGACCATTCCCGAGAGAAGATGTCTGCGGCTGCGGGGAGACATCGACGCTTGGTGTCAAGCGGGCAAGAGCCAGGCTGAGGTCTTCGCCTCGCTGAACAAGCTGCTGTCCTGCGATTTCAAAGGCGCCTGCATCACCACGGAGGAACTCCAAGAAGCTACTCGGTACGCAATCGAGGCTTTGCGCACGGTCGACGGGTCCGGGAGTTAGCACAGGATGTCACGGGAAACAATTCTGGTTTGTGATGACGACAAGGATACCGTAAGGCTCATCGAGTTCCGTCTTGTGGCGGAGGAATTTAGCGTTGTCACGGCATTCTCCGGCGAAGAGGTCATTCAGAAAGCGCTGGGGACAGTCCCCGATCTCATCATCCTTGACATCGTCATGCGTCCCATGAGCGGTTATGACGCGTTCACGATCCTCCGCAAGATGCCCCGCACCAGTTCGATACCCGTGATCATGGTCAGCGGTATTCGAACCGACGACGATGATGTCGTCGAGGGATTTGAGAGGGGCATCGACGACTACATCATGAAGCCCTTCAATCCCTCGGAGCTGGTGGCCAGAGTCAAGGGCATGCTGAGCCGGGCGCGTCGCTACCGCGAGGTCAATCCCCTGACCGGGCTCCCCGGCAACGCGGTCATCAAGTTCAACCTGGACGAAGCAGTTCAGAAGAAGGAGCCCTTCGCCTTCATGTACGTCGACCTCGACAACTTCAAGTGGTACAACGACAAGTACGGTTTTCAGCGAGGAGACGGGGTGCTCAAAACGGTCGCTCGCCTCCTGTGCGATACGGTCGAAAAGTGTGGCAGTCTGACCGATTTCGTGGGGCACGTCGGAGGTGATGATTTTGTCATCATCACAGTCCCCGCGGAGTGTGACGCGATTGCAGACCGGATCCTCTCCGAGTTCGACGATCTCGCTCCCACCTTCTACCCTCCAGAAGACCTGGAGCATGGCAGAACCCAGATACGCGACCGCCGAGGCAACCTCGTTGACTGTCCACTCATGACCATCAGTGTCGGTGTGACCACCAACGAGAAACGCACCTATCGGAACGCGCTCGAGGTGACGGAGGCAGCCGCCGAAGTGAAGTGTCTGGCAAAGGGCGTGTCCCGCAGCGCCTTCTTCAAGGATCGACGAGGGGATTGAACCGACGTGAACTCCGAGAGTTCGACCGCAATCCCTCTTTCCTGTATCGCAATTTCCGGGTTCATCGCGATGGTCTACGAAGTGAGTTGGTCGCGGGTACTGTCGCTGGCACTTGGTTCATCGGTCTACGCTTTCAGCTCGGACTCTGTGAGTCCGCCGCATGTCCGCTCCCCGGATTGCCGACGACCTGGTACGCGTCGGCGTCTTCACGGCGGGAGACCTGCTATCGCACTTCCGGCTGGGGACGGAGGAGATCGACACCTACACCGGCGCCGTCCCGCTCAACACGGATGACAACCTGCTCATCGAGTTCAGCGCGCCCCGGAGCCTTTACACGGAGACACGAAGAGTACTGAAAGGGAACGATACTCGTTACGGATGAAAATCTACCTTTCCCCCTCACCCTCGAACCCTTTGGGTTCGCGTCCTCTCCCCATCGGGGGAGAGGGTCGGGGTGAGGGGGTGTTTTTAGTCGTAACGAGTATAACGCTGCACCATCAGAACGTGTTGCAGCACCTGACGAACCTCGAAAGCGCCACCACACAACAGGCGGCGACCCTCAAGCTCCTGGCGCGATCTTTCCTCCGGTCCAACTGCGGACTCGAACGGGACGCGGAGGAGATGCAGAAGACAACCGCGCGCCTCGCAGCCACGGACTGAGCCGCCGTGTGCCGGATCAACTTGGCGCCAAAAAATATTTTCAGAAGGCATTGCGCTTATTCCCAAATTGTGCCATCGTCTCCGCAGTGATTTTGTGCATTTGCCGGACTTGCTGAGGAGCTTTCTCGGGATGTGCGGACACACACTCACACAATAGGCGCGCCTGCCGGAGGGCCTGCCCGCTACCCAGTCGGAGGGTGGCGGCTCTTCTCGCGAGAGGAGAGCGCATGATAAAGCAGTTCCGCGTCTTCATCGCTCTGTCCGCATTTTGTTGCGCGTCTTCGCGTATCCTGCCACCTGTATCGGCCGAGGACGGGCTTGTCTGCGATTCCCTCAGTCTGTCCATTGCATCTGCCAGCCTGCCGGTGCTCGACCTCAGCGTCACTGTCCGTGTCAGCAATACCTCCATCCATTCCGTTGTGATCGTTAAGCAGAACCTGCGGTTTGAGCTGGAGCGGGCCGCGGAGCAGTTTGCGAACGTGTCCCGGTGGGCTTATGTGGAACCGGATGCCGCGAATCCGTGGTTTGTGCAGCCCGGACAGACGGCGTAACTCAAGTTCCTCGTGCAGCTTTTCCACGATGCGCCCATCGGGAAATTGCGAGTAAGCCCTCAGATAGAATGGATCAGCCAGGCCGATAATGTTGTGCCGTTGCTTTCTCTCATGGATAGTAAAGCGGTAACCAACTCGGGATGGACGCTGGACAATCCCGCCGCGCCCTTTAACGCCGCTGCCGGGATGGCCACTGTTCCTGAACCAACGCTGCCAGGCGTCTCCCCGGTGTCCTTCACCATCGCGGCCAATCGTACCAAGGGCCGGATCGCCCTCGACTCCTCCCTGGGGGCGATCCAACCGGACACCGACTACGTTGCGGGCGTGCTGTACAAGTCCGACCGCGCCGGCTGGGGAAGCAACCTGGACAAAGGCTTCGCCGTTCTGCAATACGCCGCCGGCGTGCCCGTTCGCGCCCATGAATCTCACCTGCACGAGCTTCCCTTCTGGAATTGGGAACTGATCCGCTTCCGCAGCGAAGCCAACGCCTCGCTCGCCCGCGTAAGCCTGTGGAACCGCGCCTATGCGGTAGGGCAGAGCGGCAGTTGTTGGTTTGCTTCCGCCTTTCCGGTGGCAAAAGAGAGGCTGCATGTTCTCCACGCGATCGCGGCAATGGAGACGCCGACGCTCACAGTCTCACGCATCACGCATCACGCATCACCTATCTTGGCGAAGACTGCGCCACACGTGGCGACTGGCTGGGGCGCTACGGCAACGAGTGTTTTGTGCTGTGCGCCATGGAGTCGCCGCGGGACGTGGTGGGCGGCAGGTTGCTGCCCAAGCGGCGGTGGAAGGAGAGCAAAACCGGTTTCGCCGCCACCTCGCCGGTGTGGACGGATTGGAAGGGCGAATTCTTTTACGAAGTGGAAACCGGCGATCCCAAGGAATCGGTCCGCCACTGGATACCCATTGACGAGCTGGTGACCGACGACCCGCGGGCTTTGCGCAATCCGCTGGAGGGTCGGAGACAGTATGCTTCCTGGGACGATCACGGGGAAACCCATCCCTTCGACGGGAAAGGCCCGGACCTCATCGCCACTCTCGAAATCCCGGAGGGACTGCACCGGCTCACCCTCTACTTCATCGACTGGGACTACCACAACACCGACCGACCCCGTGCGCAGCGGGTTCTGATCCGCGACGAGAAAGATGAACTCGTGTGCTCCAGTCATGTCTCCGCTTTTGGCGATGGGGTCTACAAAGTCTACGGCGTTGCCGGGCCGACGAAGCTGAAGGTGCGCATTCAGAAAGACCGCGGCGTCGCGGCCGCGCTGTCGGGCATCTTCCTGGACGAAATCGCTCTGCCGTCGGCGCCGGAGGAGATTGCGTCGGGGGCGAAGAAGGGGAAGGAATCCAACGTCGCTTCCGCGTTGGCGCGGTATGAGGAACTCCGCCGGCGGAGCGCAACCGACCCCGCGGCGTTCCTGCAATCAGCAGGCGATGCGGAGGCGCTCGTTGGCCTGCCCTCCACTCTCGCGAAGAAGGATACCGCGGCAGCCAAGTGGCTGCAATGGCAGTGCGCCAACTCGTTGCTCGTAGACCCCGCGACGAAAGAGAAGGCTTTCTCCGAGTATCTCGCATCCCGCCCTGCGAAGGACCCCGGTGCAGCAAGCGAACGAGTCAAGGAACTGCTGCGCTCCGGCGAGATCGGCCTGGCAGAGAAAGCCGTGACTCCGTGGCTGGAGTTGACCTTGGCGAAACCGGGAGCGAAGGCCGACGACGCGCGCGGCGCGTTGCGTGACGCCATTCTGTCGTTCTGCAAACGCGACCCCGACTTTGCCGGCTCGCTCGTAACGCAAACTGTCAGTTTGCGCGAAAAGGATAGTCTTTTCTCCCTCGC
>MNXM01000001.1 GCA_001872605.1 Armatimonadetes bacterium CG2_30_59_28 | reverse complement strand
GTCCGGGTTGTAGCGCGAACCTAACCTTCCCCCGGAACAAGTCCGGGGGGATTGAAGAAGGGGTTGCGCGGCGTCCGGGTTGTAGCGCGAACCTAACCTTCCCCCGGAACAAGTCCGGGGGGATTGCCATTACCGAATCAAACTGTCAAATAGCATAACCCCCCACTATCTTTTCGGGAACTATGGGACAGTATTTTTGACCACCTACTTATCACAACCAACCTACATGCGGGGTTTTCTCTTACTTCCGTGGTTTGGTGACCTTCCCATTCCGACCTCCGGTCTGAATGGGAAGGTCGCCAAACCACGGAGGAGGATACGAACTTGTAGCGAGAACGTGATACTCCCCCGATATGAAATCGTGGGCATCTCATGCCTGGATTGTTCTTATGCCGGAATTTTAGGACCCGAAACTATCGTTTGACATTCACCTCCCAAACGGTGCAGAATATTGCAGTTCGGATGCGCGATTACAGTGATTGTCGGGAGTCCACCATGTTCCATCTCATCATCCATTCCGTCATCATTCTGTCCCTCGCCCTTGCCACCCTTGCGTTTGGAGATGCACCTGTGAAAACGCAACGCACGCTGCTTACGTCGGAGAAGATCGCTGAGTTGAAGGGATCGAGTGGGTTCGTCAACCTTGCGATGAAGGGCGACTCGCGCCCGTTTACCGCAGGGGTGGGCAATGCCCCGGCGGAGAGGTGGGTGGAGAAGTCGGACGACTGGTTTTGGCAGATGATGCCCTCAACCGAAATTTTGCGATGCACGACGGTGGGCAATGACAATTTCCGGACTCCCAAGACCGGTTGCCCTGTCCACGCTGAGAAGATTTACGAGGCGAACGCGTTCTACCCGTGGATTGTCGATGTGGAGACCATGCCGTACAAGCTCAAGTGTCCCATCGGCGGAGAGACCTACCCCAGCAACGACTTCGTTTCCGGTGACATGACAACCGGCCCGTACGCCGACGATGGCCGCGGGTATAACCGGGCAGGCCAGAAGTTCCACTTCATCGGGCTGTACGCGCACTATGCCTATAACACGATGCTGCAGCCGGCGATTAAGTCGTTCGGACATGCGTACCTCGCCACCAGCGACAGGCGGTACGCTCACAAGGCTGCGGTGTGTCTACTCAAAGAAGCCTTCGAATACCCCAACTCAACCGACCGCAAAGACCGGACGTACCTGCCCGGATACAACCACGGGTCGGGAATGATCACCGACGTGGTGTGGTCCTGCGGCGCTCTCGTCGCCAGTGCGACCTGCTACGACGAGATTAGCGAAGCGATGGACGGCGACGCGGAACTGCTGGCCTTCGCGCAGAAGCACGTCCCGGAGATCAAGACCATTGACGATGTGAAGGTGTATATCGAGGATCGTCTGTTCCGGGCAGGCATCCAGGCGCTGCTGGACGGTCGCATCCTTCCCAATACCGGCTGGGCCGAAGAAGCGATGGCGACGCTATCGCTAATGATGAACGACTTCGGAGAAAAGAAACCCAACAGCCAGGACTGCCTCGAATGGCTTTACTATGGTGGCGGGCGGTTGATTACCGTGGGCAACCAGTTCTACAAAGACGGATCCAGCTATGAGTCCACCAGCTACAACTCCGCCCGATCCGGCTTCATCCGTTGCGCGGCCGCTCTGAAGCGGCTGCGCACTTTGTCGCCGAACGCGCCGGGCTGGGAGCGCTACCCGGACATCAGCGAAAACGAAAAATTGCTTGCCTACAGCAATGCGTACGCTCCGGCTATTCGCGCTCTGGATGGTCCATTCACTATCTGCGTGGGCGACGTCGGCGGCACGGATGTCAGCCGCAAGCCCTTCTACGGCCTGGGCGGTCGACCTTCGGAATTCATTGATGGCTACGGTCTCGGCGTCCTGCGCAGCAGCAGGGGCAAGGATCAGCGCGACGCCACGCTCTTCTATGGTGGATTGCGCGGGCACGCACACTACGATCCGCTGATGCTGGGTCTGCATGGATTCGGGCGCGACCTGCTTCCCAACATCGGCTACCCGCAGTCGTGGAACTTCGCCCCTGCATGGGAATGGAGCCTGTTCACTCACAACACGGTCGTCGTGGATCGCGATGAAAAGCCGTGCTCAACGGTGATTGGCTCGATCACAGCGTGGTCTCCCGGAGAGAACGGCGTGCAGGTGATGGAAGCTTCCAAGCGCCCCTACCGCATCAACCAGCCCCGCGGCGAGAAGGGGCCAAATGTCACCGACTACCGCCGCATGGTGGCGCTGGTGGACATCGACCAGGAGCATTGGTATGCGGTGGATGTCTTCCGCGTCACCGGAGGCAACGACCACCTGCAAAGCTGGCACGGAGGCTACACGCAGAACTCGGTAACGGTGGAGGGCGCCGAACTCGTTCGGCAAGCTAAAGGGACGCTGGCGGGGGAGGATGTTGAGTACGGCAAACACTACAAGGACGCCAGTGGAGTTGATCGCTGGGACCCGTACTGCTTCCTGCGTGACGTGGCACGGGGGCCGATGCAGCCACTCACCAGCGTGGACATCCCCTACGCGACCGATGACAATCTTCACCTGCGACTGAACTTCGTACCGATGGATGACACAGAGCTGATCACTGCGCGCGGTGGCGCGCCCATCGCCCCGGACAAGAACGTGCTGCAATGGGCGATCCCGCACCGCGTTCTGCCTTTCTCGCGTGGCGCTGGCGTCCCGCCTGTGCTCCAATCTCAGTTTGTGACCGTACTGGAGCCGTATCTCAACCAGCGCTTCATCAGCGGGATCAAGCGGCTCCCGGTGCAGGCTGTCGGGAAGAGCTACTACGCGCCCATTGCCCTGGAGGTCACCGTTCCCAGTGGACGGGACATTATCCTGGCCAATGGCTCGGAACGGGCTTCGCTCAAATGCGGCGAGTTCTCTCTGACGGGCAAGTTCGGTCTGATTCGCGAACGCGGTGGTAAGGTCACTCTCCTTCGCCTTGTGGCGGGAAGCAAGTTGTCTGCCGGGAAGCTGCAGGTGACGGTTCCGTTGCCGCAGCATGCAAAGATCATCAAGGTAGATCGGGAGAAGAGGGTAGTCACCTTGGAAGGCAAGCTCCCGCCGCCGGACACGTTGAAGGGCAACCGCATCGTGATCAACAACTTCGGTGAGCGGATGAGCAGCTACAGTGTCGAGGCATGCAGCAAAGTGGGTGAGACGGGGACGCTCCTGACCCTCGATTCCTCCGGCAACATCGGAGAGGGTATCGCAGTCGACTTCCGGGACGGCTTCATCAAGAACGGCCCGGAGGTCAATATGCCCTTCGCGGGGTTGGTGAAGGTCGGCGACCGCTTCGACTACGGCGACTGCTTCTACAACGGCGGCCACCTTGAGAACGGCAAACCGGGCGTGGACTACAAGGTCCACGGAGTCATGGGCTTTCCGTACCAGGCGTGGGGCAACCTCCACATTGCCGGGATCAACGATGTGGTCCTCCGCGACGAGGTCCCCGCGCAGAAGTTGAGGGACGACATCGGCGTGAACGGTCGCTGGACGATCTACGAATACGGCGTGGGTGACGAGGTGTGGTTCGACTGCGGGGCGAGTCTGAAAGTGGAGTGACAATGCCTTCCCTGCTCTTCACTCGACACCCCGGACGTGGTCATTCTGACGGCCCTCGCGTGGGCCAAGGAGAAGATGGGATGCATCGAGGCAACCGATGGGTGGCCGTTGGCGCGATCCTGATACTATGCAGTGCACATGACCTCAGTGTTCGCGTCGCAGACGCCAAGCCGAACCGCCCCATGGTCTTTCTGAGCCGTGACGCGGTTGTGACTGAATCGCCAGAGCAGATGACCCTGGTGAACGTCAAGGCTGGCCGTGTGCCCGACGTGGTTGTCGGCAAGCCACCGTTCGACGCCGATGGCCGATATGAGACGATGCAGGTCAGGAATGCGGCCGACACCCTCAGGAAATGGCTGGAGAAGATCACCGGCGCCAAGCTCGCAGAGGGACCGGCGGGAGGTCTCATCCCCAACCGTCTGTTCCAGCAACCGGCGCTGCCCAAGCGGGCTGACGACCGGTGGGAGTCGATCTCGGGTGAATGGCGCGCCTATCACAACCCGAACACTGGAGTGCAGGTTACGCGACGGGAGAGGGACCGGAAAGGTAGCTACAGCGTGATCATCCGAGGCGCCAACCCGGAGCGAGCAATCGCCGGCGTTGTGCTCCCCCTCAACCTGAAGCGGGACGTGCGCTACAAGCTGTCCATTCAATACAAGATGATATTTCCCTCGCCGGCGCAGGCAGTCGTGCGCGTCGCTCACCTGGCGCAACCCCTCATCGAGGTTCTCCCTGCCTCGCGCGACTGGCGTCTGCATGAGACCACCTTTCTCATGGACAACCCGAAGAACAGCAACGCCACGCTCATCATCGGCCTGAGCGGCAGCCAGACGGAGGACAACCGTCTGTTCCTGACTGAGGTGGATTTGGTCGAGATTGCTGCCGGCGCGCCAGGGGAGGCGGAGACCCAGCGGCGGCCCCGGATCGTGGTTGGGTTCGAGGGGGAGCCAGAGAGTGAATTCCCCGAACTCAAACAGGCGGACGCCCACGGATTCCTGATTGCGACCAAGGGCTCGGACCTGCACGTTGTCGGGGCCTCGGGCACCGGAGCCCTGTACGGTGCGTGGTTCTTCCTGATGAACTACGCGGGTCTGCGGCTTGTTCTACCGGGTGAACTGGGCGAAATCTACGAGCCGCTGGAGAAGTTGGCGATCCCGAAGGACCTGTACGTGCTGAACCCGGGGCCGGACTTCCTGTTGCGAGTCTGGAGCGATCCCGCCGGTTTCGATATCACCTCCTGGTTGGGTGACAACGGCCGAACCGACCGCTACCAATACCATCATAACCAGATGCGCATCTTCGACCCAGCCCGGTTCGCTCAGACGAACCCGGAGTTCTACCCGATCCACCGCGGTCAGCGTTTCATCCCTGCCGCCGGTATTGGGGGGCGCTGGCAGCCGACGTTCAGTGAGCCGGGTGTCGTCCAACGCACGATCGAGTACGCCGACGAATGGTTCACTGGGCGGCCGGACGCCGTGTCCGTTTCTGTGACGGTCAATGACGGAGATTCCTTTTCGGAGACGGACCTCGCACGCGCCAAGACTCTCCCCGGCGGACTCTCGGACGTCTACTACGCGTATGTGAACGCGGTGGCCAAAGGCATCCGGCAGAAGTGGGCCAACAAGCAGGTGGCCTTCCTACCCTATCAGGCGGTGGACAAGCCTCCGAGCTTCCCCCTGGAAGACAACACGATCGCCTTCTGCATGAACTTCGAAGGCAACACCAACAAGGCATACTCAGTGTGGCAGGACAAGGTGAAGCAGTTCGGCATCTACCAGTGGCTCTACGGCGCGGGCTGGGTGATCCCGAACCAGTGGCCCCATGCGATGCAGGACTTCCTGAGGTGGGCGAGAGACCACGGATGCCGCGCTTTCAAGGGCGAAGGTTACATCCCCTGGTCCCAGGACGCAGCGCGGATGTGGGTCTTCAACAACCTGCTCTGGAATACGGACGCGGACGTGGACGCACTGTTGGCCGACTACTACCAGCACTGCTACGGGTCGTCCTCCGCGCCGGCCATGGCGCGCTACTTCGCTCAGGCAGAGAAGATCTACGAACGCCGCCGAACGTCCACCGAATGGAACATCACACGGTGGAAACCGGGGGACTATCAATTCAAGTTCGCCCAGCCTGAGGACTTCACGATCATGGCTCAGGCGTTGGACGACGCCAACCGCACCGCCGAGGGGGAAGGGAACAGGAAGCGCGTGGACCTCACAACCCGCTGTTTCCGCTATGGCCGATACTACTGGGAACAGTACCGGGCCTTCATGGACCTGCGGGGGCGCGTACCCGAGTCCGCCGCTACACTAAACATCGCATCAGATAAGGATGCAGAGAGCATCTTCGAACCCATCTCGCGGTTCTACAAGGCACAGGAGGACTGCCGGGTCTATCGCGACACGCTGGAACCATTTGTGAACTACTGTTGTATTGCCGCCACACCCTGGCGTCCGTGGGTGAGTTGGTGGCAGCAGGATCCGACGATGAAATGGGGAGACATGGAAGCAGATGTGTTGAGGATTTGCGAGGCGGTCACCCAGTCTCGGAGTCAGCAGCGTGGGTCTGCTGCAACGGCCGCATACTGGCAGACCATCGACGAGAAACATCTGGCCATGCGGCCCTTCGCCAACAGAGAACGGTTTCTGTTACTTGCGAAAGACAGACCCCTGCAAAATCTGCTCTCCAATGGTTCCTTCGAGCAAGCGTATGATCCACAGGACGCAGAACAGCAGCGCACCCTGACCGCATTGCAGAACGGCTTCAATGTTGACCGTATGGTGTCGAACAACGAGAACCGGGAACGGATCATCGAGGCCGCCCGGAATCCGCGGATCACCGGCTATATGGCCAAGTACGCCGACAAGCCTGAACCGCTTTGCCAGGACTGGTTCACCTATCACTGGTGGAGCAAGGGAGCGACCGTGGCGCTCGACACCACCATGAGACGAGGCGGAGAGAAGAGCATGACGGCGAAGGGCATCACAAATCTGGCCGGCGTTGTGCGCAACGTGCCGGTCACCGACAAGCGCGCCTTCTACCGCCTGTCGTTCTGGTGCCGGGCTAACACCGGGAAGGAGTCCCCGTATGTCTGGACGTTCACGTATGGCCAGAAGGAACTCCCGATCTGGGAGAAGCGGCTGGAGCCGGCGCGGGACTGGCGATGCTTCGCTCGCGAGTTTGTCGTCAACTGTGCCGTGGACGAAAAAGCCGACTTCACGTTCGGCCTGGGACTCTACAACAGCGGCGACGCCGCGAACCAGGTCTGGTTCGACGATGTGAAACTGGAGAAGCTGTCTCCGGAGGCAACAGAGAATGCCGGTCCGTAGATGGGACCTTCGTCAGCATGTCAGCCTGATTCCGGCATGTCGAGTTCACATGCATTCACGCGCCGGGGCAGAATCAACGTCGTCGATCAGGCTTACCCACCTGACGGTGCGTCATCCTGAGCCGATCCGGACCGTGTGCAATGCCTTCGGCGCGAAAGCCTTTGTCAGCTTCTGCCTCGGTTACCTCTACTACTACTACCGGACCCGAAGACTGCTCCCGGGAATGCTCGTCCACGGTGCCCTAAATGTCATGATGTTTTCGGGAGCTTGACTGTAACGCCCGTCGGGACCGTCCTTGCGCAACAATGGCCGAAGACAATTGATGAGTGGAAACGAATTGACCATAGGGAGTCACGGGCTATGCGAACTTCTCTCTTGATGCTGACAACTGCCATCTCATTGGGAACCGCCGCGTCGGCAAAGCCTTTTACCGGGCCGTTCGCCCTCAACGATGGGCTGACGTTCTATCTCGTCAACCACTCCGGAGTTGACTTCGACCTCAAGGTGAAATGGTACGATCCCCTTCGTGACCGGTATCCGCGTCCGACGATGATACGCGTATTCGACCCGGAAGAGAACCTGCTGTTCCGCGAGGAGTTCGCCGGCGAAGTGATCAAGCCGGTTCCGTGGGAGGAGAAAAGCCTCCGTGTCGAGTCCGCGGGGCCCGGCGTGTATCAGGTGATCGTTCACGGTTGGGGTGGCGCGCAGGTTGAAATCTCCACCACTCCTGAACTCGACTTCGGTGTCTTCGGTCACCTCCAATGGCTTGCGGGGCAGAAGGAACAGTTCGCCGACACATACGTCTACCTTCCTCCCGGTTTAAGGAAGCTGCCGATCATCGCCTCGGACAAGCTGGAGAGTCTCGTGCTCACCGACGAATCGGGAACGGAGAAGTCCCGCCTCAACAAGGACACGATGCAAGCCGAAGTCGCATTGCCCTCGGGAGACGAACACGTCTGGAAGCTCTCGGCGCGCGGCGCGGGCTATCGCCTCGACTTCAAGGGATACCCCATCATCCTCTGCCCGACTGCAGACGCGGCCAAGTTCATCCGCGCCAGTGTGGATGTGATGCCGGACGGCAGCATCTGCTTCCACAAACACCAGGCCGCTGCGTGGCGACTATTGCAGCAGTGGAAGAAACGACCCGCCTCAGACTACCAGGTCGAAGTCAAACCGTTGAAGGACTATGAAGCCGCATTGCTCAAGGAGCCGGCGCGCAGCCAGTTGCTGTTTGGCCATTACGGAGTCCTCTCCGCACTTCCGGCAATTCTCTCTGAGCAGTGCCTCGATCCGCACAGTGCCTGGTTTGGATCCATCCGGTGCTGGAAAGACGAGAAGAGGAATGCCCGTGAGGACAATCCCCTCGCGGATTACACTCGCGACGGGCGCGAGGAGTATGCCGGATTGACCAAAGACATCGCTGCGCTCTACTGGCTGAAGTCGGACTGCAACCCCTACTACCACGACCGGAATCTCCTTCATCGCGTCATCATTGGCGTTCTGCTGGATCAGATGGTGATGAAGGAAGGAGAGTTCTGCAATCCAGACAACACCTACTACTACGGCATCCATGCGTTTACGTTGTGCCACTCGCAAAGCGGGGCTTTCTCGCTGGTTTACAAGGACGTTCCTCCTGAAGTGCAGAAGGTTTGGCACGCGGGGCAGCAACGGCTCACCGATCGAATGCTGTACGGACCGGTGGGCGGATGCGTCAATCAGTGGACTGTCCTTCTTGCCGGACTGTGGCGGTACTACGAGGGCACGGGTGAGGCGCCCTACAGAGAAGCCATCTTGCGGAACCTTCACTGGCTCACCTCCTGCGCCCTCTGGAACCACGGCCAGCGAGCCGCCGGGTACATGACGGAAGCAAGTGGGCCGGACGCGACCTACAACGGCATCACCGGACACTATCTCGCCTACCTGTATCATCAGACAAAAGACTCTGATGTGCTCGAATCGCTGCGACGCTGCTACCGGCTTTTCAACCACACGATCACTCCGGAGCCTGACGGGACGTGGCTCGGAAGCAGCGGTTACTGCCACCGCACTCCCGGCGACTGGACCTCACCACAATATGGCGCCGGACTGGGACCGATGGCGAGGCATCTTCCCGAAGCAGGAGTCCGTTTCCCCGACCACTTGGCATGGGCGTACGCGCGACCCGCGTTTGATGCTGAGTCGCGCAAAGCTGCGGAATCGCGGTTGCGGGAGGTGATGGCCTACTTCCCGGCCAATTACTTCGACCTCGAAAAGTCCAATGTTGGGAGGGCAAGCGGAGCGTTCGACATCCTCTTCGCAAACTACCGCAATTTCAGCAACGAGTTCCTCCCGGGAAAGCTGCCGTGCGAGGAAATGGAATCCTTCACGCGAAACTTCGACAACGAATTCTTCTGCGTGAAGCGGAAGGACTATTACGCCTTCCTCTACGGCGGCGTGGCTTATGGACTGTGGCAGGCTGGAACACGACCAGAAGAATGCAATCACCAATTTCCTCACAACGACGGACTGTGCCTGTTTTGGTCGCCGGAGTTTGGCGTTTCCCTGCTGTCGAAGAATTGGAGCGCGGGCCAGGCTAACACTTTGCTGGCGACGCTGGACAGCGGCAAGGTCGAGTGGCCGTGGTACTGGGACACGAAGAGCAAGTTCGACACCGACAACGCCACGGTTGAGATGACTGGCAAAATCCACGATACACCTCTGACCTATGCGCGGAAATACCGCTTCCTGGATGACCGCATCGTTTGCGAGCTGACCGTCACCGCAACAGCGCCGATTTCCTTGAAAGGACTGAGCGAAGGGATCCCTTATCCTCTGCCGGAGGTCAAGCCCGGAGGCTTGCAGGTGAAGCTGCTCAATCAGCAAGGGGAAGCGATTGAGGACGGCGCGCCCACGAAGGGAGTTTTCCTTACCAACGCAAGTGGGAAGGGACATCTGCTCGTACTGTCAGAACCTCTCCCTGTCCTGCTGACTCGTGACCACAGCACCGATCATTACGGAGGCGAGCACGATTGGGATCGCGTCGTCATCCAGCTCCCGAAGGAGTGGCAGACCAACCAGACGTTGACGCTCAAGTATTCGCTGCTGTCGTGTAATGCAGATGGGGCAGTACAGTATTGTCGTGAGGAATGAGGGGTACGGGCGAGCGTTGACCAGACGCTCTGTGAAGTGTAGAATGACCACTACGTCAAGACAGTTGGCAACGGTGCTGGGAGGAATGTTTCCGTGAAGACAATCGAGTATGTCTACTGGCAGGACGCGGAAATGTGGCTTGGGTACCTGCAAGAGTTCCCGGACTATCTCACCCAGGGGGAGACGCTGGATGAGCTTCAGGAGAACCTGAGAGACCTGTTCGAGGAGCTCTCGGGAGGGTGCATTCCAAGCGTGCGGCGTGTTGCGGAGCTTCAACTGGCATGAAACGCGTGGACCTCATCCGTCAGATCGAGGGGAACGGAGGCATGCTCATCCGCCACGGGCATCGCCACGATTGGTATCAGAACCCCCGCACAGGGGTGTGTCAGCCTGTTCCCCGTCATCGCGAAATCAACGAAAACCTTGCGCGACACATCCTTCGCATGTTGGAGGACTGATTTGCAGCAGTGAAACTGCAGGAGCGTCACTGCAACTTGGGGACTTGTCCGTGAACGCCTCCCCGGACGAGCTGGGGATGCTCGCGGCCGGGAAGCGGTGGGACCTGGCGTTTTCGACCTGCAGCACACGGCCTACACTGAACCGGCGCTGGTCGAGCCAAACCGCGGCGGAGTGTTCCGGACTAAGTGTCAATGCCTGCGCATCTACCTCGGCGGGCCCATCGCCGTAGTCTACCCGGAAGGAACCTGGTATCGTGGCTGCACTCCCGAAGGCTTGGAGCGCATCATCCAGGAACGCCTGGTCAACGGGCAATCGGTAGCGGAGTACCAGGTCGCGACGAATTCGCTCCCGGTCTCCACCTCGCGCGAGTAACACAAGTCGCAATAGCGACCTACACCATGCCCCCCAGCTTGTTCGGACTTACGGACTCCAGACCGCTCAGTAACTCCTTGACCTCGCTGAGGTCCCTCCGTTGCACTCGAATGACCACCGGCGTGGCATACCCGAAGTGGTATAATGCCAACCCCTCGCACTCATGCCAGAAGCCGGTCGCGTCGAGGAGTGATCGAGCCATGGCGACGGCGCCGGGCAGGTTGGAGGTGGAGACCGTGACCAGCTCATCCGCTTCCGTTGGGACTCTTCCTCCGACAGGCAGCCGCGCCACGGGGGGTTGCTGCGGCAGTTCTTCGACAAGGTCCGCGCCGCAATCAGAGCACCGCCGGGTATGCGGAGCGAACTCATACTTGCAGTCTGGACAGAACATGGGAATGGACCTCCTGAGGTAGTCATCAACCGCAGGCGTCGGGCCTGCTTCACCTCTCGGCCTCAATCAGGAAGCTATCCACGTACAGCGTCTCGGTCTTGACGCCGAAAATCTGGACATCGACGCGGTCGAGGGAGGGGTCCACGAGCATCTCGCACTTGCCGGTCATCCAGATGTTCTTCGGGCAGGATACCTAAGCGTCCACAGCGTCTCCTTTGACGCCGCCGTCTTTCCATGGGCGAAGACGCAACACCATGTCATACTTGCCTGCGTCGTCCCCCTCCGTGCGTAGAACATGGAAAGTGACCTTCAGCTTCTTTCCGCCGATGCCGTGCTTGGGGAGGTCCAATGACTGCTGAACCATCCACATGTCACCGACATCCTTCAGGTCGATGCGCGTCGTCGGCATTCCCGGAAGAGAACCTCTTCATCCTTCAGCAGGGACACGTGCTGCACAGCCTGCCCCTCATAGAGCCACTTGTCCTCGATCCGTTTCGACAACTGCCCCCTTTTTGGCGCGCCCGACTTCTCTCCGGAGTCGCCAATCCGCTCTGCCTCCGGGTCCATCGCGTAGCGGCCGGAAGGCGTCCCCAGGTTCAGCAACCGTTCGAGCACGCCGACCGACTTCCCACCGCGGGACAACCTGCAGCGGAGGATGTATGAGCCTTCCTGCGGCGGCAACAGCTCGAAGCCGACGTTCTCCACGTGACCGGGATTGAGGTCTGCCGTCGTCGCCTTGAGAGACATCCACTTCTCTTCGGGCAGTCGCTTCCATTCCAAGTCGACGGCGGTCTTGCTTTCCCCGCCCAAAAGGGCCACGTGGGCGGGGCCGGACTTCCCGGGCTGCGGCTGCCGGTCGAAAACGATGGCGCCCACAACGGCGTCGCCGACTCCGTCTACGTATGGCAAGCCGCAAAACGGAATACACTGGTACTCGGTCTCGAATGCGCCACCGTTGGGAATCTCCTGCGACCGGTACAGCCATTCCACCGTTTGCATGGTCCCCTTCAGCCACTGGTAGAAAGCGAGCAGTCGAGAGTAATCCAAGCGGAACGCGACACCGGTTCCATCTTCAGCCCGGGTAGCAATCCACCCACGCGCCGCGTCGTACATCCAGTTCTCCTGGGTGCTGGAGGAACCGGACACCAGGAACTGTTTCACCCCGTTCGCTGTGGGGATGAAGTGCGCGTTGTCCTGGTTCATCGCGCCAATCTGCTGGTGTGCCCAGTAGCCGAGGCGGAACGCCTCCATCGAGGCTTGTTCATTCTCGACGCGTACCTTCACAGCGATCACCGGGCTGTCCCTCTGCACGCTGATCGACTTGCGGATGGTAATCCACCGCAGTGTATTGCCAGTCCGACCGCGCAAAGTAAAGGTAACTTGGGCTGCTTCAGGTGTGTTATTGTCCACCGTGTAGCTGTAGGCGTCCTGCCAGTCGCCACCCATTCCCTGCTGCCAGAGAGCGTCGGCAAACAGCCCAGTTCCGTCGCGCGGAATGACCATTTCCGTGTTCGTCGGCTTGGGCTTCAGGCTGATCCCGGTGCCACCCGTAGAAGCCTTGAGCACCAGACGATAGAACGGGTTGTCGACGATGATTTCCTTCTCAGGGTCATCATCCACATTGCGGACATCCACCAATCCCTGCGCGGTGGCGAATCTGCACAGACCGAGGAGAGAGAGCATAAGCATGAGCTTTCGCATGGTTTGCCGACATCCTTTCGAGTGCAATGGACTGCAAAGTGATTGGGGGCTCCGACATTGTTAGTGGGCTCCAATCAACGCATCTCGCATTCTAAGCTGGACTTTATCCAATCAGTAAGCATAGCACATCCCTTCTGTAAGGCGGTCTACCGTAATGCGCAAGGATTTATGCACATCGTGTTTTGAGGTGGACGTGCAAAAAGTCATGGACTGCCATAGGTGGCGTCGGACCAAGGCCAGGGCATCTGAAAAGGTCGGCCGCTCCTTGACATACCAGGCCGTTTGACGAATGGGCAATGAGTCCTGCTCACTCCATGCGTTGGCAAAGAGGGTCACCAATGAAAACA
>MNXM01000238.1 GCA_001872605.1 Armatimonadetes bacterium CG2_30_59_28 | reverse complement strand
CTCGCTCAGCTTACCGACAGCAGGGGCTGTCTGTGTAAGGGGCGACCCCCACCGTCTCCCCTGTAGCAAGGGGCTACAGGGCTGACTATCACAAATCTTACTTTCACCCCTCCTACCCACCAGAACTGCAAATTTGCCAAACTACAGTTATACTCGTTACGGGTGAAAACACCCGTAACGAGTATACACGGAAGGGTTCTGTGCGGTGAAGCGCACACTCCCCATGCCGGGGGCCACGAAAATATGCGCGGCCACGGCCGGCACAAGTGGGCATGTACACTCACGCGCCCACCTCACTCCTGTTGCCCCGCCACCCGCTTGAAGACAACAACTGCCAGTGGCGGGAACAGAAGCGGAATGGAGTGTTCGTAAGCGTGCCAGGGAATTGACTCTGCCCATACTCCGCCCCGGTTGCCCATGTTGCTCCCACCGTAGACTTCGCTGTCACTGTTCAACATCTCTCGATAGAATCCCGGCAGTGGAACCCCGAGGCGGTAGCCCACCCGGGGAACCGGCGTGAAGTTACACGCGAAGACCAGAACATCTTCTGGGTCTTTCCCGCGACGCAGAAATGAAATCAGGCTGGCGTCGGTATCCTGAAAGTCAATCCACTCGAAGCCGTTCCAGGAGAAGTCTACTTCGTGCAGTCCCGCTTCCTCACGGTACAGGTGGTTGAGGTCTCGCACGAAGCGCATCATTTTCAGGTGCGGCTCCTCGCGTGTCAGGTGCCAGTCGAGGCTTCGCTGTTCGTCCCACTCGCGCCACTGGCCAAACTCGCCCCCCATGAAAAGCAGCTTCTTCCCCGGATGTCCGTACATGTAGCCCAGCGCCAAACGCAGGTTGGCGAACCGTTGCCAGGCACCCCCCGGCATCTTGTCCAGCAGAGAACGCTTCTCGTGGACGACCTCATCATGCGATAGAGGCAGCACGAAATTCTCTGTAAAAGCGTAGACCAGAGAAAAGGTGATCAGATGGTGATGGAACCTGCGATGGATGGGATCCTTGCCCAGGTAGCGCAGGAAGTCGTTCATCCAGCCCATGTTCCACTTGAGCGTAAAACCAAGTCCCCCAATATGGGTGGGGCGCGATACCCCGGACCATGACGTGGATTCCTCGGCAATCATCAACACACCCGGATGCAGGTCATGCACGACGTGATTGAGATGTTGCAGGAACTCAACGGCCTCAAGGTTCTCCCGGCCACCGTGGCAGTTGGGAAGCCACCCCCCCGGATCTCGGGAATAGTCGAGATAAAGCATCGACGCCACGGCGTCCACACGCAGTCCGTCGATGTGGTATTGCTCACACCAGAACAAGGCGTTTGCCAAGAGAAAGTTGTGGACTTCCGGACGACCGTAGTTGAAGATCAGGGTGCCCCAGTCGGGATGTTCGGCCTGTCGCGGGTCGAGATGCTCGTACAGGGCCGTGCCATCAAACCATCGCAATCCGGAATCGTCCTTCGGGAAGTGCGCAGGCACCCAGTCGACGATGACGCCAATGCCGCGCTGGTGCAGGTGATCGACGAAGTAGGCGAAGTCGTCTGGAGCGCCGTAACGACTGGTGGGCGCGTAGTAACCGGTCACCTGGTACCCCCACGAAGGGTCGTGAGGATGTTCCATGATTGGCAACAACTCAACGTGAGTGAAGCCGATCCACGCGACATAGTCCGCCAACTGGTGGGCGAGTTCTCGATACGTCAGCGGTCGGTTGCCGTCCTCCGGAATTCGCTTCCAGGAACCGAGATGCACCTCGTAGATGCAGATGGGTTGCTCCAGTGGATTGACCTGCTGCCGGACTTCTATCCATTCCGCGTCTCCCCACTCATGGTTTCCCAGTCGATGAGTGACCGACGCGGTGGCGGGACGTAGTTCGGTCCGAAAAGCGTAGGGGTCGGCCTTCAGGCGAAGATCACCCTCCGTGGTCTTCACCTCATACTTGTAAACCTCACCTTCGTCAACGCCGGGGATAAAAATCTCCCACACTCCAAAACCCGGGTGAACGCGCATCGCGTGTCGTCGTCCATCCCACTGGTTGAAATCGCCGACAACGCTCGCCCGCACGGCGTTGGGCGCCCAGACGGCGAAGTGGACTCCATCCACTCCGTCTATCGACATGGGGTGACTGCCGAGCTTCTCGTAGGCGCGCCAGTGATTCCCCTCAGCATGGAGATGGAGATCAATCTCTCCCAAAACAGGGAGAAAAGAGTAGGGGTCACGGGTCGTCCAGGTGTTGCCGCGGTAGTCGGTTACCTGGAGGGAATACCTGAAGGGCTGCGGAAAACGCAGCAACGCTTCGTAGAACCCTTTTGGGTCGGTTCTGGTCAGAGAGTAGAACGTCGAGGGCGATGTGAGATCAACAACCGTGACATCCCTCGCCTCGGGAGCGAACACGCGAACGGCCACGGCTTCCCTGCCATCCACTGTGACAACGTGCATACCCAAAATGCTGAAAGGATCGCTATGGTCTCCGTGGACGATAGCGGCGACGTCACCGGGTGAGGTTGTAAGAGGGGAATTCATGGTCGACGTTTCCCGTATCGATTGCGTCGGCGTGGCGACATCTTCAATTGTCACCAGACCTCTGTGAGGTTTCGGAAAGAAATCGTTGGCGCCACAGCTCGTTTTCGGGAGTCAACTCCACCAGTGGAGCCTGGGTGTAGTCGATATCCTTCCAATACGCGGCGTTGTCGTAACACTGGGTAAATACGGACTGGATGTCCAGGATGACATCTTTGTCTTCCGGCAGGAGGGGAATGCCAATCCGGGGCAGTCGCCGCTGTAGACGCACAGGGTACAACTCAAACTGATGCGCCTTCTCCGCACGCCAAATGCTGACGACCGAATAGAAAGGCGTGAGACGCCCCAGGCGGTTCCGTGGAACGGCCACCGTGTGAAGTCCCTCGGTCAGGAGGTCGATCTCCACAAGGTTTGTACGGGCTTCTTGCAGAATCTTCTGTTTCTCAAGGTACTGGTTCCGCCCGTCACCGGGCCGCTTGTTGGAGGGACTCAGCACCTCGACAACCGTTACCACTCGCTCTCCCTTACGATCGATGATCTCAACGTAGGCTTCCCCGCGTGGTTCCGTCAACAGGGAGACGACCGCAGGGGAGTCGACCTCGGCCGTGCCAAACGTGGAGACCGGTTCGGCAACGCCCCAGTCGTTTCGCTGCAGCACCGCAAGATCGGGGTAGAAGAAACCACTCGACTCGGGAGCATCTATCACCAGTCGTTCATCAATGCGAACGCGGTACTGCTCCGGTAGTTGCGGTTGAATGTAAACTCTCGCAACTGGAAGAAAACTCTGGTGAAAATCCTGCCAGTACTCAGGACACTCCAGATACGGATCCATTCCCGGGAAAGGGCTTGGCACGCCACTCACCTCCTGCGCATAACGATGAGATTATAGCACACGGATGCCCCACTTGCTCTTCCACTCAGAATGCTTCTACCGAGTTGGAATAAGTGTTACCATAGACGGCAACGGAGTGAATCCTCAAATGTCGAGTGAGTCCCGCGATCCTTGAATCGTCGCAAAAGGAGTTTGTTCGATGAATCTCACCGAACCGTCAAAACCGCGCAAGCCCCTTCTCCCCCGGTGTATGATTGCCGCAAGTTGTCTCCTGTTGTCCGTTGGCTGGGTGGGCGCAAACGTGTGGCAGGGCAAGCAGCAGGTGGCGCGCCTCTTCGCACAGGCAGATCCGGCTCCCGCGGACCAACCCGATGCAGCCACCGGAGCGCCGGAGAACGGCTTCGATGTGTCGTTCCGCCGTCCCGAAGGAAGCGCGCCTTACCACGCTCAAATCCAGATCGGGTTCAGTCACCCCATGGTTCCATTGACAGCGGTGACTGACCCTCAGCGTCAGGAGACTTTGAGGAACTTCTCGCTGACGCCCGACGCGCCCGGTCACTTCCGGTTGATTGGTGATTCCGCCGTGGTGTTCTCTCCGGAGAAACCGTTCCCCGCCGCCACACAGTACACCGTGTCAGTTTCCTCGAAGCTCAAAGATGTACACGGTCACACACTCGGCAAGAATCTCCGGTGGCAATTCCAGACCCCCTCCGTTTCCATCCATGTCTCCGTCAGCGGGCCGGCAGGGAGTCCTGAAAATCCACCGGCGAAAAACGCACAACTCGCCCTGCGACCCACGATGCAGCTCACGAGCAACGCGCCCCTCAGGTTGAGTTCCCTCCAGCAGAAAGCGCATCTACGCAAGCTATCCCCTGGTGGGAAGTTGCAGACGACTGGCATTGCGCTTTCTGCCACCGCGGCTAAGGACAACCCTTCGCCGGTTCAGGATGTTAGTGCATCTCGAGAGGACTACAAGTACACGCTGCAACCGATCCGATCTCTCGAAAAACACTCCTCCTATCGCTTGGAGATTGCGCCGGGCGTGCTTCCGGAAGTCGGGAATCTCCCCGCATCCCAAACGGTCCGCAAGGCGTTCTCCACCTTTGGGCCGCTGACTTTCAGCGTGTCCCAGAATTCCTGCGAAGGAGGGCTCCTCAGAGAGTCATACTGGATCGATGCCAGCAATCCCATGATTGATGCGTCGATGAACGGCGCCATCGCGATTGCGCCCCGGCTGCCTTCAGGGGCGCACCTGTCGCGCCTGTACTTCGACGACAAGGAATTGACACCTGACACCGTGTACACCATCACGATTTCCACGAAGGTCTCCGACGTCTATGGTCAGCATCCGGCAAGTCCCGTACAGCTCTCGTTCCGTAGCGCCAACTACTGTCCGGCCATTAAGGCGCTGCGCGGGCACTCCATCATCACACCCGTCACTGACCCCAACGTCCCGTACCGCGTGAGGAACCCGGGCAAGTTGACGACTCGTTTCTTCGGTCTCAGCGAGGCACAGCTCTTGAGCGCCGCATTCGGCCCACAAGTCGGTAGCGTGGAGGATTTCCTGATTCGAATGAAGGAGCGTTCCAAACCCGGCATCGAGTCCTTCCACACGAATGCCAATGTGGTGCGCTGGCTGGACCTATCGCCATGCCTGGAAGCCAGCGGTCTCGGGATCGCCTTCTATCAGATGGCAACAAGCTACCGGGACTGCGGTTACGACGGGGAGAACGGCAAACCGGTGGTGCAGTCCGGAGCCCTGTTGCGAACCAATATTGGTCTTCAAGTGCATGTCTTGCCCGGAGCCTTGTCTGTCTGGGCGACACACCTTACCGATGGTTCTCCCGTCTCAGGTGCAGAGGTTTTTGTCTACCGTCGCTCCTCGGAGCACACACCTGAACGACTCACCGAAGCGGTAACTGATGCGACCGGCCGGCTGGTACTGGCGCCCGAAGACGTGGCAAAGGATGGACGGTACCTCAGTCAACCGGACGATATCCTGATCACTGTTCGCGAGGGGGAGGACTACGCCTTCGCAACCGCCAACCACTTCCTCGGGAATGACATGGGACTGTGGAATTTTGACGTTTCTCCCGGATGGGACGGAGCGGACGCGACCTCTCTCGGCGCCCTCTTCTCAGATCGCAGGCTGTATCTGGACGGCGAAACGGTAACCATCAAAGGCGTTATCCGCTACCGAACTGAAGACCGCACCGTCACCCCGTCGGGGCTTTCCCTCAAGGCGACACTGGAGGAACCCAACGGCGAGAGCGCACCGGTGGGCGATGTGAAGACCGATGAATTCGGAACCTTTTCCCTGGAGATACCCACGGAAGAAGGGGCCCCGCTCGGCCACTACTATGTCCGCGTCGAGTCGGAAGAACCTTCCCTTGAATGGGCGGGTAGCTTCCGTCTCGCCGATTTCCGTCCGCCGCGGTATCGCGCGAGGATGCAGACCGACAGAGACCTGTATACGGTGGGGGACACCATCACTGCAACCGGTTCGGGAGAATACCTGTTTGGGGCGCCCCTCGCCGGAGGCGATGCGACATTCGTGGTCAACGCCAAGGCCGCGCATTTCCAGCCGCCTAATTGGGACGGATACGGATTCGCCCTCCCCGACTGGCTGGAAGAGGAGTTGGAGGATCAGGAATCCCCCGACAAGAATCTCATATCGAAAAGTGACAGTCTGGACGGTCAGGGGCAGTCCCACATTGCCATCCCCATCCTCGCAGCCGACGTGCCTCGGCCAATGGAATACTCCGTAGAGGTAGATGTGAAGGATGTTTCAGGACAATCGGTGGGCGCCTCCCGACTCGTGACCGCGCTGCCGCATCCACGTCTGATTGGAGTGAAACTGGAGGATTCTTTCTCCCCCACGGCCACGGCGGTCCCGTCCCAGATCATCGTTACCGACCCCAGAGGAAATGCCCTGCCAGACGTACCTCTGCGTGTAGAACTGCAGTCCGTTCGGTGGGTCTACAGAACCATCAAGGAAGAGGATGATGTCTACGAAAGGTATGTCCCGGAGTTCAAGACCGTGGCCAGCGAGAAGGTCACGAGCGACAATACGCCCATCACGGTTTCCTTCACACCGAAGGAAACTGGCGACTACCTGATCCGCGCCTACTTCGACGGGCATGCCGGCACCGGGACAGAGGGAGCAGGCTGGCTGTACGCGTACGGCAGCGGGCTTTCCGCCGCCGCGAGTCGCGACGAGCAGGAGAACATGGAAGTCAAACTGAAAGCCGACAAGGAAATCTACGACGTTGGCGAGGAAGTCTCCATCGCCGTGCCTTCTCCCTTCAAGGAAGCTCAACTGCTGATAACCGTTGAGCGGGAGAAAATTTTCTGGCAGAAGCAGATTGCCGTAAAGCAAGGGATCACACCCGTCCGCTTCACGTTGACTCGGGAGATGATTCCCAACGTGTTCGTGGAAGCGGCGCTCATTGAGCGCGGCCCGGCGAATGACAATCTGTTTGAGAAGTACACGCATCGACCATACCGCGTCGGGCTGATGCAGGTGAACGTCAGTCGCGAATCCCATCGTCTGAACGTTTCGGTCACGCCGCAAGACAAGGCGCTGCGCCCCGGGCAGACAGCTCATGTCGATTTCCAAGCCACCGACTGCACCGGCAAACCGGCCCAGGTGCAGTTGACCGTGATGGCGGTGGATGAAGGGATTCTGCAAATGACGGGGTACCGGCCTCCAGACTTCGTGGAGGAGGCGCTGCCGGAGCGCGACCTGTCACTCTCGCTCCTCGATAATCGTCCTTACGTTATCCATGCAGGAAAGAAGATCCCCATGCACAAAGGCTACGGGTACGGCGCGGGTGGCGATTCGGAGGACCTCGCGATCCAGGAAGAGGTGCGGCGCGACTTCAAACGACTCGCCTACTTCAACCCGGACCTGCGAACCGACGCGGAGGGGAAAGCGTCGTGCGACTTCAGAGCGCCGGATAGCCTCACCACGTGGCGCGTCATGACGGTGGCCGCGTCCCGCGAAATCGATTTCGGTTACGGCGACGCTACGTTTGTGGTCAACCAGCCGCTGTTGATGCAGAAAATCACCCCGCGCTTCGCAAGGGTCGATGACTCAATCAGCCTGGGTGTCGCCGTGAACAACCAGACTGGAGCCGACGGAAGCGCGAGGGTTTCCTATCAGATTGTCGAAGGCGCTTCTCATCTTCTGCCCTCCGACGGAGACAGAACACAAACGGTATCGGTTCCAGCGGGAAGAACGATCCCGGTCCGCTGGCCGTGCAAGGTCGTTGGCATCGGCCAGTGCGTGCTACAGTTCTCCTGCAAGCTCGAGGGCAAGGTCGCCGCGTCCGACAGCCTGGAAGTTCGCTTCAATACCCAGGCGCCGAGTCAGCCGGAGTCGGTGGCGGTGGTTGATGAAGTGAACGACACCAGCTCTGTGGACCTCCATATCACCGAAGACATGCGCACCGATCTCGGCGAGCTGATTCTGTCGCTAAGCTCCACGGCCTTCGGCAATCTGACACCTGACGCGAACTTCCTCCTGAACTATGAATACGGATGCGCTGAACAGACCGGATCGAGACTGCTCGGGCTCCTCTCCGTTGAGAATCCGGTGAAGAAATTCGGACTGCAACTGGACACAACGACGCCGCTCAAAAAGATACTGCGCAGCGACCTGAAACGGCTTCTCCAACTCCAGACCAGTGATGGCGGATTCGGGTACTGGGCCAATGACAGTTCCAGTTTTCCGCTGAGCGCCTACATTGCAGAAGTGCTGCACGCTGCTGAATCGCGCGGGTACGATGTCCCGAACAGGGCGGCCAACAACCTCAAACAGTATCTGCAACAGTACAATTGCCAATCCGATGACGAGAAGTGGCGAATGCATGAGCACGTGCTGCGCGCCTATGGGCTGCATCTGCTTGAACAACCGGACCAGACCCATTACGCGGAGATTTACTCCAGGAAGGCTTTGCTGTCACTGGTCGACCAGGTGCGCCTCGCCATGGTCTACCGCGGGGCGCGAGAGTGGAAGCAAAAGGCGGACGAGCTGTTCGCCGACATCCAGAAGAGCACATGGATGACTTCCCGCACTGCTCACTTGGAGACACAGAGTTCTCCTCAGGCGGAGTGGTCCTTCTTCGACTCTCCGGTCAGCGTCGCGTCGCTGGGTCTGCGTCTGGATTTGCTCATGGACCCCAAAGACTCTTCCGCTTCCAAAGTGGCAACCTATTTGATCCGCAATCGCACACGCCGCGGCTGGCGAAGCACCTACGATATCTCTCGGATGCTTGACGCCGTGGGCAGTTACATCGATGCGCGGGAATCAAAAAAACCGAAGTTCAGAGCAACGATCGAACTGAGTGGGTCGCGCCCCACTTCCTTCGACTTTGCGGGCTACGAACTGGGACAGCAACTCCATCGTGTTCCCTTGCGCGAGCTGGGTAGAGGGGCCCATAAAGTCCAGTTCAAGAAGGACGGACGCGGGACCCTCTACACAACGACGGAGTTGAGGTACTACCCGACAACCCAGCAGCCTCCCGTCAGTGAAGGTTTCTACATGGAACGCAGCATGACCAATCTTCGCACGAACCAGACCGTCCCCTCGGGCAGCGACATCAAGGTGGGTGATATCGTTGAAATCCAGTTGACGATGACCGCCCCTCAGAATGGGAACCACGTTGTTGTTGAGTCGCCTATTCCGGCAGGGATGACGGCGGTGGATACCAGCCTCGACACCACGCCCGACTGGCAGCAAGGGGAGTTTGACTCGGACGACTGGAGCAACTGGAGCAATCCGTTCAGTCACACTGAACAGCGGAAAGACCACGTGGCGCTGTTTGCGGAGGGCTTTGCCGCGGGCGTATATGAGTATGAGTACCTGCTTCAGGCGATCAGCCCGGGAACATTTCTGTATCCACCCGCACGCATCTATCGCATGTATGAGCCGGAGGAGTTCGGATCGACAGGATGGGGCACGGTGGTGATTAGGTGAATAATGTCATCGATCACTTGCTCCGGATTGTGGAGGGCGGATGATGTCGGACAGGCCGCCGTAATACTGGAGACCGCGGGTTGGCAACACTGCTTCAGATTCTGAAATATGAGATCGTTCGGCTATGCGATGGAAACAAATCGCCATCACCGTCGTTGTTCTGCTGGTGGCTTTGCGTGTGTCACCGCTACTAATCCCGCTTCACAAAGGCGACCTCGACGCGACTTCAGGACGCCTGGTGCGCTTCTACGATCAGAAAGGTCACGTCCTGGGTTCCGTGCTTGCCGGGGGTGACCAGGCCCACCAATGGACGCGCTTTGCCGACATTTCTCCCAACGCTGTTCGCGCCTTCATCGCAGCGGAGGACAAACGATTCTCCTCTCACGGAGGCGTCGACTGGATCTCGATGGGACGCGCGGTATGGCAGAACGCCCGGGCGCGGCGCGTCGTCTCCGGCGGCTCAACCATCACGATGCAACTGGCGCGCCTGCTCCGGCCGAAACCGCGCAACCTGCTGAACAAAGTTCGAGAGATGTACGCAGCGTGGCGGTTGGAGGCAGGGATGACCAAGCAGCAAATCCTGGAAGCCTACCTCAACCGCGTGCCCATGGGGGGGAACCTCGTCGGCGTGGGAGCGGCGGCCGAGGTGTATTTCGGCGTTCCCCCTCTCGAATTGAATGTCGCCCAGTCTACATTTCTTGCGGCAATCCCCCAACTGCCTTCGGGGCGCGACCTCCGCCACGACCCGACCACGCTGAAGTTGAGGCAGGCTTACATACTCCGGCAACTCGAACGCCTGATGACCAGTGAGTACGATGTGAGCGGGAGACAACGCACCCTCGAAATCAGGAACTCACTGAACTCCACCATCAGCGTTGACCAGACAACGCAACCCCTGAACGCGTACCATTTCTTCTTTCGCGTGATCACTCACTCCCCTCCCGCCCAAACCAGGCTTGTGGTGACACTAAACCGCGACACCCAGAAGATGGTGTCCGAGCAGGTCGGGCAAGTGGTGAGAGACCTGGCGGGCCGACGGGTCACGAATGCCGCGGCGATTGTGCTCGAAAACCGCACCGGCAATGTGGTTGCCTACGTAGGTTCGGCAGACTGGTCCAACAGACAGCTCCAAGGCCGCGTCGACGGGGTACAATCATTTCGTCAACCCGGTTCGGCGCTGAAGCCCTTTCTCTATGCGGCCGCTCTCGAGCGCGGCTATACCCCCGCGACGGTGCTTGCCGACGTGCCAATCTCCTTCCCCGGAGCAGAGCAACCGTGGAAACCGGAAAACTACTCCAACACCTTCCACGGCCCGGTCAGACTGCGGGTGGCGCTCGCCAACTCGCTGAACGTTCCGGCGGTTCGCGTGGCAGCGAGGCTCGGTCTCGAGGAGACGCTGCGGGAATTCCGCGATTTCGGGCTATCTCTCAGGGAGTCGTCGAGGCACTACGGACTCTCCGTGGTTCTGGGCAGCGGCGAGGTAACGCTGCTTGAATTGGCTCGCGCCTATATGACACTGGCAACCGGCGGAGTGATGCGGGAACCCGCGATGGTAATCCCCAACAGGAGGGCGCCGGCCACCGACGCCGGGAGACGAATGATTGATCGTGAGACTGCGTGGTTGATTACGGACATTTTGTCCGACCAGCGGGCGCGGGCACTGGAGTTCGGGCGCGACTCGGCCCTCAACCTCCCCTTCTCGTGCGCCGTGAAGACCGGCACATCTTCACACTGGCGCGATAACTGGGCCGTCGGTTACACCGCGGAACACACGGTCGCCGTGTGGGTGGGCAACTTCGACGGTTCGCCCATGGACCAGATGGCCGCCATCTCCGGCGCGGGGCCTCTCTTTTCCCGCATCATGATGAACCTCTATCGCAACCGCGCCTTCCCCCCATCCTTTCGCAAACCCGGCGAAATTCGGTCGCACCGGGTCTGCTCCCTGTCCGGGGCAACGCCCAACACCGCCTGCCCTCATATAGTGGAAGAACAGTTCAGAGAAGCGATGCTGCACGACCTCCAGCCCCGCAAGTGCGAGTGGCACACCTACCAACGCATTGACCGGCGAACCGGCGGGCCGGCCAGCACACAGTGTCCGTCAGAGTTCGTGGAGCGGAGACGTTCCACACGGATACCTGAGGAGTTCCGGATCAAATCAGTCCCACAGCGATCCGCTGCTCAGTAGTGTACAGAAGGTTTGGAACGGCAGTACCTCAATCCCGACCTTTCGGTCATCATGGATTCCCCAAAGGTCGGTCAAGCAACCGAAACTGCAGGCGAGAGCTAACTCCAGTCAACACGTCTTTCGCCTCAATTGTCCACACGCCTGCGGGATCGTTAAGGGCAAACGGAATTTCCACAGCTCCACTGCCGTTTACCACCAGCGCATTCTGTGCATAGTGGGAATACTGGTTGGCGGACTTCTCCCGCGGGCCAGCAACCGTCACCCGGATGACGTGCTTGTTCGGGCTCCTGCCGTCGGTCTTCAGCGCGATGCTGACATCCAACACTGCACCTTGCTGCAGGGACTCCTTCGCTGCCAGGGCAAGGCTCTGCACTCGATAGGGCAGCGCAGCGAGAACGCGAGCGACTCCCCGTGCGGCCTGTCCGGGAACTTTGTCCAGTTTCCCGAGATACTTCCCTGCGCGCACATCATACACGTGCGCAGGGAGCGCCCATTGGAGTGAGTAGGGCAACTGATCGCTCCGGTCGATGCCCCCTCCCTCTATTGAACGCAAAATACCGATCAGGCGAACCTGACCAAGCGAGAGCCGCGAAACCTCCAGTTGAGTTGTGCCATCGCCCTGCACGGAAACCCATCTGGCAGTTCCCGCGTGCTCCACAATGGCCGCAACAAAATCGCGAATCGGTCGCGTTACCAACTCGGGTGACTGCTTCTCATCCAAGACTTCCCCCGCTGCGCCTCCGGACCAGACTTCCGCATAGTTCGAGAATGACCCATTCACGAAGATAGCCCGACCTTTCCCGTATCGATTCACGACGCACGCGGGACCCCCTCCCGCGCGCCCAAGTGGAGTGCCGCCGACCACTGTCAGGTCATGCACTCCCGAAGTCAGTGGGACAGTTCCAAGCTGCTGACCCACGGACAGGATCGGCGAGGCTTTGTCGAGAACCATCTCCGAATGCTGTAATTCCGGCAGCTTGATTGTCTGCCGAACACCGAAGACGTCATCCAGCATTGCTTTCGGTTTGCCGTGGTCGTCCCGGACGCCGCACAGGCTGTCCGCCAGGACCGTACCCCCGTTGCGAACAAACGCCTTGATAGCTTCCGCCTCTTCGTAGCTGATGGAGGATGACCACGGGAGAATCAGCAGCTTGTACTTTGCCAGTTCTCCCCTCGCCATCTGATCCGCGTGAATGAAATTGTACTGGTAGTGACACTGCTGCAGAATCTTCCCCCAGTTGCTAAGATTGATGTTGAAGTTGCGCAAGCGGTCGCGAGGGTCGAACAGACCCACGGCGGTCGCGGTATGCACGCTGGGAGGGGAATAGTGAATCGCGATGCCATCGCTCTCGTACTGCGCCTCGATGAACAGCTCCCCAACGCCCGACTTCAGTTCCTTCACCTCTTCGAAGAACCAGGGCGCTTTGCGAGTAAGGGACATGTCGGGACGCACCAACGGGCAATTGAGCGTGTTGGACACCAGCGTGTAATAGTTCAGACCGTTTGCTGCGTGGAAGAGCAGGTCCCACGGGCCATATCGGGCGCGCTGTTCGTCGTTGTCCTTGTAGTCGTATCCAAGGAAGGTGGTATAGAAAGTCCCCGGTCGCAGGAAGGACCGCTGCAACTCGCGCTGAATGCCTCCATAACCGGAGAGGTGGTCGAGCGCTCCCTGCATCAGCTTCCACCAGTCGTGGCCGCTGTAGGAATTGAGGGAAGGCGTGCCTGAAATCCCCACGCGCGCATCGGGAATGTTCTCGACCACGAGGTCGCGCAGCCACGCGTGGTAGTCGGCAAACAGGCTTTCCATATATCGACGGTGATCCAGCCAAGGCGCGATGTTGTCCCGCTTCCCAACCTCCGTTCGGGTCATCGGGAAGACATCATTCCACGTGGCGGAGTCGGTTCCCCACCCTGCGTTCAGCTTCTCCAGACTTCCGTACTCTTTCTCCAGATACTTGCGGAACGCCGCGAGACACGTCGGGGAAACACAGTAGTCCCTCCCGCCCAAGGTGGATTCGTCACCCATCGACCAGTCGATCACACCGTAGGGTCGATAATCCCGCGCAAGTTTCTCGACCCTCTCCGCCACTTTCGCCCGGTATTCCGGATCGGTCAGACACGGCACACGGACGCGGCTGTCGTCCTTGTTGTGAGGGTAGACGCGATCCACATTTTCTGTGCCGACGCGCAGGTCCACAAAAGCCGCGTTCTGTGGGTTGTGAGTTGCCACGCAGGTGTCGACCCCCAGGTCGCGGAGCATCGATAGGCCGTGATGGGCGTGCGGCTGGAAGCTGAAACCATACCACGCAGACACCGTATAGTCGTTCTGATGTGGCAGTTCCACCCAGACGCGCTGGAAGCGATTCTCCAGCAGGAGATCACCCCGGTAGAGGGAAACGTAGAGTTTCAGAGCAAGGGTCAACGGATGGCGCTTCTCCAGTCTCAGCTTCACATCTCCATTGGCGGGGATCGTCTGGCTGGTCACCTCCTCCATCAAACGGTCGCGGGTGTCAAACAGCTTCATTCCGACTCGTGTCTCCGCGAGTTCCCCTGTCACCTTGATGCTACCCTCAATGGGTTTGTCCGATGCGTAGAATGCGTTTGAGAGTTCAACGCTCTCGATGCGCGTCCCCCGGTCTATCTCGTAGCTCGTCGAGCCGTAGTCGATGATCGCACCCTTGCCGTCACGCAGCCAGGCATCGACATAGTGACGGCCATTTGTTCCGGTCATTGGCTGGAACAAGAATGCTCCGCCGTCCGGCGCAACGTCCACCTCCTTCGTCTCAACGGGATCGAAGAAGCTGTCGCGAATCACCATCTCCAGCTTCTCCCTCTTCCCGCCGGGAGAAACGCGTACCACCACTTTTTCGGGAGTTGCGCTAACTTCCGTCAGACGACGCACGTCGCGCTGGGCAGACCAGGCTATCAGCTTGTTTAGCATGACGTAGGAGTACTCGATGGAGCAGTTCGTGTCGTCGTCCAAGTCCTCAAGGTTGAAGCTCGTGGTGAGGGAGTGCGCCATCCGACCGAACTCCCATCCGTTGTACCAGGCCACGCGGCCCTTCCCGTAGATTGCGAGGTGAAAGTGCGATGTACGCGGCTTGTGGTAGCCGGGAATCGCGTTTACGGGAACGGCATCCAGGATTCCCTGATCGCCCTCCAGCGGCGCTTCCGTAAATACCTCGTCAATCGGTTTGAGCCAGTCCGGAACTTGCGTAACACAAACCAAACCCATGCCTTCTCGGACTCGAGCTTTAATCTGATCGACGAGGGGCTGCGGGGTGGAATCCCAGCGGTACCCGGCCACCACCATCACTTGGGCGGAGGGGAGCGCCCTGGCAATCTGCTCCTGCATCAGGTTGCCGAGAGGTGCACTCCGATAGAAGGAGTAATGAGAGACAGGCACGTAATCAATGTCGAGACGCTGCGCCACCTCGACGACGTCGCGCATGTCGTCGCTGTAACACATCATGATGGCTTTGATCGGCCCACCGGAAAGCGGGATGCCCCATTTGACATGCGGCGTCTCGGGGAAGTGTCCTCGCGTGTACGTGTCCGTCGTGAGCGCGTACTGAGCGAAAGCCATTTCCAGTCGGCCGCGGGCCACCGAACTGAACGAGACAGTCACCGGATCGTGTGCGCCCTTGTATACCTCAACTTCATCCGCGAAAACTGTGGACCCAGCCTTGTCCAACTGAAGCATCACATACCGACCGCGTGTCTTCAGGTGATCGGCGAGGAATCGATGCGTGTACCAACTCTTGCCATCCTGTTTCATGCCTATGGGGGTCAGTCGCGCGATCTTGTGGAACTTGTCGTTGTCGTCACTGACAAAGTAGGAGATCTCTGCGGGGAACTGCACGCCTGCCGCGCCTCCGCCCGGGCAGTTAATCATGATGCCGTCGATGGGCTGAACCGAACCCAGATCGATAATCACCTGCGGGCTGTACAGATACCAACCTACGGTGGACTTCTGAGTCCAGAAATAGCCGACGGTGTATTTGCCGTCTGTGAGTTGCTCGGTGTCACCAGGATCCGTGCAGTATTCGTAGCTGGGTGGAGGGGAGAGCGCATACGGTTTCCCCAACGCGATATTGTCGCGCCGCTCGGGTCGCTGTGGCTCTTCTGGCAACTGAATCTTGTCACGGTCTCCAATGGCAACCTCGTCAAACCACACGGTCCCGGACGCGTTCGAGAGCGACAGCTCCACGATGACGGTTCCCGTGTTCCCGGGGTTGAATCGAACGGTGATCCAGTGCCACGGAGAATCCCCTGTGGTGGTGGGCGTCGCAGCCATGGTCTGCCCATCGGGTCGCAGGAGACGTACTTGCGCTCCGGTACCCACCACACCTTCCGTCCTCAACCAGACGAGCGCGACATACTCTCTCTCACCACAGCGAATCGTCTGCCGGGCTGTGGACGTTCCCATCTGCGCGTGACGCATCCGCAACCCCATGGACCCGGCGTAGAACTGCGCATTGTCGAGATCCGTCAAACCATCGATATCCCAACCAATAACCTTGCCGGCTTCCACCTGCTCAAAACCGGCGTTCTTCACGAAATTCTCCGTGGGCTGACCGTGAGCAATAGAACGGAGACAAGCGACAAACAATAGACAGCCTGCAACGAAGCGGGGCATGGAACACCTCCGGCACAAATGATTCTGCGCGATTTCTCACTGGCCGTTCAGTATACCAGTCGACAGGAGGCAAAGGGTAGGTGGCTAACACGTGAGATACGGCACGGCGGCCGGGGGCACCGGCGGATTAGCAGACATGCAGTGTGTTATCCCTGATAATAAGGGTTGGCGCCGCTGGCGTGGTCTGTCGTATCCAATACCTGTTTAATCTCAGGGATGTTCTCCAGGATCAGCGACTCGACACCATTTTTGAGAGTCATTCGCGACATCGCGCAGCCCTGGCAGCCGCCCTGCATTTCGACATAAGCGATGTTGCCCCGCACATCGATCAGCGCGATGTTGCCACCATGACCGCCGATGGAGGGGTTGATCTGATCATCCAGAAGACGCTGGATTCTCTCCGCAACAGGCCCTTCCGGAGTGTTCAGTTTCCGCGGCGCAGCCTCAATCTTGAAACCGCTACCCATCATGTTGTCAATAAAGTCGACTTCAGCTTCCTGAAGGTATTCAATGCTGTCTGAGCCAACAAACACCCGCAACCCGTCTATATCAAGAACCTTATCCATGGCCAAATCCGCTTCGTCTGCCTTGACAAAGCTCATCGAGAACTCAGCCTTCAGGGGCGACTTGGGTGTGGCGGTGATACGCAGTCCTTTGACAGGTTTTTCAGACTTCTCTTGCAGCTCAATGATCTTGTTCTTTGCAGCATCGGTCACTATAATCATCAATCGTCCTCCTCGGTGCCAGCGGCTGGTGCAACCTGCGGCTCTCAATATACTGCCCTGTAACGTTCGCTATGTCAACACCGCGCGGCTTCATGCACACCACCATAATCCCACTGGGAACACCGCGTCTGTCCCCTCTCACGTCCCCCGGTGCGCCTGACCAGCCGTTACCAAGACGGTCATAGGTGACAGTGACTTCACTGGCAACGGTCACCGCAAACTCTGTGCAGGAAGGGTCTGAGCAGGTCCTCCGTTGCGGCAGGCTGCATGGTGGCGCTCAGAGTGGAGAATCCCTCGACAAAACACTTCACCGAACCAAAACCGGTAGACTATGGTCCATCATATCCTCTCCGCTGCAGCATCTTGGCATATTCCGTGCCCGTCGCCTGACGGGGAATCAGGTCGAGTTCGCACACGATCAGGGATTCAGCATCTTCTCCATACGCCCCGACTGCCACAACGTTTCCCTCAGGTCCTACCGCCAGCGAACACCCGATACACTTGCGCCCTTCCCACGGCCCGGCGGTCAGCCACCCCACGTTACTGACGCCAACAATGGCGATGTCATACAGCCGCGCCAGAGTCGAGTACGACTCCTTCCACATTCCTCCGTAGGGTTCGGACTCATTGTCGTGATCTGCGACAACAGCCCACGCGCAGGGCGACAGAATCATCTGCGCTCCCATCCGCGCCAGGGAATGTCCCAACGCAAGGGAAGAAGGGAAATTGTCAGCGCAGATATTCACCCCCATCGCGCCCAATGAAGTGTGCGCGACCTCCAGACGATCACCTGTCGCATAAAGGCTCTGAACAACGGATAGTTCGTTGATCTTGCGGTGCTTCAATATGATTTCTCCGTCAGGAGAGACGAAGATCGCGGAGTTGTACAACCGTTCGCCCGCGCGTTCCGCGAGGCCAGCTACCACGCAAATTTTCGCCTTCCGAGCCGCAGCACACAGCCGACTGCTATGATTTCCTGGGATGGCTCCCGCCAACTCCCGCGCCGATGGATCGCCCCAGCCGAAGTCGAGGCACTCCGGCAGCACGACAATATCTCGCCCCGCGTGTGCCGCGTCCACAATCATCTGTTCTGCGCGTGCGAGGTTTGCATCAGGACGTCCACCTTCCACCAGCATCTGTCCCATCGCCAGCCGAATCTTCCGGTTGCCCATTGCTCATGGCCTCATTCTTGTTTTGGTGAACCACCGCACCTGATAGAGAAACTACCAAACATTCTCAGCATGGTCAACCATTGATCGAATCCGGTCCAGCGGAGTCTGGGGGGTCGTTCTTCCCGCGGTGTGGTCCACAGAACGTTCCACCGGTCGCACGCTATCCGCTCCAGGTAGCTGCGCATGACCGGGACACACTTCCCGGCATTGGCTTCTTCCATGATCCACCACGGACAATGGGAGTGTTCCCACGCGCGATCGCGAAAGGGGAATTCCGGGGATGCAATTTCTGAGCACAGCTCACGCGAGTCGCGATCCAGCGCGGAGAAAAATCTCTGTTTGCCGGTCATGCCCACATCCTCCTCAAACTTCGCGCCGGCTGTCACATGCCCGCCCTCAGAATTTTTTGACGTATCTCTCGAAAAGGGATATATTCCAGAACCTGACACAGAGATGGCGCGCATGACATGCTGACGCGCCCAATATTCTCACACAAATCGACAGCAGGAGGAACAGATGAAGATTGCAGTCATCCCCACCACCGGAGGAGAAGACCCGTACGAAGGAATGGACTTTGCCGTTGAACTCGGAGTGGAGGGAGTTCATATCGGGGCCATCGGAGGCGCGCTGGACCTTGAGAATAAGTCGACGGAGGAGCGCTCTGCGGTTCTACAGAAGATCAAAGACAAGGGACTCGAAGTCTCCGCACTCATCGGCTGGGGAGGTGGAGTAGACTTCGGGAAAGATGATGGCTACCAGGAGAACATCGAGTGGGGCAAACGACTGAACGAAACCGCCGTGGATATGTCCGGCGGACTCTGGATGGCCCACGTGGGCATCATGCCTGAAGACGAATCCGACCCGAAGTGGAGGCAATTTGTCAACGCTCTGCGCGAACTTGCCCACCACGGGGAAGAGGTTGGCGCGGTGCTGGCCCTCGAAACAGGCCCGGAACCACCGGCCACCGTGAAGATGATGATGGACGAGATCAGCAGTCCCGCGCTGCGAGTTAACTTCGATCCGGCGAACCTGCTGCTCTGGCCGCCGGTCATCGCGAAGCGGACCGGAACTCCCTTCAACTACGAAGAGGCGATGCGAAAGTTCGATCCCGTGGAAGGGCTTCGAACCCTCATCCCCTACGTCGCGCACGTCCACGGCAAGGACTCCGTTCTCCGCCCCGACGGAACGTGTGAGGAAGTTCTTTTGGGCACAGGCATGACCAACTGGCCGGCGCTCCACTCGATCTTCGTGGAGAATGGCTATGACGGGTTCATTGCCATTGAGCGCGAATGCGGCGAGAACGCAATGGGAGACGTGCGGAAAGCGGTGCAGTTCCTGAGGAGCCTGGAGTAGTCCGTACCGGATGAGTCGCCACGGTGGACCTTCCCAAACACCTTTCGCCTTGCGTGCGGAACTCGATTCGCAGTCTGACCAACCCCCAAGCCCCTCGACAGAATTGTCCCTGCGGATCAACCTATGGTAATATCCCGCTTGGCCTGAAAGGAAACGGCATGTACGAAATCACCGTCGAGACGCATTTCAACGCGGCGCATTTCCTGCGGGACTACGAGGGAGTCTGCGCACGGATGCACGGACACAATTTCGATGTGATCGTTACCGTTCGAGGTGGCAACCTGCATCCCAACGGGATGTTGATCGACTTCAAGGAACTCAAGACGGTCGTCGAGCAGCGCATCGACGTTTTCGATCACCGGGTTGTCAATGAGGTTCCCCCGTTCGATGAGATGAATCCCACGGTCGAGAACTTCACGAGATGGCTGTATGAAGTCCTCTCAGAAGACCTGTGCGGAAAGGATCTCACCATCTCCCGCGTCGAAATCCGAGAAACGGAGAAGTACCGCGCGGCGTACATACCTTAGCGATTGCACTCGATGGAGACATGAATGGTGACGCTGCCACCATTCAACGCGGCGGGAGATTTGCCACCAGGGGTCTACTGCGCGACAATGGCTGAAGTAGAGCAGAGATTCATGGGAGCGACAGATCAAAGGGCGCTTGTAACCCGTCGGCTTCGACACATTCACGAAGTCGCACATCGGTCAGGTCATGTCGACAGGTTCATCGTTTTTGGCAGCTATGTGACCAACAAGTCTTCACCCAACGACGTCGATGTCGTCCTGGTTATGGATGATCACTTCCGGTGTGAAGAATGCCCGGTGGAGTGCCGTGGTATCTTCAACCATGCGATTGCCCAAGCTCGGTTCGGCGCAAGTGTCTTCTGGATTCGCCCGGGGCTGATGATCGGCGAAACCGTTGAAGATTTTGTAGCACATTGGCAGCAAAAGCGCGATGGAACTCTTCGAGGCATTGTGGAGGTGACGAACCCATGATTGAGAACGATTTGGGATTGCATGTGACGCAGGAACGGATCGTCCACTTTCAACGGCTGCTGGCCAACATCCGCAAATCTGCGAACCCAACGGAGTTCCCGGCGGTCAGTAGTGGCTACCGACTCGAAATCGAGAGAATGCAGGCTGATGTGTTGGACTACCTGACCCGTCCTGTGACTCACACAAACGAGCCAGTTGAGGTTGTCGTCTGACGGGCAGTGTGATTGAGATTGTAAAGACACGATGGAGGTACATTCGCTTTGCTGAAATACGGCATTTGTAACGAGATGTTCCAGGGATGGAAGATGGAGGATGTTTTCGAGGAGGCAAAGAAACAGGGCTACGCCGGCGTCGAGGTTGCGCCGTTCACCATCGCCGATTCCGTGGCTGACATCCCTTCTGCCCGACGCGCGGAAATCCGACGCGCTGCAGCCGACACAGGTGTCGAGATCATCGGTCTGCACTGGCTGCTGGTGAAACCCGAAGGTCTTTATGTGAACCACCCGGACAACGCACTCCGCCAGAAGACGCTGGACTATTTCCTGCAACTCATCGATTGCTGCAGCGACCTCGGCGGGAAGCTGATGGTTATTGGTTCACCCAAGCAGCGCAACATCATTGAGGGGCAGAGCCTCGAGGACACCTGGAAGCGAACCGTCGAGTTCTTCACTAACTGTCTGCCGAAAGCGGAGGAGAGAGACGTGACGCTCTGCTTCGAGCCACTGGCGAGCACCGAAACGAACTTCATTAACACCGCCGACGATGGCGTTCGGCTGGTGCAGGAGATCAACCATCCCAAGTTCAAACTCCATCTCGACGTCAAAGCGATGAGCGGAGAAGGCGAGCCTATCGACGGCATCGTTCGGCGAACCGTCGCGTACGCCGGACACTTCCATGCTAACGATGCCAACCTCAAAGGCCCCGGTATGGGAGACGTGGACTTTGTTCCCATCTTTCAGGCTCTGAATGAAAGCGGGTACGACGGCTACGTGTCGGTGGAGGTGTTCATCTTTGAGCCCGACCCTGTCACGATCGCGCGGGAAAGCATTGCCTATATGAAGAAGTGCTGGGCGCAAGTAGGCAGATAGGAGTAATTCCAACTGTTCGGTGGGGATAGGTATCCCCACCGGAACCTTTCGCCGGACATTCGTCCGTTCTCAAAGTACAGTCACAGAAGCCCCGGTCGGCGATAAAATATCCCCGACGAACAGAACCGTTTCTATGAGATGCCGAACCGTTTCGGGAACTCCCGGTAGCCAGCGAGATAAAACGTCTCCGTTGGCTCCGCCCAGGGGATGCCGAGGTCCGAGAACAGCTTCTGCTCCTCGATGGCTTGGCCAATGATGTCCGGGATGTCCTTGATTGTGGTAGCTACGGAATCGCCTTCAGACTCCCGAATGATATATTCGGGATCGACCTTGTGCACCGTCCCTGACGACTCGAACGCACCATTCGCTGCAAGTTGGTACGGCCTCGTCTCACTCACCGGACAGCACAACCGGCTTTCTTCGCCTCGCACACACCGCGCGAAGTTGCGGAACACGTCGGTGGTGCAACCACCGCCCGCCTCCGTCGCACTGAGAGTCTCCTGCCGATTCTCCCCCGGCCACGAATAGGCGATGCTCTCGTCTCTGTTCCAGACTGCGGTTCCCCGGGAGCCGACGATACGGGTCGTGAGGTTTCGACTCTCGGGATTGCATACCGTGAAGAAGGTGAATACCTTCACCCCGTTCCCGGTCTCGCACAGGACGCAGGAGGTATCTTCACTCTCGATTGGGTGAGCCTTGTAGAGTTCCGCACGCACCCACTTCGGGGCCACTGCTTCGCCGAGGTTTGGGGATACAAAGAAGAAGAGATTATTCAGCACATGCGAAAGAGCGTTCAGAATCGGCCCGTCGAGCGCCCAGCGTCCGTCGCAGTACAGCCGCCCCGCCCAGCGATTGCGCGCATAGTAACTGTCCAGTCGTTTCCACAGGCCGATCCCAATCACCGTCTCGATTTTCCCAAGCCTGCCCTCGTGAATGGCTTGCAGAAGATGGTGGAATCCCTTCCCGCTGGTCATCTGGAATCCCACACCGCACAGCTTGCCGGATTTCTCCTGCGCATCAATCATCGCGTCCAGGTCCTGAATCGTCGCAGCCGGCGGCTTCTCCACCAGCACATGAAACCCCTCCTTCAGTGCAGCGATGGCCATCGGAGCGTGCATCGGGATTCCCGTCGGAATGGACACCACATCCACCGACTTCTCTGTGCGCAGCATCTCCACGTAGTCGGTGTAAACGCGCAGCCCACGCTCACTCAACTGGTCGAGTTTCTCCCGATTGGCTTCGACATTGATCTCCGACACGGCGACCAACTCTCCAAGTCCCTCTTCTTGTAGAGCGTCCAGCGCACCGAGATGAGTCCGAGCAAATCCGCCAACGCCAATCGTCGCAAAACGAACAGGTTTCACAAACCATCCCCTACCGGAACAAGATTCCATGCCGTTCTGTCACCTGCACTTGCACCGTTGCTGCCACATCGGTGAACTCGTTGGAGTGCGGTGGCAGAGCGAAGCGGCGACGCCGCTTTGGACTCACTGTCGAACACCGTCGATTTACAGCGGTGTCGCCGCTTCGCTCTGCCACCGCACTCCATATTGTATCTTGGCAACTCCGGTGATTCGGGGTAAACTGACACGAGTTGATTGTCTGGTATCGAGGTGAAAGAATGACATCCAAAGAACGAATTGACCTTGCTTTAAATCACAAGGAAGCGGACCGAATCGCCATTCAGGATGGGCCGTGGGGAACAACGATCAGGCGCTGGCATACGGAGGGGTTGCCGGAGGACACGAATCCTGCCGACTACTTTGGTTACGAGATGGCTGCCGTGGGGGCCAATCTCTCCATGCGTATCCCGTCGGAGACCATTGAGGAAACGGAGACTTACACCATCGTCCGTGGCGCGGATGGACAGATCATCAAGAACTGGAAGCACCAGACATCCACTCCCGCTTACCAGGACTTCATGGTCAAGACGCGGGACGACTGGGACGAGCACAAGCATCGACTGGCATGGTCTGCCGACCGGATCGACCTCGAGACGGCAAGGAACGTCCAGAAGGATGCGCGGGAGACGGGGAAATGGTTCTACTTCAGCGGCGCTTTCGGGTACGATCGCATCCAGGCGATGATCGGCTCCGAACGGCTGCTCATGGCCATGGTGGAAGACCCGGTGTGGATTCAGGAGATATTCGATATTTCGTCGCAGCTGCTGTGCACGGCGCTGGAGGAGATGATCGGCCAAGGAATCCAGTTCGATGGGTGCTTTGCATACGACGACATGGGCTACCGCAACGCCTCGCTTTTCTCTCCGGCGATGTTCGACCAGTTTGAGTTCCCCAATCATAAACGATTCTACGACTGCGCCAAGGGCTTGGGCCTGAAGTGCATTCTGCACAGTTGCGGGTGTGTGAAGGCTCTGATTCCGGGACTCATCACCGCTGGATTGACCTGCCTGCAGCCTCTGGAGGTAAAGGCAGGGATGGACCTGATCGAGCTGAAGAAGCAGTATGGCGACGCGCTCTGTTTCATGGGCGGCATCGACGTCCGCAAGATGGCCGACCCCGATCCAGGCGCCATCGAAGAGGAGATTCGCACGAAGATCACGTGCGCCAAACAGGGCGGGGGATACATCTATTTCTCCGACCACTCCGTGCCGGATAACGTCAGCTTCCAGCAATACAAGCGCGTGATCGAGTTGGTGCATCAGTACGGAGCGTACCAGTAGTGCAGAGTGGGTAGTGGGGGGTGCTGAATGCGGAATGGGGATACACCCTGCCGATAGACCAATGGAGTTTGGAGGATTTTAATGACTCGATATGCGGCAATCTGGTTGTGCTTGTTCTGTGCGACTCACGCAGTGGCAGACGTCACCCTGACACAGAAGAGGGATGTCTACATCCTTGAGAACGAAAAGATAAAGGTGGAGATTGACGCCTCCGCCGGGGCTCGGATCACATCGTGGACGATCAAGGAGTCCGGGCGCAACATCGTGGCATTGTGGAAGGGCGCTAAGGAGATTGGGGGACTGCTGGATGACAGGGCGTTCTTTACAGCGGCTTCCTATGAGGTCGCCACGCTGAAGGATTCCCCGGAACAGGTGACCCTCCGGTTCACCGCGCGACATCCCGGGGGATTGGGCATCGAGAAACAAGTGACTCTGTCCAAAGAGTCGCAAGGCGTCGACGTTTACTACCAATACGAGAACGGCACACAGGCGCCGCAACGACTGTGGGTCCGCAACTTTCCCGTACCGGGCAACCACCCGCAGACCGAGGCCCATGTCTACTGGGTGAGCGGGAAGAATGAACGCGGGCAATCACCGCAGGGAACGCCCGACGCCCACAATCGCTACGACGCCGTCGAGCCGTTCCATGCCGTGCAGTGGGATTCGGAAACCGGCGATGGCATCATGGTGGTCGCGCCGGGCGTGGAGAAGTTCTACTTCTGGCGTGGTAGCAAGGAGTTCCCCACATTTGAGTGGTACTACGCCGAGATTCCCGCCGGGAAGCTGCTAACAGCCCAAGTCACTCTCACGACGATATCGCAGAAGACCCCTACTCCCGACTGGTCGGCGCTGGCACAGGAGCAGATGAAGAAGATACCGAAGCCACGCCTGCTTGCTCTCAAAGGATGGGTAGATGAGGCGACGAAGTTCGGCATCAGCGACACTCAGCGGGCAAAGGGACTGTGGCTGAGTACTGGCACACAGGAGGGCAAGCAGCCCCTCACGGGCGCGCTCCCGCTGGATATCCCTCGGAATGACGACCGGTATGTGTTCGTAACCGTCAACGCTCTCAAAGACATCTCGGGGAACCTCAAGGTGGATGTTCCTGACGCGTGGCGGCAGAACGTGACGCCGTTCCTTGAAACACCCGCGTCTATCCGCATTGAGCTTCTACCCATTCCGGAAAAGCCTGTCACCTTCAAGGCGGGAGAGAGCAACCATATCTGGCTGAAGGTGTCCACCGCGGGTAAGCCTGCTGGCGCTCACAAGATCCCTGTCACGATTGCGGTGGGCGACATCACGGAGTCGGTGGGTGTGGAGTTGCACATCTGGCCCGTGGATGCCCCGCGAGAGCGCATCTTCCACCTGCGCGGCTACTGCGGCGGATTCCCTGTGTGGACCGGCGGCCATGAAGTGACCGAGAAGGGACTCCGCCAACTCGAGACGATCCTGAAAGCATTTACGGAGATGGGAGGGGATGTCATCGACTGGAACGCGGCATGGCATGCCATTCTGCCCCACGTCACACTTGCCGAAACAGGAGAGAAGCTGACGGAAGTGGCCAAGGCCAACCCGGAGCGGATTGCTCTCGACAAGCTCCCCAACCTCGACTTCTCCTACTTCGACCCGTGGTTTGAGGTAGCGAAACGCTACGGAGTTACCCGCGTGGAAACTTACATGGCTTATCCCACCGACCCAAGCTGGCAGGGACGACTGCTCGGTCCGGCTCTCGGCAAAGGACGGATGAAGGTGGGCACACCTGAAGCTGAAGCGGACATAGTCTGGTACTACCAGCAGATGAGGAAGTACTTCGAGGCGAAGGGATTCAGCGGGTTCTTCTGCAAGATCAGCGACGAGATCTCTCCGGAACACATTCCACAGCATATCGAAACCGCCAAGGTGGTGCGCAAGGCGGGATGGCGGCCCTTCACCACGATCACCGGCATGATCGCCCGCACCGCCGAAAACATCAAGGAGATGAACCCTTATTGCGACGAGTGGCAGCTTTCCTTCGGGCTGAAAGACGATTTTCTGAAACTGACCACCGAAGGCTTCACACTGAAAGAAGAGACGATAGACCTGAAGGGCAAGTGGGGACCTTACGGAAATGGAGGGGCTGAGAAAACCTGGGCGATGAAGGTGTTTGGAGAAGGCAGCTTCACCGGCATCGATGCGGGAAAGGTGGAGTCGCTGGAGTTACTGGAAGACGGACGCGCCCTGCCCTTCGCAGGTGGCAGTCCGTGGGGGAACAAGGAACGAGGGATTGCGTTCACCGCGGGAGCGCTGCAAACTCACCTGTACGTCTCTCCACGGGACGGCGAGGACCCGGCGAAGCATCGTTACGAACTGCGCCTGAAACTGCGCACTGCGTCCGCTGGAGCCAAGCCATTGGTGAGCATCGACCCCACCGATGAAGTCTGGTGCTACGGAGGCTCCAGCCGCCCCTACCGTATGAGCTATGGCGCGAGCTGGGTGTACCCGATTATGACGCTCTACCACGGCTTCAAAGGGTATGGGCAGTGGGCGTTCTACCACTGGAACCAAACGGAGAGGATTATGTGGTTTGATCCAGAAACCTTCGATGTCACAGTGTCTCCGGCCTACTGCGGCTTCCGCGACGGATTCCGGGACGCCCTGCTCTTCAAGGAAGTAGAAAAGAAGCGCGGGAAAGATGCGCTGAGCAAGCTGCTGTCGGAGTCGGACACAGCCATTCTCCGAGTGGGTTCTCGAACCCACGAGGTGTATAATTTCAGGACAGTGACCAATGCGGAGAGTCCGCTGAACCTCAACACCGCGCGGCGCGAGGCTTTGCGACTCCTCAGCGGAGACAAGCCGTAACGAGTATAACGCAACTTGAGGGAGGAATGGAATGAAATCAGTCAAGCACGCAGTTATTGGTCTGGGGTGGTTTGGTGAAAAGCATTGCGAGGCGCTGGCAGGGGTTCCCAACGTGGATTTGTACGCGTTGTGTACGCGCACCCCGAAACGTCTCAAGGAAGTCGCCAAGCGCTTCGTGGTCAAGAAGACATACACAGACTACAATGAGCTTCTCGCTGATCCGGAGCTTGATGCGGTGAGTGTGGTCACTATGTGGGACCAGCACGCCGCGCCGACCATCGCCTCCCTCAAGGCAGGCAAGCACGTGTTCCTCGAGAAGCCCATGGCCTCCACCATGCCCGACTGCCGCGCCATCACCAAGGCCGCAAACGCTGCGAATGGGTTCTTCATGGTGGGCCACATCTGCCGCTTCAACCCACGGTACGCTGCGGCAAAGGCCGAGATCGAAGCGGGCAAGATCGGGAAGATACTCTCCATTTATGCGCGCCGCAACATACCCGGATGGGTGACGGAAGACATCCTGAACAAGATCGGCCCCATCATCGGCGACGGGGTACATGACACAGACCTCATGCTCTGGTACACGGGTGCGAAAGTGGTGAGCGCCTACGCGCAGACGGTGGATGTGCGCCACAAGAAATACCCCGATCTCGGCTGGACGATGTATCGCTTCGACAGTGGCGCCATCGGCGTGCTGGAGGATGTCTGGAAGCTGCCGGACCGTACCGCCTTCCAGATTGACGAGCGCATGGAGATCATCGGCACGGAAGGTTCCATCCACATCCATGAGACACACCCCAACTTCTCCGTCTGCGACAAGGACGGGTGGCACTCGCCCGATACCACCTACTGGCCCGAGCTGCACGGACGGCGCGCCGGGGCGCTGCGAGAGGAGCTGTCGTACTTCGTCACCTGTGTCGCCGAGGGCAGGAAGCCAACCGTCATCACACCGGAAGAATCCATGGCCGCAGTGGAAGCGTGCCTTGCTGCCGAGAAGAGCGCCGCGACGGGGAGGATTGTGAAGGTGTAAGTCCAAATGACGGAATCGCGTCTTGCGCAACGCGTTGCCTAAATACAGACTTGACATGTTCATGCTCGATGGGGAGATGCAGACTTGCGGGCACAAGACATCATCGATATTCACATTTCGCCACGCGTGGCCGCGAAGATCTGGGCAAAACACGGCGTGTCCGAAGAGGAAGTCTTCGAGGTCTTTGAGAATCCCGAGGTTGTCCCGGAAATCCGGGGGAGTTCCCGAAAAGGTGATTCCTACCTGGCATTTGGTCGCACGCTGGCAGGCCGGTATCTCACCGTGGCTCTCTATCCGCAGTCCCGCGGACACGTCGATGTTGCAACGTCACGAGATATGGCCGATAATGAGCGTGCACGATATCACAGGAGATGATACCCATGTCCAAGCTTCCTGCATTTAAATCCGCAGAGGAATTGGCTGAATTCGTTGACACACACGACCTAACTCCCTACTGGGAGAATACTGTTCCCGCAGACCCAGCCATGTTCCGAGTTGTCCGTGGCAAACAGACTGCTATGAGGGTGCCGTTGAGCCGCTCCGCCGCTGACAAACTAAGAGCTTTGGCAGCAGTGAAAGGTGTTCCGGCCCCCGATCTGGTTCGCCAGTGGGTCAATAGGCACATCAAAGAAGAATCAGCCGCACGCTGAGCCTGTCCGGTTCCCCACACAGGAAAACCCACTTTCGCACGACCTGAGACATGGCGAGCGGCCAACGTGGGCAATCCGGCAAAGCAGAAGGAGATCACTTTCCATATCCTCGTCGCGGCCGCGCGATGCGCTTCAATATGTCCCCACTGCTTCACTGAGGTTACGTGAATATGCACACCAGATCCGTCTCTATCTTCGGCGCCAGTGGAAAAATCGGGCGCCACGTTCTAAGCGTTCTTGCAGAGCGCAACGTTCAAGTCCGCGCGCTGGTGCACACGACCCCCATCGAGGGCGACAATATCGAGTGCATCCACGGCAGCATCGTTGACCCGCAGGCGGTGCGTGAGGTCGTGCGCGGCACGGATGCCGTGCTGCACCTCGCCACGACGAAGGAGGATCCGGAAACGTTCTTCGACGTGGGGCTTCGCGGAGCTTTCAACATTCTCGAAGCCTGCCGGGAGCACCCGGTACAACAGATCATGTTGTTCAGCGGGGACGCGGTGTTCGGTATCTGGTTCTATCCGCAGCCCATCCCGATTGACGAAAACCATCCGCTCACTGCCTATCCCGGCTACTATGCTTTCTCGAAGGTCATCGAGGAGACGATGGCGCAGCAATATGCGGTGCAGTACGGATTGCCGATCTCTATCCTGCGCTCCTCCTGGGTCTTCGTGAAGGATGATCTTCTGAATCACTTTTCCATGTTGAAGAACGTCAACCCCGCTGAACCAGGTCACGGATTCGGCGAGGTGAGTCAGGAGGTCATTGAATTGGTGAAGTCCGGAGAAGAGCGAATCCCAATATTGACGAACGGCCGCGGTGTGCCCTTTAACCGCCACATCGTGCACGTTGATGACTTGATGCAAGCCGTCGACAGAACGCTGGGTAACGCGGCGGCCATCGGCCAGTCCTTCAACATCGCCGGGCCATCGTCCTTTAACTATCGGGTCGCTGCAGATTACCTGTCGCAGAAGATGGGCCTACCCACGATTGAGATCCCTTGCCCGAAGTACCACTCGTTTGAGATCAACACCACCAAAGCCAGAACCATGCTCGGCTACACGCCGGAGAACGATTTCTTCCGCATGGCCGACCGATCCGTCGAGTGGCGAACCACCAACCACTAACCACAGAGAGGTAAACACATGCGACAATTTCACCACATCGGTCTTCCCACCGACCAGGAGCAACCGGGGGAAGTCTACGTTCCCGACACGAAGGTCTGGGTGACGAACCCGGATGACCACCCCTATCGGGTCGAGTTTCTGCGGTTCGAACCAGACGCGCCCGTAACGGGACCTGTGCGGGATCAAGGACACATCGCGTTTAAGACAGATGACCTGCAACGCGACATGGAGGGAGAGGAGGTACTCCTGGGACCATTCACGCCCATGGATGGGCTGCAGGTTGTTTTCATCCACAAGGATGGGGCAGTGTTTGAGTTTATGCAGTGGGATTGAGACCGTTGGAACAGAAGGCGGTGAAGGACGTGCCACTTACAGACAAGGTGATCATTATTACGGGTGGAACATCGGGGATTGGCGAGGCGTGCGGTCGCCACTTCGCTGAATGCGGCGCGAAGGTCGTCCTCGCGTCCAATCAGCAAGAAGAGGGTGAGCGATTGGAGCAGGAATTGCGCGCTGAGGGACGAGATGCATGTTTTGTCTACACCGACGTCACCTCCGAGCAGAGTGTCGCCAACCTCGTTGATAAGACCGTGAAGCGACACGGGCGCATCGACGCTCTCCACTGCAACGCGGGCGTCTGGGGGCAGGGGCGCGTGACCGATTTTGATGACGCTGCGTGGGACTTCCTCATGGGCGTCAACGTGAAAGGCGTCTTCTACCTCGCCAAACACGTCGTGCCCGTCATGGAGGATCAGGGCAAGGGCGTCATTCTCATCACCACATCGGTCGCGGCTTTCATCGGCTTCCCGGCACACGTTCTCTACTGCGCGTCCAAGTCTTCGCTGGAGGCGCTGATACGGTGTCTCGCTACCGACCATGCCGGGAAGATCCGCGTGGTAGGCGTGTGCCCGGGCACCATTGACACTCCCATGCTGGCGGCAAGCTGCGCGGGATGGGATACTCCCGTCAAGGAGTTGTACGCGGAAGTCGAGAAGAAGATTCCCGTCCGCCGGCTGGGGCAGGGAGCCGATGTTGCGAAGGCCGCGGCGTTTCTGTTGAGCGATGATGCTGCCTACATCAACGGCACATCGCTCATTCTGGACGGTGGCACAATGGCGCTTCCACCGTGGTAGGAGAATCGAGCATGAAGACAGGATTGTGCAGCGTTACATTCCGCGGCAAGTTGGTTGGGGAGATCATTGAACTCACTCAACGAAGCAAACTCGCCGCCATTGAGTGGGGCGGGGACGTGCACGTTCCGCCGGTCACCCCTCTGAGTCGCCTCGAGGAAATCCGGCGACAGACGGAAGACGCGGGGCTACTGGTCTCCAGCTACGGATCCTACTACACTGTGCTGGAGGCGCAGACAGGTCACGCCCCGTCCTTCGACGAGGTGATGGACGTTGCCGAATCTCTGGATACAAACACCATCCGCGTCTGGAGCGGGGGTGGGGACTCGAAGGACGCAGACGTGTCCACCTTCCAGCAAGCCGCGGACCGTGCGATCGAGTTGGCGGACGCCGCGGCCGAGCGGAAACTCACCCTTGCCTTCGAATATCATCGCGGCGGATTGACAGATACAGTCGAGAGCACCCTCCGCCTGCTCGATCTCATCAACAAGCCGAACGTGAAATGCTACTACCAGACCGACCAGGCGCCCGATTCCGCGCGAGCCGTATCCGAGATAACGCGTCTCCTCCCCCACCTGCTCAACGTCCACTGCTTCTACTACCGACAGGGGGAACGATTGCTCCTCGAAGAAGGCGTGTCCTTCTGGCAGTCGCTTGTGGAGACCCTCAAGGCGTCCGGTTTCACCGGCCATCTGCTGCTGGAGTTCGTCAAGGACGATGCCGAAGGGAACTTCCTACGCGACGCCGCAACGCTGAGGGACATCCTGTCGTTGTAGAATTCCGCGAATGCACAACCCAAAAAGATCATGCCACTGCAACGCGGGCGAACAGGATGCCACCTTCTTGCGGGATGGGGCGGTGGTCTTCTGTGAGTGCGGCAAGGTGAGAGACAATGGCGCTCCGTATGTTTCGCATCGCCTGCTCGACGGTCTCTCCCTGGGAGAAACACCCGGACAGGGCAGGAACCTCTGCCCAATACCCCCCTTCTTCCGCCTCGTGCAAGACTACGCTATACTCCATGAGACTCACTTCCTACTGCAGTTCCTTGAATTCTGTATCAGTCATTCCGGCTTTGCAGATTGCTGCCCGCAATAGACCCACCTTCAACTCGCCACTCGCGGGGATGGTGATGATCTGTCCGTTGGGCATCTTGAGATTGACGTGATCCCCTTTTCCACCTTTGCGACGCGTCCCACCGGCTCGGACAAATGCCTGGATTGCCTGTCGCGCCTTGACCCCTCGCAGTTCTTTGTCGGGCATCGTTCCCCCCTGAAGGCCGAGTGCTGACTATCTCGGGTGTGTCTCCAACCGGGTTGTCGCCTGCATTATAGACGCGGAATCTGCCCGTGGTCAATGCTGGTCCACTCCGCGACCCCGTACACTCCGGTCACCCCTGCGCTTGCTCCTCCCGAATCGATCTGCCGAACCCGCAGGAGTCCTCACCATTCAACTGCTACACAATCCCCCCCATTACCCCATTACCCTCCCGACGTATCGTCGGGATCTACGCTTCGCTCCGACATTACCAGATTCCCCTTTGATTGCTGGCGCTGAATTCTTCATCGGTGTTGTAGACGAGAATGTGGAAGGGGTTGGAGGTGTCCAGCGTGAGGGGGGGTGCCTGTCCATTCGCGGGCGGAGGGGGCGCGCAGGTTGGCGAGGTGCTGGTAACTGCCGAGGTCATCCTGCTGCTCGATGACAAACCGGCGGAGGTTGGCGAGTCCGGCGAAAGCCCATCGCAGTCGCACGGTGGTATCGGAGGCTTGCGTCACCTCATAGAGGTTGGGAGCGGTGGGCAAAAGGGAGGGCGGGTTTTCCAACCCGCCATTCTTCCGATCCGCCGGGGAATTCCGGTTCCGATCCGGGAGGCGCGGCTTCGGGCTGATAGATCAATCCCACGACACTGCTAATAGCGAGGACATCGCCCGCGGCATAAGCGCGCACAGCGACATGCGCCCATTGTCCCGGCTCGACGAGGGGTCGAACCCACGCGGTGCGTTCCGTGGGTGGCACGGTGGGTCCCATGCGCGCGCCCAGGAGGTCGGCAGTCGAGTCTGCCACCACCGCGAACACCTCCACGGTTTCCGTATTCTCCGCGTCGAAGTTGGCAATCAGACGCTCAACTCATTGTTGTAGGTCAAGCCGCCGCGGGTGAGGTTGTGGCTGCCCGCGAAGACTTTCATCTCGTCCACAAAGACGATCTTCTCATGCCAGATTTCGTTGGATGGCCCCATGCGCACTTCGCAGCCACCCGCGGAGAGATACTGCGCAGTCGCCTAGTTCGCCGCACATATCTCCGGTTCGCGGCGAGCGTTATCGAGGACCACCTGCACCTCCACATTGCGCTGCTGCGCCGCCTCGATGAGAGCGTCCGCCACTTCATTCGCGCGTGTGCGCGTGGCGTACACCGTATTGAAGAGGTACGTGCCGATCTGAATCTTGCGCCGCGCACCGCGGATGGCAGTCATCAGCGGGTCGAAGTACAGACCGTTGGGGAGGAGAATCAAACGTTCTTCAGCCATGGTAAGTGCTCAGTGGGTGTAACATGAGGGGATATGGAGATAGGGGAGATAAGGGGATGCTCTTTTGGCTTTGTTCCATCCCCATATCCCCTCTATCCCCTTATCCCCGTTCTTACACTTCTTCCTCTCACCCTTCAGCTTGTCCCCGAACCGGTGTCCGTCTTCTTCTTCGCCGGGTATCGCGGGATTTTCGGAGCGTTCAGGTACTGGCGGGAATTCTTCCCGAACTTCACCTCAACCGTCTTCCGCAGATTCACGATGGACTGGAGGAGGTCTTCCTCCTTGTCGTCCACCTCTTCCGATTTTGACCTTTGGTCCGCATTGATCGCGGCCAACTCATCCCGTGAAGTTGTCAGACTGGGCGACTTTGCCTTGAACTGCACAGGGTTCAAGCCGTCCGCGGTTGTGAAATCTGCTCCCAGATCATTCTCCCAGAACGCCGCCGCATCCGACGCCAGTTTGTCCAACTTTCCAGCCGGTATCGTAGACATGACCTAACCTTCTGTCGATGGTTTTCCCTGCCCGCTTACCATTCACACCTCCCAGTGTAAACGGGAGTCCATCCTCCCTTTCATGTACCCGCCGCCAGCCTGCGTATTGTTCCGTCCAGCCTACCTATAGTGCGCTTCAGCCTACGTGTAGTTGCCCCCAGCCTGTATGTAGATTGCTCGAGCCTATGTGTGGTCGCCCGCAGCCTGCGTGGAGGTTCCCCGCGCCTGCGCCTTCCTCCTCATAGCCTGCTTGTAGTCATCTCGAGCCTGCGTATCGCTCCTGCCAGCTTGTGCAGGCTGGCCGCAACCCAACATGTAGAATACCTCAGCCTGCATATAGCCGACCATGTCTACACCTAAAGCCGCCTCGCCCTCACCCATAGCTGGCTTCAGCATACGCGAGATTGTCCAGACTACACGTGGAGACTACCGTCCCCACTGCCTACCGCACCAATTCTCGCGAATCATAGCACAAATCCCACCGCTTCACTACACCAGCTCAGCGACGAGCGGTTTCTGTCTTGCGACGCGGCTGACTTGCAGGATGGAGAAGCCGAGGAGGTTGCCTTGCTCGTCCACGCGCTCCATGACCGCATCGTTGTCGGTCTCGCGCATGAAGCCGGGCTTGTCGGAGAAAAGGACTTCCAGGAAGTCTCCGTCCCCGTCGTACCAGACTTTTACGGTTTCTGCCATAGCACCTCGCCTCGCTTTGGTTTGTCGGTGAGATACGCCGTTAACACAAAGGCATCCGCATCGGCATATTTTACCACGACGCACAGCCACTTGTCGCCGACCCATGTGCGCAGGTATTACCGGTAGTTCAGCGTGGCCGTCTCGTCGGTTTGAGAGCGAATGACCAACTCCGGGGCGTGAAGCGTATCAGCGACGGCATCCTCCAAACCGGCCATTTCCGGGTGTTCGAGAATATGTTCCCGACGCTCCTCAGTCAGCCGGACAGGACGACCTTGATAGTCGATAAGCGTTTTCATTGTCCCGCGCCGCCCAAACCCCGCGCCGCTTCCTCAAAACCACCGCTCCCTGCTGCAATTGCAGCGGAGTATAGCACAAATCCCACGGCGCGCAAGAAAAATCTTGGGAATGTCAGAGTTCACCCGCTGGCTGGCGGCCGGAAGACCGGCAGCCCAGCTTGAGAATCCAGCACCGAGAAACAAGACAGGAGGCATCAGCAAGCCGGGAGTGGTTCCGAACTTTTGCCCTTCGACTTCGCACTCTTCTCCACAATTTCGATTTCATCGGGCGTCAGGTCGTAGAGCTTGTAAACGAGTTGGTCAATCTCCCGCTGCAACGCGCGCGTGTCCGCCACGGCATCGCGCTGCTTCGCCCGCAACACTTCTGCAACTTTATCGGAAATGGGTTTCGTGGGCAGGTTGCGCAAATCGGGAAGGGGTAACAAATACAACGCGTAGATCCGAAACTGTGCGAGCGTCCGCCCCTTCTGCCCGTAAATCCCATTCTGGTAGAGAAAAGTTAGCAACAAGGAATTCAAAAGACCAAGCACGACGCGCACACTTGCCTCTTCGGTTTTTGCGTGGCCGACGTAAACATTTTGATGCGCAACAGCGAGATCAAAATTCGGCGGTGGAGCAGCCACTATTCTATCTCCCGTCTTGCGGAGGAAAAATCTGTCGCCCGAATGCAAGTCGCGGTCGAAACTCGGACAGTCTCTTTTGGGAATGTGGACAATCCGAGTCGGGGTTAGGCGGCCCAGATGGGAATCTTGAATCACAGGAATAGTGTTACCGTCAGCTTTTGCCGAGACGCGCTGCGGATCGACCACCATGTTGTGTTCTCCTTCTGAAATTACGGCATACTTGTGAAGTGTGGCGTCGCAACTTGTATAAAGTTTTTCGGCGAGAGGATGTTTGTAAAGAAGCAACTCAGTGCCCTTTACCGGCACGTCCAGCTTATTCTTCTCGACCAGCGTCGAAATTGTCTGTTGCAGAAGCATAGGGCGCTCGACCTCCTTGAGATCACAATATGCAACCGCACTCCTTTGCGAGCGGTTTCGCCTCGCGAGAAAGACAGCAGAAGGAACGATTGGGATTTCAAATATCCCAAAACCTAAATCTATCAAGACATCAGTCGAATTGTCCGAGAAAAGGATTTGGCGAAGGTCAGCCTAATTTTTTAGCACGATGTAGGTATTCGGCGTGATAAACGAAACGACACCAGTCGGCTTGACTAAATGGAAAGCAAGATCAACAAACCATTTGTAAAAGTCCCGACAACCGCGCGAGGAGTGAGGAAAGCGGCGTGAGTAAACATCAAGTAGAGCTTTCACTTCGTTCGCCTGCTCGTGCTTGCCGGCCTTGATTAACTGCTGCACTGGACTGCCCTTTCCACTCAAGAAGAGGTATGGAGGGTTAGCAATTACAATGTCAAAGCCAGACCCGCGGTGAAACACCTCTGAGAAGTAGATTTCGAAATCGAAAACCTGCTTGCCACTCGTGAGTTTGTGGATGAGGCTGTCAATTTGCTTCTTCAAAGAGGCTTTCCTTGTCGTGTTCGCCTCATCGAAGTATTGCGGTTTCAGTCTTTCGATTTCCTGGAACAGTTTTTCGTTGAAAAGTGTCTTCTCGACTCCAAGGAGCGAGTTGCCACTAACAATCTTGAAATCAAGATTCGGCAGCGGTTTGATTTGTTTCACGTCCTCCTCATCAACGACGAGGGAGAGCCACAGACGGAGTTTGGCAATTTCTACCGCGCCGGGGTCAATGTCCACACCGTAAAGGCAGTTCTGGATGGCGTGCCGCTTGAAGTGGTAAGGCGTGCGTTCGTGAACGTCATTGAAGTATGGCGTGAGGGCGGAGCGGGCACGCACGATCTCTGCCATCATCCCCACGGGGAACGCGCCCGACCCGACGGCGGGATCGCATACCGTGATATTGGCCAACTTCTCATCAATGAGCGGGGCGTGTTTCTCGATGCTCTGCGGCATCCTGATGCGGTACTTGGTGTCCACCGACTCGTAGTGAGAGATCTGTTCGCCGAGGTGGACGAAGGTTTCGATGTCGGCGCGCGGCACACCCCCACCCGGACCGTTCCCCGTCGCCGACAGGGGACGGGCATTGACCGCGGTGTCGAGGTAGTTGATGAGGCTTTCCTGGCACATGTAGTGGACAATCTCACGCGGGGTGTAATACGCCCCCAAACCTTTGCGCCGGTTTTCCTCAATCAGGTTTTCGAAGACTTTGCCGAGCATTTCGGGATCAATGGCGACTTCTTTTTCCAGTGGTTCGGCTTCGTTGACAGTGAAGTTGTAGCGGTCGAACACATCGAGCACCCCCGTGCCCGCAATGCCTTCTTCGACGAACTCGGAGTTGGTGAACAGATTGTCAGGCAGGATGATGTCGGTCTTGCGCCAGTCATAGTCGCCCAGCGGCTCAAACAGACCGCCGTTGAGGAACGGAATGCGGCACTTGAACCGGTTGCACCACGCCTCGTGCCCGCGGTCGGTGGCAAGGGTGTCGTAGAAAAGCGGTTCGAGAACATCGTTGAAGAAGTTGATATATTTCCCGTGCTCACCGTTGGCGAGCCGCCGGAGAAAGTCGTGCGGGCCGCTCCCCCAGTCCCCTTCCTTGGGGACTCCGAGCCATCCTTTCTTCTGCAGGAAGTAAAGAAACACAATCTGCCCCATAAGCTTCTTGGCAAAGTCCACAGTGTTGACGGACTTTGCCTTGAACTCATCGCGGATAGTTTTGTCTTTCGTTACCAGATTCTCCAGATCCTTGTGAATCCCTGTGAACAGTTTCGCGTATCCGGTGAAGAACTCCTTGGTGACCGCTTCGACGCTAAAGGCTTCTTCGATGTTGGCAAGGACAGGATCGGTGTCAGTGTTCTGGAGCAGTCCGAGGAACCGTGTTTGGGCGGTGTGACAGCTTTCCCCCTCACCGACAAGATAGGAGAAGCGCCGGGCAGGTGTGAGACGAGTTTCCACGCCCACCTTGCCGGACTCCTTTTCCACGGTGGCGTACTCCATCTTGACGTAGGAGAATCGCCATTGCTGTTCCGTGGGTGAGACGAAGGCGACCAGAGCCGCTTCCTTCTCATCTCGGGTCTTGAGGTGATCGGCGACGAAGTTGCGGATGGCCGTTCTCGCGCGTCCGAGTTTCGAGGCTTTAGTCAGGTGCACAATGAGAACGTCGAGTTTGTCCCGATCCGGTGAGGTGTATGTGCCAAGGCGTTCATACCGTTGAACATGGTCTCTGAAGGCATCCTTGACGTACTGACTGCTCCATGCGGACGCCTTCGATTCGTCAACGTGGTTCAGAAGGTTGCCGGCGAAGTTGAGGAATCGCTCCTTGTCGAACGCCTGGGTGAATGTCTCTCGGATGAGGGTGCGAGCCTGATCCCGGTTCATTTTGCCTCCACCAGATAGGATGAGAGAATGACCTCTCGCGGACTGAGCGCGTGAGAGGTCTGTTGCGAGCGAGTCTGTTGGAAGAACTCTGAAGGTATGTCCCGTCGAAGGATGCCCAGAACTTTCAAAGGCTCCTTTTCCTTCTTCAGTGAGTCCGCAACCTTCTTTGTCGTGGGTTTTGGAAGGGCTCCATCGCTCAGGAGTTGAATAACCTGTGCGATGTAGATTTCGCCGTCATCGGTAAAGCCATCATACCGGCGGATTTCCTTCGCTTTCAGCCTTTTCAGTATGTAGGCATCGTTTGCGCCACCTTTGTGCCTTGGGATGGCGTCATCAACGTCCGCACTCGTGGCAGTCTGGAAGGCTTTCTTGTTCCTGTCCAACAAGGCATAGAAGTCCTTCGGGATTGTCTGGCGTTTCTCGGTTTCATCCTCGGGCTTGAGAACCTTGGCTGTCGTGATGAAATCCAACTCGATCGGATCGCCATCGCTTGGCTCTGCTAGATAGAATTTGTCGAGTCTGCCTTGTCGGAAGTATGTAACCAACGCAGGGAATTCGTTCGCGAGGGAATCCGGCCCGGCGGTCAAAAGTCTGGTTGACCGCGCCTTCTTAGGTAGCCGCTTTATCTTAGCAAACAGTTCGGGAGCGTTGTCACGCACGCCGCGAATCTCGGTGAGGTATTCCAGCTCGCTGTCCTCTTCTTCACCCTCACCTGTGATCGTCTTCTTCGTGTTCAACCTGGCAAACAGGTCGTGGGATTTGATCTCCTCTCCTTCAGTCAGCAGACGGGCATCTGCGCCGAGCATCTCGATGAACGCGTGGATCTTTGCTTCTGCTGCTTCCTTGAGCTTGATGAGATCGTTCCCCTCCTCGGTTGGGAAGAAGTTGTAGGTGTGGATGGTGTCGAACTGGGTGTCCACGCGGTTGACGCGTCCTACACGCTGAATAAGGCGCGTCGGGTTCCACGGGATGTCGTAGTTGATCACGATGTTCGAGCGATGCAGATTGACGCCCTCGGCGAGGACTTCCGTACTCACGAGGATTCTGTAGTCGTCGCGCGGTTGGAAGGCATTGGCATCGAAGTTGGCAATTACGCTCTTATGTGCCGCCTCGTTCGACAGTCCTGTGAAGAGAAGGGCTTTGGGTTCAACCTCCTTGCGCATTCTCTCGGCGAGATACTCCGCGGTCTCCTTTGACTCGGTGAAGATGATCAGCTTGCCATCCTTCAGTTTGGGATCGGATTTCAGGACGTCTCGGAATGCCTCCCATTTGGGATCTCGCTTGATTTTGCCCCACAAGTCGCGGACATCCTGAAGAATCTTCAGGTCGCTCTTGAGGTCTCGGATAAACTCGGGCCTGAAGTCTTTCGCAGACAACCGGAGCGCCTTATCCTGTTCGATGAGTCTTTCAATGGACTCCTGGTCATCAATCTCCAGCAACTCGAAGATTTTGTTGATGTGCTTCTTGCTGATATAAACATGACCCTTGCCGTATTCCAAGATCACCCGCTCGTAGGAACGAATGAAGCGGCCAAGTGTAAGTCGGAAAGCATGAAAGCTGCTTTCGAGCCGTTTCACCATAAGGATCTTCATGAACTTGGCGAGGTTTTGCTGGCCCTGCAATTCTTGCTCAGTTGTATCCCCGAGATAGTAGAGCAAGGGCTTGTATCGAGCGTACTTGAACTCCTTAATACTACAACCGTATTTGTTTTACGTCTCTTGTCCGGTTATAATTGACGCCAGCATTGTAGCACAGGAGGCAGCACATGACGCAGCAGGAATTGGAGACGTGGGCAGAAGAGTTTGAGTCGTTTCACGCCCGGTTTACGCACCTTTTTGTACGGAGCGAATCCCGGGAACAGTCGAAGCAATATCTGCGGGGACTGCTGTCCCGGGTGGATCGCAAGAATACTTGGCAGATGGCTGAGGTGGTGGGAGATAAGATTCC
>MNXM01000146.1 GCA_001872605.1 Armatimonadetes bacterium CG2_30_59_28 | reverse complement strand
AACCCCCATTCGGTCTTCGACCACCTTCCCCCGGTATCGAACCGTTTCGGTTCGATAACGGGGGAAGGTGCGAACCCTTTGGGTTCGAGGATGGGGGTTGTTGCATGAACTCACTCAGGACCGACAAACCGCGAACTGCGTTACACAATCACTGTCGGTTGCCGGATTATAGGCGCCTATGGTTCCGGCTGGGGTGGATTCTCACAAATCTTACTTACACCCCACCTCTTCCACGATGTAGCGTTTTGAGTTAATCTATGCGTGTAGTATAATTGCCTCCCCGATTGATGGATGGGCAATAGTTGGACAGAAAGGATGCTGGGTACAGTGATAAAGAGCCCGCGTATCAGCAATTACCCGCGACGCGGCCACCGTCTCGCCCCTCTTGCTTTGCGGGACGTGCTGGACCAACCGGTGCCTTCGGGAATATTACCGGGGGAGGCGGCCGGTCTCCGTTTGTGCGACCTTGGCGCGTCAGCATGGAGCTACTTTTCAGATGAAGTATGCGCGTCTCTGGCGAAGGTGATAGTCGTCGGTGTGCAGCGCGCCTTGGGAACCAGCGGCATCGTGAAAACCCTTTGCAGTCGTCCCCTCCCGCGTCCCCCACGCGATGTTGAGCTTTGGGGTCTGAATCTCTCATTGCGCACCTGGAATTGCCTGTGCAAGGGGAAGCTGACGTCAGAGATCCTGTCGGGTACGCTAACGATGGGAGACGTCCTTTCCCTTCGGGGTTTTGGTGGCGCCTGTCTCATAGATTTGTTAATTTCTCTTGAGTCCTCTCTTCCGCCGCCGCCTCCATCTATGGGATCGGGGGAAGCTACCTTACGACTGGGGACAAGCGCCAAAGCGATTCTGGATCTTCCCGAATCACGACAGGTGAGTCGTGACGATCCCCGTCTGGGGGATCTCTTGCAGGGCGTATTTCCGGAGGAGCCGTGCCTGTATCAGGTGGCAATGCGCCTCCAATCGGCAAAAGGCCCCATTGCTTGGAGCGCCGAGTGGGTGGACGCACAGTTAGCAGAGGCGGCTCGACGGATACAACATTGCCTCGGGATGTCCCTGGAGGAAGAGCTGAGCGACCTGTTGCGATGCGCACATCTGGGAGGCTCGGCGTTGACGGAGCGCAACCACCGTCTCATGGTGCAACTTCTCGGGTGGGACGGGCACGGTGGGTCCACACTCCAGCAGGTCGGTGACACCGAAGGTATCACGCGCGAGCGAGCCCGGCAGATCTTGCGCCGTGCGGTCAATAAGTTGGAGGGTAGGCAAATATTCGCTCCCACTCTCGACCGGGCGCTCTCGTTCCTTGCCGAGCAACAGGCGCTCCCTCTGGAGGCGGTGGCCCGAAGGCTTGCCGAGGAGGGTTTCGCCAAGGAGCCTTTCCACCCCCGAGGGCTGGTGCGGGCCGCCGATATCCTGGGGCGGAATTTAACCTTCGATATCCGAGGAACGCGGCGACGATACCTCGCACAGAGAGGAGTACCCGATCCAGTATCTGCGGCCCTCCGGACAGTGTACGGCATGGCCAGTCAACGTGAGTTGGTCCAGGTTTCCAGTATACGGCGCAAGCTGCCGAAACGTTGGAGAGACTCTCTGAGCACACCGCAACTGGTAACCATGCTCAAGCAGTTCGGGAACTTCGATTGGCTGGACGAACCGGAGGGGCAGTTGAGCCTGGCAGCTCAAGGGTTCAAACGCCGGTGGCTGCGGAAAATCAAGAAAATTCTCTCGGTGGCAGGTGAGATGGACGTGGAAGACTTGCGTGTCTGCCTGCTTCGGGCATGGCCCAAGCGTGGGCCAGTCCCCACCATGCGGACGATTGTCGCGCTGTGCGCACAGGCTCCTGAGTATCGCGTCGAGGGAACGCGCATCACGCCCGATCCCCTTCTCGACTGGAATACCGTGTTGTCGCCGAGGGAAAGAGCCTTGGTGTCGGTCTTCAGCGATCGGGGACCGCTTCTCTTTACAGACACGATCCTGCGAGAGGGCGGAGAGCGGGGACTCAATACCGGTACTGTGCGTCTCTTATTGACTACTCTTCCGTTCATCACCAAGGTGGCGCCAACACTGTACTGTCTGGCGGGGAGCGGTCCCTCAAGATCGCGGTTGCACCCTTCATTAATTCGTGCGCGCTCCGTTCTGCTCGACTGCGATCAGACCTCAAACAACTACGCCTGGTTCCTGTTTCGTGTTTCCGCAGGGATGGCGTACGGCAATTCAGCAACTTGCCATTGTGCGATCAGGAAACGGTTCCGTGGACGTTACCATCTCATTGCCAGTGACCGTATGACCAGTGGAACCATTCTTGTGAGATCAGGCGCCATTCTGGATATGCGGGAGTTCATTCGTGGAATCGGCGGCGTACAGGGAGATTTTCTGGTGCTGGCGCTCCTTCCTGAAACGGGAGCGGCGGTAGCCTCCCTCATCAGTGCGGAGGACCTCCTTGCCGATGGCTTCACCTGCAGCCCCACACGGCTGCATTCACTACTGCACGCGGCGGAATCGATGCCTCTCGGCGCGTTGAAGTAGCTACACGTGCATCAACCATGTCACAGCCGAAAAGAAAGGGCTTCGGTCGAACGTGAGGGGACGTCAAACCTTCCAACCGAAGCCCAACGGAGGCATTGACGGAGAAAGACCACACTCCCCGTCGTCACCGGCGTGCCGTGAGATTAACCTTTTTTTGCGGGTCCAACCACAACGAACTGGTTCCTTCCCTGCCGGGATACCCACAGCCGGACGGGGTCGGTGTCCTTTGCCTTTCCGACCAGCGAGAGAAACTGGCGAACGTTTTCAACTTCGACGTTGCCAACTTTCCGAACAACATCGCCGCGGCTGATACCAGCATCATCCGCAGGAGAACCCGGTTCCACGCCGATGACCAGCGCTCCCCGGGTGTCCTTCTGCCCCAGTTGCTCAGCGATCTCATTGTCCAGCGGTCTTACGGAAAGCCCGCGCCATGTCTGCGTAGAGGGCTGCCCCGACTCAGGTCCATCTTCCCCGGTCTGGGTAGGCATCTCGCCGATATTGACATCCAGTTTCCTCTCCTTGCCGCCTCGAAGGATGGTCACGACTACAGTGTTCCCTACCGAGGTAGCAGCGACAATCTTCTGCAGTTCTCGAGGGGTCTGAGTCTTGTTGTCACCATAGCGAAGGATGACGTCGCCCGCCTCAATACCGGCTGTTGCGGCTGGCCCCTCATCCAATACCTCCCCGACGAGGACGCCCTTGGTATTCAGTGGAATCCCAAAAGTATTGGCCATTTCGGGAGTCAACTCCTGAATGGAGATGCCCAACCAGCCGCGCACCACTTTGCCGTCTTCGATCAGTTGCTTCAGCACCGCCTTGGCATTGTTGATTGGAATGGCGAATCCGATGCCGTTGTTCCCGCCGGAGGTGGAGAAGATGGCGTTGTTAATCCCGACGACTTCACCATAGATATTGAGCAGCGGCCCCCCGCTGTTACCCGGGTTAATCGCCGCGTCGGTCTGGATGAAATCCTGGGCGGTGGTCCGCCCACTGATGGAATCGAGGTCGCGACCCTTGGCGCTGATAACGCCCACGGTCAGCGTATGGTCAAGCCCAAACGGATTGCCAACGGCGATGGCCCACTCGCCGACGTTGATTCTGTCGGAGTTCCCAAGCTCAGCCGGTCTGAGGTCATCGGTCTTGATCTTGACAACTGCGAGGTCCAACCGGGGATCCGCCCCAACTACCTGACCATCGAAGCTCTTCTTGTCGAGCATCACCACCTTCACTTTCTTCGCGTCCTGCACCACGTGGAAGTTGGTCAGGATGTAACCGTCCTTTGAGATAACAAACCCGGAGCCTTGCCCTCCATCTGCGTTGGGCTGCCTTTGAGGAGTCTCAAATTGCCTGAAGAACTCGTCAAATGGGGAGTTGCCGAACGGGAAGCCGGGGGAGGCGTTGTTCCTTCGCTTGGACTTTGACTCCACCTGAATGTTCACAACGGATTCCTCAGCCTGTTTGGCGACATCGACAAAGGCCGCTTGAAGGGCGACCGCGTTGCGCACTTCAGGATTCTCACTGACCCTGTCTGTCGCTACAACGCGTTTGTGACTGACGGCGAGAGAAACGATCCAGAGCACCCCGGCCAGAGCGACCGCGCCTCCTCCGATTGAGTATCTGCGTTTCCGAATCCGAGAATTGACTCCGCACATGTGTGTGACTCCTTTTCCTTCATGGAAGGTCTCAAATTGATGTGGGCAATAGCGACTCGGCGCGTCGAGAAGTTCCCGAAGGGACGCGCGCGATGGCAACAATAATCAGTGAAGCCAATATCGAGGATGACCGCAGTGATTTCCGAGGCGGCGCAGGACGGTCTGTGTTAGAAAACCGCCTACTGCACTTTCAGACGACGTTCCCTGGCATAGGCAATGAGAAGGAATACGGCGGATAAGAGCAGGAGAGCAAAAATGAGGAGTAGCGCGATGCGGGATAGGTTGGTCGAGTCCCCGCGAATCATCTGATCCGATCCGGGGGAACCACCCAATCCGCGCGCAATCTCCTCAAGCAGTTCGGAAGGGACATCCCCCAGCAAAGCGAAGTGTCGGTTGCCCAAACTCCAACGAATAGTCGGGACGGGTGCTTGCGGTCCCCACATATCGGGGCCGGTGACCGATGATTGCCGAATTGCGAAGGGAAAGATGCTGAACGAATCAGGCTCGGTTACAGACTGAACGAGAGACAGGTTGCTCAGCCCATCGGTGTAATGGAGCGACAATTGCGAACTGACGTTACTTCCGGTGATGGAGCAAGCGTTTTCCAGCACAAAGTCTCCCGATAGCCGGGCAGGAACGAGAACTCGCTCTCCACACTCGCCGCGGATTTCGTCGACGGTTCTCATGGCAGCATTGTCGGCGGGACGTAGCAACCTCTCGTGCAACCGAGGACGCACGCTGAAAAGACTCTCGGCAGGTGTGCCGCCCAAAGCAATAGACAGGAAATGGGAGACGGAGACCAGGGACCCATCTGGCCGGTACTTCTCGACCTTGAGGACAAACCCGGTCACGGGATCGATCCACATCTTCTGCACAGGCTTCTTCCGTGACTTTGGCTGAAGCTCAACGGACAGACACGGGATGCCCCCGATGAATTCAGGGGAACGGGAATTCAGAATATCGTAATTTCGGCGCAGAAGCCTGAGTCGCGAACGCGCTCCCCAACACGGAGACCCCACATCCGAACGAATCACCACATTCCTCTGTGGGATGCGATGCCAATGGAACCGCCCATCGAAGACCATCACGTGTCCTCGAAGGTTGTTCGGATTGAGATACTCCACGCGCGAGCGACCTCGACCATCGCAGAACTCACGGGTAACGGTGGCCCATTGCCCGGCGGAGGTCCAAAAGACGGAGATTCTTTTCCCCTCAAAGGGCACCGCATTCTGACCCACAACCGCTTGGTCGACAATATCGCCCCCCGCGGCAGAACAGACTGCCACGGCAGTGGTCAACAGAAGACGGGCAACTTTGCTGGAACGGTACATGTGCGTGGCGGATTCTACTGATTGTCACTGACGAACACGACGGGACTGTCAAGGCTCGACATATTTGACTGTGCGTGAATGTAGTTGAGCGCCCCAGGATCGTTCAATGGTTGAGAGACCCCGTAGCGCGCAAGATCAGACAGCATCGGTGCAGACAACAACTGCTTCTCGCGTCCACCGAGGAGCGAAGAACCAAGTACGGCTATCCCGAACACAATGGCGATGGCGCCCGCAGCAAGCGCAGGAATACGCACCTGCGGTAGCCGCAGCAATTCCCTGAAGGAACGGCTGAGCGCGGGAGGTCTCCTGCCCATCTGTGAGCATAATCCGTCCCAGAAGCCGGCGCGTGCAATGGGTGACGGCGCGCGATTCAGCAGTCGCTTCACGGCCCGCAGGTCCTCAAGGGCAAGCCGGCAGTGCGAACACCTCTGAAGATGTTCGTCCACCTTCAGACACCGTTTCAGTTCGAGCACACCGTCCATATAGCCGGAAAGTTGATGGCGTACCTTTCCACACCTCATTTCACATCCCTCCCCAAGTACTCGTGCCCTCGCAACAGCTTGATCAGTTGGTTCCGACCACGGTGCAACCGGGACCGGACCGTTCCAATAGGGCAACGAAGTATCTGACTGATATCTTCGTAGGAACAGCCCTCAATATCCGACAACACAACCACCGCGCGGAACTCTTCGGGCAGACGATTGAGCGCTTCCTGTATCCCTTCGTCCATGATCTCATCTTCCACGACTTGCTGAGGGTCGCGAGTGCTGTCCGGGAACTCCATTCCGGCGGCTCCCTGCCTGGAAGCTGTTTGCTGGTCGATAGAGATGAAGCGGACTTTCGCCCTCCTCCTGGTCTGATCAATGAAGTTGTTGGTCAGGATGCGGAGAAACCAGCGATCAAAGTGGGTTCCCGGCTGGAAGTAAGGGAACGACTTGAGCGCATCCAACACGGTTTCTTGAATGAGATCCTCCGCGTCGTCATGGTTGCCAGTCATGCGGTAAGCAACTCGGTAGATCTTCTTCTGCTCGCGCCGCAGGAGATCTCCAAACAGCAAGCCCTGTTCCTGCTGCAGAAGCGTTTCCTGGACTTCAGGGATGCTTGCCTCGCGACCGCGATAACCGTCAATGGTGGAAGCGAAGAGGGGTATAAAAGAGTTCCACAACATAGATCCGACCTGACGACCACATGTGAGTTCCGGATGAGAAAGTTAGATGGAAGGAGATTTTAGCACACCCCGGCAGGCAAGTGGGAACTATTTGACAAACTGAATCGCACAATATGGAGATGCTCACCCATGGACGACCGACCTGCTTGCTTCCCCAGTTGCGCGGGGAAGGGTTTGTGCCGGCGAGTCATCATCAGGCGAGGAGCAGTGCTCGTGTGTGCGCCTACCGCAACGGGAGAGCCGCAACGCAAACTCGTCCTTCATGTGATACAAGGCCTCAACTTGGGTAGACCGGAGCCAGACTCTTTTCCCACTTTGCGCAGAGAACCACTCGCAACCGCATGCTTGTTTTGGAGAGGCGTATCATAAATCGAGTCACCGTATTGCGGACCTGTTTCGATTTGTGCCTGATCGCGGCCATCGTGGCGCTTCTGTTCCGGAAGCCGATAACGTCACCGCTGTGGAGATCGAGCGTCGTCCATTTCGTGCCCAGCAAGGAAAAGGCTGTAGCGCTCACGTTCGATGACGGTCCCGACCCGCGTTTTACTGAGCCAGTTCTGCGTATACTCAGCAAATACCACGCAAAGGCGACCTTCTTCATGATTGGCGCACGAATGACAAAGTACCCAGATTTGGTGCATGATGTCTTGGCTGGAGGTAACGCCGTCGGCAATCATACTTACAGCCATCCTAGCAACCTTGAGCATCTGAACGCGGTCGAGATCGTTCGGGAACTGGACCGTTGTGAATCTGTCATCGACAAAATGACGGGGAAGCCGACGCACCTCTTCCGCCCTCCACGTGGACTGGTGGACGGTTTGGTGTACGCAATTGCCGAAGAAGCTGGCTATCAGACAATACTGTGGACAGTGTGCGCCGACCATCACGATGCACCCACGCCTGAGTCGATGTGTCGACGGGTGGAGAGGCAAGTGCGACCGGGGGCGATTATTCTGGCCCACGATGGACGGTACAGTATTCGGTGGAAGGATGTCCAGGCCACCGCTATGATCGTTGAATCTCTCACAAGGAATGGATACCGTTTTCTCACAGTGCCGGAGTTGCTGGAGAGAGCCTCCCCTGCACACCAAAATGGAGGGCTTTCCCAATTTCTCGAGCGTTTGGGTCAGGTGTGGGGCGCGTCGCAGGGACCTCCAAAATGACGGGAATTTCTCCAACCAATACCCCGCTCCGGTTCCCCTGGCGCGGGCTCCTGTTCCCGATGGCGTTGACACTCACCCTCCTTGTCGTGGTAAGCCGGAGGAGCAACGCGGCCTCGCTGCTCAGCACATTCCGGTCGGGCGATCCGCTCTGGCTTGTGACAGGTTTCTTTGTGCAACTGCTCTTCTTCACTAATCAGTCGCTTTTCTATCAATCTGTGTGCAGAGTGTTTGGCGTGGTTCTCCCTTTTCGTCAATTGCTTCCCCCGGTCCTCTCCACGAATTTTGTCAATATAGTTGCGCCCTTGGGCAGCGGCTCCGGCATTGCTCTCTTCGCCGCTGAATTGAGGACCAAGGGGGTCAGCGCGAGCAGAGCGGTGATCATCAACCTGCTCTATTACCTGCTAGATTACGCCGCTTTTCTGGTCACGTTAATGTTTGGGTTGACGTACCTTTTTCTCCACCACGACCTGAAGTCCTACGAAATCGCTGCAACTCTCCTACTGCTTGGGGTCATCGCTATCGTCGTTCTTGCCGCCCTATTCACCTTTGCACACGAGCAGAGACTGAAACGACTACTGACGCATCTCGGAAAGCTTCTCAACTTCGCATCACGGATCATCCGCCGCCCACCGATGCTGCGCGATGAGCACGTCGCAGGCATTGCTGCCGACATTCTCGCTGCCACTCAAACCATGCTCGCGTCCCGGGCCCACATCCTTCGCCCAATTCTCCACGGGTTCATGATCGAGATATTGGACATCTGTCTGCTCACTTGTCTTTTCATGGCATTCCACACCCCTACTCATTTGGGCGTCATCATCACCGGATACGGCATTGCTGTCCTGTTCATGATCGTCTCGATCACCCCTCAGGGACTTGGCGTAGTGGAGACAGTCATGACCGTTGTATTCACATCCTTGGGGATTCCACTCCACGTGGCAGCGGTCGTAACCTTGACATACAGAGGAATGACCTTCTGGCTGCCCTTCCTTTTTGGCTTTCTGAGCCTCCGCCATCTGGACTTTCTGAAATCCTCAGCCGTTTTGAGGTCACGACCTTCCGAAGGAGACGGACATGCAGAGTAAAAACCGTCTATGGAGAATCTTTGTCGCTTCTCTGGTTGCCCTCATGGGAACAGTAAATATCCTCTCAGCGCTGTTAGCCCACGGTCCTGGTCGCATCGACTTCCTTCGGACCTACCTGCCACTCAGCGTGCTCCACGCCACACGAACCTTGACGGTGGTGGTGGGAGTCAGCTTATTCCTCCTTGCCTACGGGATATACCGAGGCAAGGCTCAGGCTTTCCGGTTTGTGCTCGTTGCCTTGCTCCTTTCCGTTGTCACTCACCTTATCAAGGGACTGGATTATGAGGAGTCGCTTGGGAACATCACGCTGGTTCTCGCGCTGCTGTTACTGCGCTCGCAGTTCACAGCGCGCAGTGACCCGCCTTCCGTCAGGCGAGGTCTCGCCGCCGTCGGAGGAACATTTATTCTCGTCTACCTTTACGGTATCTGGGGGTTCTACTTCCTGGATGGACAGTTCAACGTCAACTTCTCCTTGCCCTTTGCGTCCATCGAGACTTTTCGCCAGTTCTTCACCCTCGGCGACACCTCAGTTTACCCAACCACGCCGCGAGGACATTGGTTCCTTCTGTGCCTTGATGTGACGGGTTTTCTGAGTCTAGCCTATGGGTTCTTCATGGTTCTCCGACCAGTTGTCATTCGGAAGACCCATTACTTGGAGTGGGACAGAGAACGGACTGAGGCCCGCACACTTGCAGAGGCACATGGAAAGTCCTCGCTCGCTTCGCTGAACCTGCTCCCTGACAAGCTCTATCACTTCTCGCTGGCACGGGACGCTTTTGTCGGCTATGCGCAGATCGGGAACGTCGGGATTGCGCTGGGTGACCCAATTGGGAGGGAAGAATCTCTCAGAAAAGCGATCGGGGACTTCCGCGATTTCTGCAAAAACAACGACTGGTACCCGGCGTTCTATCAAGTGTCACCGGACTACCTCAACGACTACGAACAAGCAGGCTTCCGCGCTCTCAAGATTGGCGAGGAAGCAATCGTCTCTCTCGCAACCTTCAGTACATCGGGGAACCACTGGAGGGCGATCAGGAGCAGCAACAACAAACTTGTGCGGGAGGGTTACTCGACAGTCTGGTATGAACCCGGTATCTCCGATGAACTGATACGAGACTTGCGAGGAGTATCCAACAACTGGCTCGCCCACATGCACGGAAGTGAGAAGCGCTTCTCATTGGGATGGTTTGACGAAGAATATCTGCGAAGCACCTCAGTGATAACCGTCGAGGGCCCCACGGGCACTCCGGTCGCGTTTGCCAACCTGGTCCGTGAGTTCCAGCGGAACTGCATCGGTGTGGACCTGATGCGCTACCACCGGGATGCCCCGAAGGGAGTCATCGATCTGCTCTTCGTGAGGATCGCGGAGCATGGTCGGGACAACATGATCGAGGAGTTTAACCTTGGACTCGCTCCTCTCTCCGCCGTCGGTCAGAACGGCGCAGCGACCCCCGCCGAAAAAGCCGTCTACTATCTCTATAGGCACTTTAACCGATTTTACAGTTTCGAGGGGCTGAGGTCGTTCAAGGAGAAGTACATGCCGGGGTGGGAACCTCGCTACCTGATCTATACCCATGAGGTACTGCTACCCAAGATTGCACTGGCTATCATTCGCGCTGATTCCCCAGCGGGGTTGCTGGGATTTCTCAAGTAGCTTCAGTTGTTTTTGCGTTTCAGACACGCTAATAGGAGGTTCGGAGCATGCATCGACCTGAGAGAGTACCAGGCCCTGCGGCCAGATATCAACACCCGCATCGTCCGCCACAGAATGTCAACCAAGTGTTCGAGGAAAGGCTATCCCCCGGTGGCAGAATCGCGGACAGGATTGCGGCGGTTGTTGGAAGTTGGCCCTTTATCATCATTCAGTCTGCCATCTTGGGGGCATGGATACTGACAAACCTGTGGCTTGCCGTCACGATGAAGGCGCATCCCGATTCATTGAAGGCGTGGGATCCGTACCCGTTCATTCTCCTCAATCTGGTCCTGAGTTTTCAGGCCGCGTACACGGGCCCAGTCGTGATGATGAGTCAGAACCGGCAGGCAAACAAAGACCGGCTGATAGCCCAGGAAGACTACGAAATCAACAAGAAGGCGGAGGAAGAACTCCGCATCATCATGGAGCATTTGACCTATCAGGATGCAATGGTTCACAGCGTTATCGACGAACTACTGCAGGTTTCAATGATCCTGGGCACCGACAAATCTATTCCCGCAGGTGACTGAAATGGCAATTAATAGTCTGGGCACCAGTAGCCCGTTTACCCGTTGGATACTGGCGACCCGCAAGGAACGTTCACGGCCACAAGTGCTTGCTTTAGTTTTCGTCCTGATGGCGGGAGTCCTGGCGCTCGATGTCTTGTTGGGTCCGGGACGAGAGCCTGCGGCGCTTTACAGTGTCCCTGTATTGCTCGCAGCCGCCTTGGGGGTCAGATCAGCACTCCTTGCGGCGACCGCCGCTACCGTGTTGTACCATGTGACACTGTGGCATCACCTGCTTCGGTACGCGGTTGTCGACATCAGCCAGACGGCAGTCTTCTACCTGTTGGCGTATACCATGGGACGGTTGGTCAATGAGCACATCCTACTGCAGGCCGCCAGTGCACACCTGGGAGCAGTCAACGCACATCTGTCCGGGCGCATTCAGGAATATCTGACAGGTGAACACAAGGCGCACGACGAACTCCGTCAGAACGAAGGGTTGACCGAGTTGGGTCGGGCGGCCGCACAGATTGTGCATGAAGTCAAAAACCCTCTCGTGGCCATTGGAGGCTTCGCTCGCCGGGTGCACCGGCAACTTCCGGAGGACCATCCTGCGAGAGACGATATCGACATTGTCATTGAGGAGACCTCTCGTTTGGAGCGGCTTCTTCTCCAGGTCCTGGATTTCTCCAGACCGATGGAACAGGAGCACAGAGTGACGGACATCGGGCCGATCATTCACAGTGTTGTCAACCTCGTCGCGTCCGACGCTGGCAGACGTAATGTCTCAGTCGCAGTGTCCTGCACGCATGATGATCTTCAGATCGTTGGCAACCCGGATGGACTTAAACGCGTCTTGCTTAATCTCGTTCTCAATGGAATCGACGCCATGCCGAAAGGTGGAAAACTCACCATTGAGGCGGAGCTCGTGGACCAACTTATTTCTCTGACGGTGATCGATGAAGGAACTGGGATAGACGAAGAGCATGTGACCAAGGTACTCGAGCCCTTCTTTACCACCAAGTCAAACGGCACTGGTCTCGGGCTCCCCATGGTCAAGAAGATCCTCGATAACCACGGTGGCAAGATGGAGATACTCCCCCACAGTCCCTGCGGCACGCGCGTTTGCCTCAGCATTCCCGCAGCAAAATCCAGAGCGGACCTCGGCGCCGACGAGGAGCAGCGTCACGCGTGAAACTACGGGCATCCTGCCCAAACCCGACTTGGGTCTTGCGCCCCAGAGCAGTTACGGGTTATATTGGGACGTAGTGGTGGGTGACTTTGCGATGGTTCAGTCTGCAGCGGAGGAGCTGCACCAAACGGGCGTGACTATCCAATGAGCAACACACTAACCAGGAGCCGATGATACTCGTTAAGGTTGAGTATCCACGTTTTCTGCCGTAGGATAAAGTTCCAGCTTTGTCAATCAGCAGACTCGCCTCACCGGGAGACAAAGCTGGAGCTTTATCCTACGGCAGGTGCATGTCGGGGCAGGACAGCGTCCAATCAGATTCCGCGGGCCCATTCCCCAACCTTAACGAGTATAAGTCATCACGTGCTCCAACGACGCAGATAGGAGGAGTGCACCATGCCAAGATACGCAGAGACTGTCAACCTGCCGATTTCCTATGAGGAAGCTGTCAGCCGTACGCGAGGCGCACTGAAGGACGAGGGATTTGGCGTCATCACGAAAATTGATGTCAAGGCAACCATGAAGGAGAAGTTAAACGAGGACGTTGCTCCATACGTCATTCTCGGCGCGTGCAATCCCTCCCTCGCTCACCGGGCACTGTCGACGGAAAAGGAAATCGGGCTATTGTTGCCCTGCAATGTCTGCGTGTGGGACAATGGCGACGGAAGCAGCACCGTCGCAGCAATCAACGTGAAGGAGGTATTCCAGGTTATGGACAATCCTGCGCTGGTCCAGGTCGCTGAAACGGTGACCAACAAACTCGCGAGCGTGCTGCAACAGCTTCAGGGAGTCAAATGAGACGTCGGCCCAGCGCCCCGTTATGGACAATAAGGGGTAGTGGCTCTCTATTGTGCTCGCGGCCAGAGTGTGTGTGCGTGGACTCAAAGACAGTCCGCGTCGAATCATGCGGCGAGACGCAACGAGCGCCTCGAGGGGGGCAAGACACGCTCAATTCCGCATGATTGTCATCCCAACACGTCACAACGGCTGTCTGGGCAGCTATCTCATGAATAATCCGGGTTACGATCAGTTAGCGCTCACGCGGCCAGACGCCCAATTCGTGACCGCGTCAAACGGCGCGAAGTGGGCATTATCCGGTCGGGGGTGGCGGTCTGAAGGTCGCCGTGTTGTCGCAGTTTGCGCAATGCGGAGCTCTCGATCTGCCGGATGCGTTCCCGTGTCAGGTTGAAGTGGCGTCCAATCTCATCAAGGGTTTTCGGGTTCATCCCCGTCAGCCCGAATCGCAATTGCAGGACTTCCCGTTCCCTCTCGGTCAGAAGGCTGTCAAAAGCTCGATCCAACTCCAGTCGCAGCACGAACCGTGTTGCCGCGTCGGAGGGAGACATCGAGTCCCTGTCCTCAACGAAGTCGATGAGTGTGCAGTCTTCTTCATCGCCCAGGGGGAGGTCCAGCGAGATAGGCTCCGCCATCTTTTCCACCACATCGCGGGTGTGTTCCTCCTGCCAGCCCATCTCCGTCGACAACTCCGAGACCGTTGGGGTTCTCCCAAGTTTTTGCAGGAGGACCGCGGAGGCCTTATTGGCTTTGCCAACAGACTCCACAATATGAACCGGGAGGCGGATGGAGCGGGACTGCTCAGCAATGGCGCGCACGATGGCCTGACGGATCCAGTAACTGGCGTACGTGCTGAACTTGTAGCCTTTGTGGTACTCAAATTTTTTTACCGCGCGGATCAAGCCGAGGTTGCCTTCCTGGATAAGATCGGCAAGAGTCAATGAGGACCCGGCGAAGCGAAGAAACTTCCGCGCGATGTTGCCAACGAGTCGAAGGTTGGACTCCACCATCTGATCGAAAGCGCTACGGTCCCCTTTCTCGATGCGCTTGGCCAAGCTCACCTCTTCGTCTGCTGTGAGCAGGGGAATCCGGTGAATATGTCGCCACCAGGATTTCAGCGAGTCCTCACGTAGAAGGTTTTCGTCGCAGAGATCGGCCGTGCAAGTCGCGGCGTTGTTCATCTGGCTTCCTCCGTTTCTGTAATGTGGTGCTATGAAGATGGAGTCGTCTACTGCTGCAAAGAAGAGCATCGTTCAGTGATTCATGAGTACTTACGTGCCCGCGATTCTGTTCCGCCGTCTATCTGCGCCGGTGGTTGTAGGTGGCCGGTTTTCTTCAGGGGAGGGCAGCGCGTGACTGCCCCTCCTTTCTTTGCTCACGTCCGTGGCAACAAAAAAGGCAGCAAAGCCGGCCGCTCGTCTCTGAATTGCGTCGCATGGCATGATGATAACTTCGATGTTGAACTGCTGTGACGAGGGCGGAAGGCGCTGCCCGTTCCGTCTACCGTCTGTCGAACTTGAAACGGCAATATTATAACTGATACTCAAAATCCGTGAAGGGGGTTGAGTAATTTTTTCCAAAAAAATATTTCTGCTCCTTTCTCAAGGCGCGAGGACTGCAATGGTCGTCAACTGGTTCGGTTCAACGTCGATGGGGACCCTGAATTGTCCCTGGGCATCCGCGCGAATAGCTTTCCCATTGATGGTGAGGGTTGCTCCGGCAGAAAGAGCCCCCGAGACGATCTGCAGTCTTTTCATATTTCTGTCAACGAATCGGGAAACGATGGCCGCAGCTTCTGTTCTTCGGATGGGGTTCTGCGGCAGAAAGGTATTCCCAGGGTAACCCACGATCAATTGGTTCCCCGCCTTGGGCGCTGTCATTGAGGCAACTGCAACGTACCCGGTTGCCCAGAGAGGAATCTCGTTGGCGTCGACGAAGCCCACATCCCGTCCCGCAAACTTCTGTGCCTGCTCCTCCTGTCCCAAGGCCCTGACGACCACTGCCGTTGCTTCCACCCGCGAAAGATTGCGCTGCGCGCGAAAAGTCCCGTCCGGGTATCCCTTGACATACGAACGGTCTTCGGCTTCCGCCACGTATCCCGCATACCAGTCGGCGGGCAGGACGTCTTGGAAAGTCGGCGCGCCTGCGATGACGGGATGCTCGACGGGGAGCACTGCCAGCGTACCGGTCAAAGAGGATTTCCCCCCCTTGGCATCCACGGCGTCGATGGCGTAGGTGTACATCCCGGGCGGAACATATTCGCCGCTGTCCGCCCGGCCATCCCAGCCCATCGTGTGATCGCCCGCCGGCTGTTGCTGATTCTTTACCAGCGTCTTGACGACTTTGCCATCCGTCCCCTTGATCACTGCCATCAGCTTCGCCGTCCGGGAAAGAACGATGGTGATTCGCGTGGCGTCCTTGTGGTCTTTCAGGTCCGCACCCATCACGACCATCTTCACGGCTTCTGACCGTTTCACGAAACCGTCCGGGCGAAAAGTCCGGTCTGGATATCCGTCAACAACCCCAAGCCCCTCAAGTCGATCCACGGCATTCTGGTATTCTTCCCCACGAACATCGAGAAGAGGCATCATGATGGTTCTCTTGACGACAAAACTTTCGGGCATCGCGAAGACGGCTGTCAGAGCCGACGTGGACGTTTCCCAAACGACGGTGTTGCTGGCAAAAATCGCTTCCAGCTCAGCGACCTCGATGGTGGCGACATTCATGATCTTCGATGGTGTGTCCAAACTGGAAGACGGCTTCACCCGGAACGCGATTGCGGGCGACTCCTTGCCACCGATCCCCAAGTCGCGCGGGTCAGGCAGCAGCTCGTCAACGCGCCATGCAACTTCCCTGTTCGCCGCGTCGTAAGCTCCGCCATTGGTGGCGCTACCCTCCACATACTCCAACTCCGGAGGGAGCGCATTACGAATAACGGCGTCCGTCGCCTTGCCATCGCCGCGATTGCCATAGCGAATCGTCAGCAGAATCTGCCCGGGATTGTCGGGGGCGGGGTCGATCGCCAGCTTCGCCCATGGAGCAGGGCTGGCATCTGCCGCAGGCTGCTCTTTCTGGGCATTCTCACCAGACGGCGCCGCCTCGGCCAGCAGGGGTGTCTCCTGCTCAACTCTTGCCGGGGCGGACTCACCCTTCACCGGCACAGCTTCGTCCCCGGACTCGACGACCAGTGTCACAGAAATCTTCTGGTCGTCTCTCCAAAAGGTCATCTCTGTCTTTCCGAGGGTTCGCCCCTGAATGGCCACGCGATTGTCCGAAAGGATCGTGGGCGTCGCGATGTTGGGGTCCAATACCTCCACCTTCGTGATCCCCGCTATCTGAAGGATTTTCGGCGCGGACCGACTCAGGTGAAGGGTCCTCGATATCTCTGAGACAGAAGTTTCTCCCGTGCTGTCGCTTTGTGCGATCACCGGAAGAAGATGGGACGGCGCATGGGCCAACACAGCCGCGGCAAAAATGACGAAAGACTTTCTCATGAGACACAACCTCCCTGTTCTGTCCAGCCGCGGAATAGGAAGAATTACGCGCCTACTCCCGGCTGATGCAATAGAGCAAATTCGCAACCTGAATGACGGTGGAATTATACTCGTTCACGAATGGCAATGTCAACGCTCGAAAGATGTCTACCGGCCAAAATTCCGGCGTAAGACGGATCTCCGTTTGAGATGCTGCCGATTTCATGTTGGGAGCATCCACCGCTCTGCTGGAATTTGAGTCTTTCCGGCGAGTATTTGACAAATCTGCCCTGTTTCAATAGAATTGCTGGACTCTGGTAAACGGGTACAAAAGAGGGACCAATACCGACGCCGTGTGCGGGCGGCATCGCGCCGAAGCCACCGCGAGAGTACATTGTCCGTCCTACACTGATCCAGACCCCGATGTCCATATTGCGTTAGAACGCAAAACACCCGATGGAGGAACAAAGTTGCAGACCTCAAGCCGAGCCAACAGGATTCAACCTTCACCCACCCTGGCGGTGACGGCCAAGGCAAAACAGATGAAAGCTGAAGGGATCGACGTGGTCAGTTTTGGCGCGGGTGAACCGGATTTCGACACGCCGGACCATATCAAGATGGCCGCGATCAAGGCACTTGCCAGTGGTGACACCAAGTACACCCCCTCGTCCGGGACGCTCCAACTGCGAAAGGCCGTCTGTAGAAAGCTGCAGGAGGAGAACGGACTGGAGTATGAACCTGCTCAGATCATCGTCTCCTGCGGAGCAAAGCACTCGCTGTACAACATCTTCCAGGCGATGCTCAACCCGGGCGACGAGGTGGTCATTCCCGCGCCGTACTGGGTGAGCTATCCCGATCAGGTGCTGCTGGCAGACGGCAAGCCGGTGATTATCAGTGCGGGCGATTCCAGCAAGTTCAAGATCTCCCCGCAACAGCTAAGAGAAGCGATGACCGACAATACCGTCGCCGTCGTCATCAACAGCCCCAGTAACCCAACCGGCGCGACCTACTCGCCCGACGCTCTGAGGGAACTGGCAGAGGTGATTCTGGAACACCCGACAGCGGTGGCCATCTCAGACGAAATCTATGAGAAAATCGTGTATGATGGGCGCGAGGTCGTTTCCATCGCCTCCGTGCTTCCCGAGATGAAAGAGCGCACGGTGGTCGTGAACGGTCTCTCCAAGTGCGCGTCCATGACCGGCTGGCGAATGGGTTACGCCGCGTCGGTGAAGTCGCTGGCCGCGGCGATGGATAAGATTCAGAGCCAAAGCACGTCGAACCCCACTTCATTCATTCAGCCAGCCTGTATTGTGGCGCTGGAGCAATCCCGCGATTTTGTGAATATGATGGTGGAAGCATTCGACCAGCGCCGACGGCGCATCACCGAGTTACTAAATGATATTCCGGGGCTCACGATGGATCTCCCGGAAGGAGCGTTCTATGCGTTTGCCAATGCCTCGGGTGTAATGGGAAAGACGTTCAATGGTGTAACCGTGAACAACTCCGGAGAGCTTTCCGGGTATCTGTTAGATCATGCGAAGGTGGCTGTCGTTCCCGGGAACGGATTCGGTTTGGACACCCACATCCGCTTGTCCTACGCCACCTCCATGGAGAACATCGAGGAAGGACTGCGGAGGATTAAAGAAGCTCTGGCGTACAATGCAAGTCATTCCAGCCATACCCACTGTGCAGTGCGAAGATGGGGTGGATGGAAGAATGGATGAGTGGAAAGTCCGTCGGAATTTCCGTCATCCCGCCCGCCAGTCCTCCAGCGATGGAAAGGTGAAACTCTATGAGACAGGCAGAAAACGGAGAAAAGATAATCTTCAGTGGCGGATGCCTGAGCGTCCCCAATACGCCCGTTATTCCCTTCATCGAAGGCGACGGCACAGGGCCAGACATCTGGTCGGCTGCGGTGCGAGTATTTAACGCGGCGGTGGACAAGGCATACGGCAGTGCGCGGAGAATCGCGTGGCAGGAGGTCTTTGCCGGGCAAAAGAGCTTCGACCGTTTCGGCACCTGGCTGCCGGACGAAACGGTGGACGCGTTCAGGGAATACATCGTCGGCATCAAGGGTCCGCTCACCACACCCGTTGGCGGGGGCATTCGCAGCCTTAATGTGACCTTGCGACAGACCCTCGATCTCTACGTGTGCCTGCGTCCCGTGCGGTGGTTCCAGGGAGTTCCCTCCCCCGTGAAACATCCGGACCTGGTCGACATGGTCATCTTTCGGGAGAACACCGAGGACATCTACACGGGCATCGAGTGGAAAGCCGGAACCCCGGAAGCGCGGAAGGTCGTTCGCTGGTTGCAGGAGGCCATGGGAATTCAGCAGATTCGGTTCCCAGAGACTTCATCCATCGGCATCAAGCCCGTGTCTGAAGAGGGCAGCAAACGCCTGATCCGCGCGGCCATCGACTACGCCTTAAGGCACGGCCGCAAGTCGGTGACACTGGTTCACAAAGGCAACATTATGAAGTTCACGGAGGGTGGCTTCCGCGACTGGGGTTATGAACTGGTGAAGGACGAGTTCAGCGATACAGCCGTAGGATGGAACGACTGCGACGGCGACCCCGGTCATCGGCTGCTGGTGAAAGACGCCATCGCCGACATCTTCCTGCAGCAGGCTCTGACGCGCCCGGCGGAGTTCGATGTGATCGCCACCCTGAACCTGAACGGCGACTACATCTCCGACGCACTCGCCGCGCAGGTGGGAGGTATTGGCATCGCTCCGGGAGGCAACATCAACTACGTGACCGGGCACGCCATTTTTGAGGCCACGCACGGAACCGCGCCAAAATATGCGGGGCAGGACAAGGTCAATCCCGGCTCCATCATCCTGTCCGGCGAGATGATGTTCCGTCATCTCGGGTGGAATGAAGCGGCCGATCTGATCGTGAATGGTCTCGAAACCACCATCGCAAACAGGACGGTGACTTACGACTTTGAGCGTCTGATGGACGGAGCCACTTTGCTCAAGTGTTCCGAGCTTGCCAGCGCGATCATTGAGAACATGTAGCGGGAGATTTGTTTGAAAATCCACGAATACCAGGCCAAGCAGATTCTGGCGAAGTACCAGGTCCCCATCCCACAGGGCGATATAGCTGCCACTCCCGAGGAGGCGGCCGCGATCGCCGGGAAGTTAGGCAAGCGCGTGGTTGTCAAGGCGCAAGTCCACGTGGGCGGGCGCGGCAAGGCAGGCGGCGTGAAGCTGGCGGACACGCCGGACGAGGCGCAGGCAGCCGCCTCGCAGATACTGGGAATGGACATCAAGGGGCTGACGGTAGAAAAAGTGCTCGTGGAGGAAGCTGCCGACATCGCGGAGGAATACTACCTCGGCATCACCATTGACCGCGCAGCGCGGCGGAATGTAGTCATGGTTAGCGCGGTGGGAGGGGTGGATATTGAGGAGGTCGCCGCCACGACTCCGGAGAAAATCGCGAAGGTTCACCTCGACCCGGCCATCGGGATGATGGATTTCCATACCCGAATTCTCGCTATCGAGGCAGGACTAAACCCCGCTGCCATACGACCCGCCTCGGGATTCCTCAAGGCGCTCTATAGAGCCTACATGGACGTGGACGCGTCCCTTGCGGAGATCAACCCGCTGGTTCTGACAGCAGGTGGGAACTTGATCGCCACCGACGCCAAGATCAACATCGATGACAACGCGCTGTTTCGGCAGACGAAACTGGCAGAGCTGCGGGAGGAGCAGGAGGAGGACCCCATCGAAGCCGAGGCCCATCGGAAGGGATTGATCTACGTGAGGCTCGACGGGAACATCGGGATACTCGGGAATGGAGCAGGATTGGTGATGACCACCCTGGACGTTGTTCAGCGCGAGGGCGGCCGACCAGCCAATTTCCTCGATGTCGGCGGCGGCGCCAAAGCAGAACTCGTCCGCAGCGCCCTTGAGACCGTGCTTCTGGACACGAACGTCAAGGGAGTGCTGTTCAACATCTTTGGCGGCATCACCCGGTGCGACGAAGTGGCGAAGGGGATTCTCGATGCAACCGCTGCCATGGACATTAACGTGCCGATTGTAATTCGCCTAACGGGGACGCGTGAGCGAGAAGGCCAGCAACTGCTGCAGGGCACTCATCTCATTCCCGCAGCGTCGATGCAGGAAGCCGCGCAGAAGATTGTGGAGCTGGTGAGTCACGCAGGGAAAGCCACGTTCCCGTGAGGTTGAATGAAATGGGCTGTCATTTTTCATCCCCACGCACAGATGCGAATGAGAGAGCGAGGGGCCGAGGAGGACGAAGTCAGGGCCACCATCGAGCAGGGAGAGCAGTTCCCGGCGACGTACGGGAGAACGGGATTCCGCCGCAACTTCAGTTTCGGCCGCCACCGACGCGGAAGCTTCTACGAAACAAAGCAGGTGGAGGCGTATGCGGAACCTCAAGGTGAAGACTGGCTCGTTGTGACCGTAGTTACTCGCTTTTTCTGAGTCAAGAAGGAGAAGAAACCGATGCGACTTACGTATGACCCCAGATACAACATTGCCTATATCTACTTTCAGGAGAAGAGCGTGGAAGTGGAAAGCATTCGGGTTAGCGAAGAGCTGACGGTTGACCTGTCCCCCGACGGTAGAATCTTCGGGATCGAGTTGCTGAACGCGAATGAGCAGTTGCGGCGAGGTGCGACGGGAGAATTCGTTGTCGTCAACGAAGCAACCGGGGAGAGATCTGAAGTCCCAATCTTCCTCCAAGAAGCTGCGTAGCAGGACATTGTCGCGCTTTGTGCGCGGCTATCCGAGGATAGGGGAAGCAACCCGTCAGGGAGAAGAACGATTTTGAGCATTTACGTTAACAACTCCACCCGTCTCCTCGTGCAGGGGGTCACCGGTCGGGAGGGGGAATTTCATACCCGGCAGATGATCGAGTACGGCACGAACGTCGTTGCCGGAGTGACGCCGGGGAAAGGCGGGCAGGTCATCGAGCACCTGGGCGCCCGGGTTCCGGTTTTCAACACGGTGAAGGAGGCCGTCACTGAGGCTCAGGCGAACTGTACGGTTATCTTCGTGCCGCCGCCCTTCGGGTGTGACGCGGTGTTGGAGGCGCTGGATGCGGGAGTGACGGGGATCGTATGCATCACGGAGGGGATTCCAACCCAGGACATGCTGCGTGTTCACCGCTTCCTCATGGAGGCGCAGGGGTGGATGATCGGCCCGAATTGTCCTGGCGTCATCTCCCCGGGGAAGTGCAAGGCAGGCATTCTGCCAGGCAACATCTTCATGCCGGGCAACGTGGGGCTGGTGTCCCGCAGTGGCACGCTCACGTACGAGATCGTGAATGAGTTGACCCAGGCAGGACTGGGACAGAGCACCTGCGTCGGCATTGGCGGCGATCCCATCATTGGGTCATCCTTTGTCGACGTGCTGAGACGATTCGAAGGGGACCCCGAGACCGCTGCTGTGGTGTTGATTGGTGAAATCGGTGGAAACGATGAAGAAGTTGCAGCAGAATTCATCCGTGACAAGATGACGAAACCTGTGGTATCCTTCATCGCTGGAAAGACGGCGCCACCCGGCAAGCGCATGGGTCATGCCGGAGCGATCGTCTCCGGTAGCAGCGGCACAGCCCAGGGGAAGATTGAGGCTCTCGACGCGGTTGGGGTTGCTGTGGCCAACCTTCCCAATGAAGTTCCGACGCTGGTGAAGAGAGTGCTGCAATGAAACTCAGCCAGGGACAGTTGGAGGGTTACCGCCTGAGGTGGCGCGTGCGATGCGAGCAGCGCCAGGCTGAACGCGAGCAGTGGAAGCGGGATGCTCGTGAGTGCGCGGATCTTATTGCGCGCACGTTAGCGCGCGACTTTGGAGTAGAAACGGTTTGCCTCGTGGGTTCTCTGACGCGTAGCGCCGTTCCGGCGGGCCGGCCCGACATCGACTTGGCGGTCAGGGGATTGCCGGCGGACAAGTACTGGAAGGCTCTGGGCGCGGCCTGTGATGCGGCCTCGCCGTTCGAAGTGGACTTGATTCCCGTGGAGGATGCTACCCCGCGGATGCTGGAAGCCATTCAGGAAGGACAGGTCTTGTTCGATGTCCACGGAAAGGAATTGTGCGGTGATTCCACGACTTGCCGCGGAGATTGAGAAGGAGCTTAGGGATTTGGGGACGCTCGCTCAGGAGATGAGCGACGCCAGATTGCGTTTCCGGGATCGGGAACCCGACGGCTACGACCTTCGAGCGATCTCCGGCATTTTGCAGGATTTCTACACTGGCATCGAGAGGGTTTTCGTCAGGGTGGAAGAGGAAGTCAACGGCGGTCTTCCGGCAGGCGAGGACTGGCACAAGCAACTGCTCACCGATATGGCCTTGGAAATTCCTGGGATCAGACCTCCGATGGTCTCGGAATCCCTTGCGGCAGAATTGGACGAGTACCTGCGGTTTCGTCACTTGGCCCGGCACACATACGGATTCAGACTCTCCTATGATCGAATGGCGCGTCTTGTCGAGCGGCTGGAACTTGTGTTCGCGGATTTTCGGGCGGCGTGTGTGGAGTTCATGGATTACCTGAAGTCACTCAGCAAAGGATGAACCAACAATGAAGATCTCAGTGATTGGCGCAGGTCGGGTTGGCGCCACCGCGGCGCTATTGATGGCTCAAAAGGAGCTGGGGGACATTGCGCTTCTCGACATACCGGAAGTCGCCGATATGCCGAAGGGAAAGGCGTTGGATCTGAGCGAGACCGCTCCGATCGAGGGATTCGATTCCAGACTATCAGGCGGAACGGACCCGCACATCATCGCGGACAGCGATATCGTAGTGGTTACTTCAGGAATGCCCAGGAAGCCGGGGATGTCTCGCATGGACCTGCTGAAAACCAATGCCAACATCGTTCAGGCGGTCACGCGGAACATTATCAAACACGCTCCGAATGCCATCATCCTGACGGTGGCCAATCCTCTCGACATTATGTGCTACGTTGCATTGAAGACCAGCGGGTTCCCGCCCCACCGCGTTTTCGGGCAAGCGGGAGTGCTGGATTCCGCGCGGTTCCGGTTCTTCATTGCCGATGAGCTACAGGTTTCCGTGGAAGACGTCCAGGCCATGGTCCTTGGCGGACATGGCGATTCGATGGTGCCTCTTCCATCGTACAGCACCGTCTCCGGAATCCCGATAACTCATCTGATCCAGAAAGACAGGCTCGACCAGTTGATTCAACGCACGCGCGACGGGGGAGCCGAGATTGTTAGCCTGCTGAAGACCGGCAGCGCCTTCTATGCGCCCGGCGCTGCAACGTGTCAGATGGTGGAGTCCATCGTGTGCAACAAACGGCGATTGCTGCCGACCACCTGTTTTCTCCAAGGCGAGTTTGGTCTGAATGACGTCTACATCGGGGTACCCGCGGTGTTGGGGAAGAACGGCGTGGAAAAGATCGTTGAGGTGCCGCTGATTAAGGAAGAAAAAGACGCGCTGGCCAGGTCGGCGACGGATGTGCACGCCGGCCAGAAGGCGTGGGAAGAATCCCGCAAGTCTTGAGCGCAACACTCTTCCTTGCCGGCATGTTGAGCAACGTTGGGTCTCGAGGCTTCTGTTAGACTTTTGCCGTGTCGCCGGCTCGTTCTTATGCCGACGTCCTGCAATACCTTGATAGGAGTGCAAAGTTTGGTCTATCATTCAGCGTCGTTTGGCGATGGAGTGCTCTCCGGCGGCGGTATCGTTGGAGTCCGCACACAAAGGAAGGGGCGCTGATGGCAGCCCAGGTAGCTCAGTAGATATCTATAAGGAGTGATGCGTATGGTAAAGCGACAGGCAGGGGTCACGGAGGCTCAGATTGCTGTCCATTGGAAGGAGGAGGATTACTTCCCGCCCTCCGCCAAGTTCATCGGACAGGCAAATGCCGCGGATCCGGGTATCCTTGAACGATTCAGTGAAGAGCATTTCCCCGAATGTTTCAAGGAGTATGCGGACCTACTCACGTGGGACAAATACTGGCACACGACGCTGGACACCAGCAATGCGCCGTTCTGGAAGTGGTTCGTCGGCGGAAGACTCAATGCTTGTTACAACTGTGTCGACCGCCATCTGGCGAAAAACCGGAACAAAGCGGCGTTTATCTGGGTGCCGGAACCCGAGGAAGAAGAGGACCGCGTGATCACCTACCAGGAACTGTATGTGCAGGTCAACGAGTTCGCTGCCCTCCTACGCGATTTCTGCGGACTAAAAACGGGCGACCGCGTCACCTTCCACATGCCGATGCTGCCCGAGCTGTCAGTGTCGATGTTGGCCTGCGCCCGGTTAGGAATTATCCACTCGCAGGTGTTCGGCGGTTTTAGCGGGCAAGCGTGCGGCGACCGCATCATCGATTCGGGCAGTCACGTCTTGGTGACCATGGACGCCTACTATCGGAACGGCAGCCTGATCGACCACAAGGCCAAGGCCGATGAGGCGGTGGCGCGGGCTGAGTCGGAGGGTGTCCATGTCGATAAGGTGCTCATCTGGCGCCGTTACCCTCAGCAGTATTCATCACCCACTCCGTTGGTGGAGGACCGCGATTTCATCGTGAACGATTTGCTGAAGGATTATACAGGGAAACGTATCGCGCCGGTATCGATGCCAGCGGAGGCTCCCTTATTCCTGATGTATACCAGCGGCACGACCGCAAGCCCCAAGGGGTGCCAGCATAGCACAGGGGGTTACCTTGCTTACGTGGCCGGAACCTCCAAGTATTACCAGGATATCCATCCTGAAGATACTTACTGGTGTCTGGCAGACATCGGTTGGATTACCGGCCATTCGTACATCGTGTATGGCCCGCTGGCCTTGTGCGCCACCAGCGTGATGTACGAAGGGGTGCCCACCTATCCGGACGCGGGGCGGCCGTGGCGGGTAGCGGAACGCCTCGATGTGAATATCTTCCACACGGCGCCTACTACTATCCGTATGTTGCGCAAGGCAGGTCCCGGAGAACCCGCGAAATACAATTACCACTTTAAGCACATGACCACCGTAGGTGAGCCGATTGAGCCGGAGGTGTGGCGCTGGTACTACGCCGCGGTCGGCAAGGGCGAAGCGGTGATTGTTGATACCTGGTGGCAGACCGAAAACGGCGGTTTCCTGGGGAGCACGCTTCCTGCTTTGCACCCGATGAAACCGGGCAGTTGCGGCCCGGGCGTACTGGGCATTTATCCGATAGTGTATGATGAGAAAGGCAACGAGGTGGAAGCCGGTAGCGGCACGGCAGGCAACATCTGCATCCGCAATCCGTGGCCAGGCATCTTCCAGACCATCTGGGGAGACCCAGATCGCTTTGTGGAGATATATTTCGCCAAGTACTGCAAAAACAGAGAAAGCAAAAACTGGCAAGATTGGCCGTACCTCGCCGGCGATGGAGCTATGCAGGCGGCCGATGGCTATCTCCGCATCCTTGGACGGGTCGATGATGTCATCAATGTCGCCGGGCACCGCTTGGGCACGAAAGAACTGGAGTCCGCCTGCCTCACTGTCGAGGAAGTAGTCGAAGCTGCCGCTGTCCCTGTGCTGGATGAAATCCGGGGGCGGGCCGTCGAAATATATGTTGCCCTGCAACCGAGTGTTGACCCGAGTGACGAGATCCAGCAAAAAGTTACCGCAGCGATTGAAAAGACCATCGGAAAAATCGCCCGGCCCAAGAACGTTTGGATTGTGCCCGACATGCCGAAAACACGCTCCGGCAAGATTATGCGCCGTGTACTTGCCGGCATCTCTAACTTTACCGACCCGGGCGACACCATGACCTTGGCGAATTCGGAAATCGTAGAGGATGTGCGCCAGCATGTGCAGTCCGAAAAAATTGCTCGCGGGGATGCGCCGAAAGAGTTGACCGACGAAGAACGAGAAGAACTCGCCAAGTTCGGGCAGGAGTCGTAATAGAGCAAAGATAAATGAGGGGCCGGAGCGTGGCCTTTCCGCGTAACGTTACGGCTCCCAAGTCGTTTCTATAAGTAAATCATCAATAATCTGTCCATCGCAGAGAGCGCAGAGCGTGCGAAGATTTGCCTTCTTTTCTGTTCGGACTCTGTGAGTCCGCGTTCTCCGGGATCTCTGTGGTGAGAAAATGGGGACAGAATTTATGACGATCTACTTATTGACTGCGTTCTCCAAAACGAGGCCCAAAATGAACCGTTTGATAACCGTAATCCGCTCATCGGTTTTCCGCAAGTGCCTTATGGGGCTAACCGGGTTAGGTTGGTGTGGGTTCCTGCTCGTGCACCTGTACGGGAACCTCTTCTTCTACGCCGGTGCGGAAGCCTTTCACGACTACTCGGAACATCTCGTAGAAAGCCCCTTCATCGTCCCGATGGAAATCGGGCTTCTCGTGCTGCTGCTGTTGCACGTGTTGCTGGGAGTTGCGGTGACGCTCGAGAATGGCAAGGCGCGCCCTCAGGGATACGCTGTCAAGAACCGCAAAGGGGAAAGGGGCATTGCCGCATCCACCATGATCTACTCCGGCATCGTCATCGGTTTTTTCTTGGTTCTGCATCTCCGTCATTTCAAGTTCGGAGAGCGCGGCGAGAATTTCTACGCAGCGATGGTGGAATTGTTCCGGCAACCGATTTACGCTGTCTGGTATGTCTTGGCGGTTTGCGTCGTCGGACTTCACAGCAGCCACGCCTTTCAGAGCGCCTTCCGCTCCATCGGGTTTGAGCATCCGAAGTTTGGACCAACGCTGCGACGCGTCTCCCGTCTCTTTGGGTGGTTGATTGCAGTGGGTTTCAGTACATTCCCAATCTGGGTATTTGTTTTCAGAGGGGGACAACCATGAAGCTGGACGCACACATCCCTTCGGGACCCCTCCATGAGAAGTGGGACCGATACCAATTCGACCTGAAACTGGTAAGCCCAGCCAACAAACGAAAGCTGGATATCATTGTTGTTGGGACCGGTCTCGCCGGAGCGTCGGCTTCGGCAAGCCTCGCAGAGCTTGGCTACAGCGTCCGCACGTTTTGCGTTCAGGACAGCCCACGGCGCGCACACAGCATCGCCGCTCAGGGGGGCATCAACGCTGCCAAGAACTACGCCAATGATGGCGACAGCATCCACCGGCTCTTCCGCGACACGATCAAGGGGGGCGACTACCGGTCGCGCGAAGCAAACGTATATCGATTGGCACAGGTGAGCAACAGTATTATTGACCAGTGCACGGCACAAGGCGTCCCGTTCGCCCGGGAATACGGAGGTCTGCTGGCAAACCGTTCCTTTGGAGGCGCGCAGGTTTCTCGGACTTTCTATGCTCGTGGACAAACCGGACAACAACTACTGCTGGGAGCCTACGGGGCGATGCTGCGGCAGGTCGCCGAGGGAAAGATCAAGCTGTACCCGCGCCACGAGATGCTGGACCTGGTGGTCGTCAACGGCGTCGCGCGCGGCATCGTGACGCGGAACCTGCTCACCGGTGACACCGAGGCCCACACCGCGCACGCGGTTCTGCTCTGCACGGGGGGGTATACCAACGTCTTCTATCTCTCCACCAACGCTGCCGCGAGCAACGTGACAGCAACCTGGCGCGCCCACCGGCGAGGTGCGTTGTTTGCCAATCCCTGCTACACCCAGATTCATCCGACGTGCATCCCCGTCCACGGCGATTACCAGTCCAAGCTCACATTGATGAGCGAGAGCCTCCGGAATGATGGACGCGTATGGGTGCCTGCACAGGCGGGCGATGAGCGTTCGCCGGAGCAGATACCCGAAGTTGAGCGCGACTATTTTCTGGAGCGAAAGTACCCAGCCTTCGGGAACCTCGTCCCACGGGACGTCGCCTCCCGCAACGCCAAACAAGTGTGCGACGAGGCCCGCGGCGTGGGTGAAACGGGCCGCGCCGTGTACCTTGATTTTCACGAGGCGATTGCGCGAGATGGCCAGGACAAGATTCGTGAGCGGTACGGAAACCTGTTTGACATGTACGAACGGATCACGGCTGAGAACGCCTACAAGGTCCCCATGAAGATCTACCCGGCACCGCACTACGCGATGGGAGGTCTGTGGGTCGATTACAATCTAATGAGCAACGTGCCTGGTCTCTTCGTGCTGGGCGAAGCCAATTTCTCCGACCATGGCGCCAATCGCCTCGGCGCCAGCGCCCTCATGCAGGGACTGGCTGATGGCTACTTTGTGATCCCCTACACGCTGGGGGGGTACTTATCAGGCGCGGAGCTGCCACACGTCTCCAGCGACCATGAGGCGTGCCGGGAAGCTCTCGCCGCGGCGAAGGAAAGGACTTCGCGATTGCTTGCAGTGAACGGAAAGCGAACCGTTGGCCAGCTCCACCGCGATTTGGGTCTGCTGCTGTGGAACCAGTGCGGCCTGTCGCGGAACGAGTCCGGACTCAAGGACGCGCAAGCGCAGATTCCACGGGTTCGCCAGGAGTTCTGGGAAACCGTCACGGTTTTGGGTTCGGGGAGAGCGTTGAACCAAAATCTCGAACGCGCCGGGCGCGTCGCCGATTTTCTCGAGTTTGCCGCTCTGCTGGTCGACGACGCCCTCCATCGCTCTGAATCGTGCGGCGGCCATTTTCGCGAAGAAAGTCAGACGCCCGAGAACGAGGCCCGGAGGGACGATGAGCACTTCGCTTACGTCGCGGCCTGGGAGTTCAATGGCGTCGGCGAGACACCGACACTGCGCAAGGAGCCTCTCCAGTTCGAGTCCATCGAGTTGTCACAGAGGAGTTACAAATAGAGAGTCCGAGAATGGAAAGGGAAGAAGTTGCCATCCATGTCCATAGGGCACAGCAACGTTGGTTTGCTGGAGGTTTGTATCTCCAGCAATACCGTTCGAGGGAGACTCATCCCACATGAGAGCAATTTCCCGAGAAAATGCCGTCGCAAAAAACATACCCCCGATGAACACGGCGCACCAATGAATTGTCAGGATATACTCCTATGAATCTCAAACTGAAAGTCTGGCGGCAAGAAAGATTAGAAGCTCAAGGAAAATTCGCTGTCTACGAAGCCACGAATATCTCACCCGACGCTTCTTTTCTGGAGATGCTGGACGTCGTGAACAATGAGTTAATGCTTAAGGGCATCGAGCCCATTGCCTTCGAGCACGACTGCCGGGAGGGAATCTGTGGCTGCTGCGGTTGCATGGTGGATGGTCAGGCCCACGGTCCGCAGAAGGGCACCACGCTCTGCCAACTGCACATGCGACACTTCCGGGACGGACAGACGCTGGTGCTGGAACCGTGGCGGGCGAAAGCGTTCCCCATCATCAAAGACCTGATAGTGGATCGCTCTGCCCTGGATGAAATTATCATCGCCGGAGGCTACGTGTCCGTCAACACCGGCGCCGCGCCGGACGCGAATGCCATCCCCGTTCCCAAGGACAAGGCGGAAGAAGCTATGGACTCGGCGGCGTGTATCGGGTGCGGCGCATGCGTGGCCGCCTGCCCTAATGCCGCAGCGATGCTTTTTACCGGCGCCAAGATCTCTCAACTCGCCCTTCTCCCCCAAGGATATCCCGAGCGTCACCAGCGCGCCCTCCGCATGGTGGAAGCAATGGAAGCCGCCGGCTTCGGCGGCTGCACCAATGTCGGCGAATGTGAAGCCGCCTGCCCCAAAGAAATCTCCGTCCGCAACATCGCGCGAATGAATTGGGAATTCCTCCGCGCCAGTGTCAATCGCGCCTGACCGGAAAAGGACGTCAAATCCCGAGTAACCGTTCAGTTGTCGGTAGGAACGCCCCCCGTATCAAACTGAGGGGCTTTGCACTCAACTGAACGGATACAATCCCAACGCCAGTTGCACGAACCGTAACATTGCATGTTGGAGCGTGGGACTTGCGTCGGGGGGCATTGTCCACCCTCTCACGTTTGTGGATCATCGATTATGCTGGAGCGGGCATAATTGCCGAGAATGCCATTGACGAATCGTCCCGATTCAGCGGTGCTGAATGTTTTCGCCAGCTCAACAGCTTCGTTGATGGCAACGCGGTGGGGGACGTCAGGCATGTGGTTGATCTCCAGCAGGGCCATACGGAGCAGGTTGCGGTCCACGAGAGCGAGGCGGTCGAGTGACCAACCGGAGGCATACTGGGTGATGATGGCGTCCAACTCGGCGCGGTGGCAGTGGACCCCTTCCACCAGCTTCCTTGCGAACGCCCGAATTTCAGGATCATCGGGCGCCCAATCCGCTTCGATGTCCATCGACTCCTGCGGTTCCCCGTCGGTGATGTCCATCTGATAGAGCCACTGCAGGGCCAGTATGCGGGATTTTCTCCGTTTACCCATTTGTCAAAGACCTGGTTGATTTGGTCAAATACCCGGCGAGTCCGAGGCGTTGGGGGGATGGCCCCAGCAGATTCCGCGCGGTCCTTCTCTCACCCACGCACACCTCTATCCTTCACCCATCCGCCGTTTGATAAAGTTGGTGTAGACCTCGCCCTTCTTGAAGAAGGCGTTGGACAGGATGCTGCGATGAAAGGAAAGAGTGGTCTTCACGCCTTCAATCACCATCTCGTGAAGGGATCGCTGCATGCGCTGGATGGCTTCGGCGCGGTTGTGCCCGTGGCAAATGACCTTGGCAAGCAGAGAATCATAGTAAGGCGGCATGACGTAGCCGGAGAAAATATGGGAATCCACGCGAACGCCAATGCCACCGGGCGCGTGGTACTTTGTAATCTTCCCCACCGAAGGGGCAAACCGCTTCTTCGGATCCTCTGCGGTGATGCGGCATTCAATAGCATGTCCGCTCAGCCGCACGTCTCGCTGGCGGTAGCCGAGTCGCTCGCCCGCGGCGACGCGAATCTGCTCCTTGACGAGGTCGATGCCGCTGACCATCTCGCTGACCGGGTGCTCGACCTGGATGCGAGTGTTCATCTCCATGAAAAAGAACTCGTTCCTGCTCCCCAAGAGGAACTCCACGGTGCCGGCGTTGGTGTACCCCACAGCCTTTGCTGCTCGAATGGCCGCTTCTCCGACGCGGTTCCGAAGGGAGGGATTCAGAGCCGCGCACGGGGATTCTTCCAGCATCTTCTGATGGCGACTGGTCTGGAGAGAGCAATCCCTTTCGCCCAGGTGAACGACATGTCCGTGCTCGTCGGCGAGGATCTGAACCTCCACATGCCGCGGTTCCTCGATATACTTCTCGACGTATACGTCTCCGTTGCCGAAGGCCGCTTCCGATTCAGACCGGGCAGTGTTGAGTCCCTGAGAGAGCTCCGTATCGTTCTGCACGATCCGCATCCCCCTCCCTCCACCGCCAGCGGCGGCCTTGATGATCACCGGGTACCCGATGTTGTGGGCGAAGTTGATGGCGTCCTTTTCGGTGGAAATAATGCCTTCGGTGCCAGGCACAACAGGGACCTCGGACTCTAGCATCAGCTTACGCGCCTCGGCCTTGTTCCCCATTTTCTCGATGACCTGCGATGTAGGACCGATGAACTTGATGTTGACCCGCTCACAGATTTCCGCGAAGTTGGGATTCTCGGCCAGAAACCCGTAGCCCGGATGGATGGCCTGCGCCCCCGTGATGAAGGCCGCGCTGATGATGTTGGCGACGTTCAGATAACTGTCCCGTGCCGGCGCCGGTCCGATGCACACAGCCTGATCGGCGAGCCGACTGTGCAGGGCGTCACGGTCGCCTTCGGAGAAAACGGCAACTGTCTCGATGTCCAGTTCCTGGCAAGCGCGGATCACTCGGACGGCGACTTCCCCTCGGTTTGCTATCAGAACTCGTTTGAACAAATGTCATAAACCTCGTTACAGGAACCGACGGCCTCCGGCGGATAGATCAGAATTCCTCGTGGCCTGGATGCGGGCAGTGTACCTTCCCTGTCTGTGAGTCGTAAACGTAATCTTCGCCACCCACGGGACACTTTGTGACCGACTGCATTGATGTTCCGAGGTCGGCCAGACTTGCCGGCCGCTCGTTCTCGTCGGTGCCGCCGCCGTACATGGAGATGGCCTGGCGCACCTGTCCCAGATAGGTGGAGCACTCCAAGTCGGTGGACTTGTCCATCGCGGCCTTGGGCGCGCTCTTCACCTCTCCCTTGTCGTTTTTTCTCGGACCCAGGAAGATGCTATAACCCACCATCATGATGACGAGAACAACGAGAATCCCAATCAGTGTTTGCCCTGATCTCTCCAGTGCTCGCGGCGAACGGTAACTCCCTTCCATTTCACGCCTCGGTTTCCAGAATCATCAATTCCTGACCATACTCGGCAGGCTGGTCACTATCGACAAGGATTTGGGCGATGATGCCATCGGTCGGGGTGGTCACTTCGTTGAGAACTTTCATGGCCTCCACGACGCAGACAAGCTGCCCTTCCTTGACGCGTTGCCCGGCTTTCACCAGCGGATCGGCCTGGGGCTTCTCGCCCAAGTGGACTGTGCCCACAATCGGCGAGCGGATGGGGACAAATCGTAACGGCCTTTCCGGGTTCATGGCTGACACGGAATCCTCAGAGGGAGCGGATTGGGGAGAGGCAGAGGCGCCCGGGTAAGGCTCCCACGGCTGCATCGCGCCAGCGGGGTTCGCCCCTGGCGTCTCTTTGCCGCCCATCCGCTTCTTAACGGTGATGCGGCCCGTCTCGTTGGAAACCGTCAACTCTGTGATATTGGCGTCCTTCGCCAAGGCGATCAACTCACGAACGCGCTCGATGTCGATGTTCAACTCTCTTCCTCCCCGGCTTCCCGGGCCTGTGGATTGGAGCAGCGATCACTTCTCTGAAACCGCGGCGAAGTATAGCACATATCATGGGTAGTCGCAATGGACAGACGGGTACATGGGACGGCAATTGGAGGTTGACGCTCGCGCACGTAGAGGTCTACAATCGCGTATGCAAACACAGACAACGGAGTGCATCATGCTCCTTGCCACTCAATACTCGGCAATAATCAGGCGCAGTATTCCGGTGGGTTTCCGGCGGGCGCTGCTGATCGGTCTGTTCATCTGCCGGACCGGAGGTACTGATGTGCGCGCGATGCCGCTCAACTCCAATGATTCATTCCTCGCCGGCGCGTATGGCGGCATCAACCGGATCGGTATGGAGGGAGACACCTACTCCCTCTACACGAACCACGGCTTCGACTGGATCTGGCTGCAGCACAAACTGGCAGTTCCACAGATCCTCGCAGGGCATGGCACGGAGACACTAATCCGGGACGTCGGCAAACGCAGTCGGATTCTTCTGCGCGTTCTGTGGTGGGGCGACCACAATACCTTTAGTGCCTGGCAGCACGAGCTGAACTCTTTCGGCATCAAGCCCGCGCAGTATGGAGGGGAGAATCTGACGGGTAAGGACTGGATCGATCTGGCGGACGACCCGGAACTGCTGGAGAAGGCCAAGCGGACCATCGACTGGCAGATTGATGTCATTGAATCGCGGTGCGACAAGGGCACGCTGTATGCTGTCACCTTGTCCGAAGAAGAACCGGACGTCGGCATGTCCTTTGGCCGTGGCATGGCGTGGTTCGCACAACATGAGATGGAGGTGTGGCCGCAGATCGAGAAGGTCCATAATGCGCTGTATGATCACGTCAAGGGCAGGTATCCTCACCTGAAAATCGCGACGACGTTTTACCCCGGCGCGCTGAAACGGGCGAAGGTTCGACCGAAGCTCAAGCATGACATTGTCTGCATCGATCCCTATCCGGCGAAGGGGCAACTTGATGAGACACTCGCCGACTGCAGGGAGATCTACGGTGTCAGCAACGATGTTTATATCCTGCTCTGGGGTTGCGGATCGCTGCGCGGAGTCGATGGCTTCTGCCTCAAGTCCTATCGCGAAGACACCGAATGGGCGGAGACTGTCTTCAGGGCATTTCGTGAAGCAGGCTACCGGAACATCGGGTGGTTTGGCCTGAACTACAAGACCAACAGCTTCGACCGCATCACCCACTGGATCGATGCGGATAGCCCGGGAACCTACGCTTCAAACGGACTCGCCCAAACGGTCGACTCAGCAAACCGCCAGTGGAAGGAGGCTCTCAAGGCGATTTCGTTGCTCCCGCCGGAGGTCCAACGGAACATACAAATCCCCAACGCACTGCCTGTGGTCCAACCGAAGGCAAAGCCCAATGCTACAATCCGAAAGAATCTACACTACACTGCAGAGCGCCGCTACGCCCTCATTGCCACCTCCCTCGACGCGGCGGAAGAGACCGCCCGGGTTCTCCGCTCTCTTTCGGACTTGGCAACCAGTCAGCAGTTCCTTTCCGCCTACGGACTTGTGAAGGCAGTTGCGCCCGTCGCCTCCGAGAAGGAGGTGCAGCAGGCTCTCGCCAATTGCAGCGCCTTTTACCGGCTACCCGAATTCTTTCGATTGTCTCAAGAATTACTGGGGAGAATCAGAGCGCACACCGCCGCTCTTCTGAAGGAAACTGGAGAGAGCGTGAGCGACGGAAAGCGCAAGCGTCCCGAAGCCTCGATTACGCAGGCGCAGGGAGCATTAACCGAACTGCGCGCAGCGTGGGAACAGTTGAATTTCACCGCGGGCGCCGAGAAAGCGAAGCTGCTGGCCCATGCGGTGGCATCGGCGGGGTTGTCCGAAGGGGTGACGCTGAGAATTCACCTGGTGAATCCCTACTCCTATGAAGTCAACGCGGCGCCGGTGATTCGCGTGTCAGATGACGGCAATCACTGGACGGAAGCCTATCGCGGTGAACCATTCCACGGTCAGGCGCGTTCGGTCATCGACTTGCCCGTCTCCATTCCGCCGGCATTCGTGATGGTGGACAACGGCAACTGGACGGGAGCCTTCGGCGTGGACGCGGTTGAGATTCTGCGGGGGAATGATCTCACCTGTATGAAGGTCTTCGAGTCGAGAGGGGACGTCTGCGATCTCCGCCTCGCGGAAGCGCGTAATGATGGGTTCGGGCGCATCAAGCATGTGGGAGCCGGGTACGAAAAGGACTACATCGTTTTCTCCGCGCGTCCCTCCGAGAAGAGTTGATTCAGAACGCTCGAGCGCTCTCGGCACATCGCAACGTGAGGAGTAACAACACGTGGATTACCGCACAGGAATGAATCATGCCTCGGCTTCAGCCATCCTATGTGGCTTCCTCTTTTTTTTCGGATGCGTCACGACCCAGGCCGAAGAGTGGCCGTATTGGCGTGGAGCCAGTCGCAACGCTGTCACCACAGAGACTTCTGGCTGGGAGGAGGGCGTGTGGCCCTTAAAGGGTCCGGCTTGGCAGGTGACCCTTGGGGATGGCGCGACCTCCCCCATCGTTGTCGGAAACCGGGTCTATGCAATGGGTTGGAAGGACAACGTCGACACTGTCTACTGCCTCAACGCCTCGACCGGACGTGAAGTCTGGAAGCAGTCCTACCCATGCCCGCGCTACGGACGGCACCACCGTGGCAATGAGCAACTGTATGGCGGCCCCTCGCCCACACCGGAATACGATGCAGCGACCCAGCTCCTCTACACGCTAAGCAACGACGGTCACCTCCACTGCTGGGACACCCGCAATCACGGGCGGCGGGTGTGGACGCTGAACCTGTACGATACGTATGGGATTGGCCAACGTCCCAACGTGGGCGGCGGGATAGAGGACTATGGCTTTGTCACATCCCCCCTGGTCCACGGGGGCTCGGTGATCGTTGAGGTGGGCGACGATGAAGGCAACCTGATGGCTTTCGACAAACGCACCGGTCAGCGTCAGTGGGTTTCAGATTGCAGGGACCCGGCCGGCCACACCGGAGGACTGGCCGCGATGACCGTCGAAGGCGTGCCGTGCATCGTTGTACTGACCCTTCAGCGTTTGGTGGTTGTTCGCGTGGACACGGGGCATGAGGGACAGACGGTTGCCTCCTACGACTGGCAGACGCACATAGCGCAAAACATTCCCACACCGGGCGTCTGCGGAGAGTGCGTCGTGGTGACGACGGACTACAACATGAACAAGATGGCCAAGCTGAAGATATCGCTTGAGGGCACCACTCTGCTCTGGGAGCAGAAACATGTGTCCAAGGTGTGCGGACCGGTCATCTACAACAACCACATCTACCTTGCATGGCGGCAACTGAAGTGCATCGACTTCGCGACGGGTGAGCAGAAATGGATGGGTGGCAGTTTCGGCGAAGAAGGTTCCTGCCTGGTGACCCGAGACGGCCGCCTGATCGTTCTCGGCAACCGCAGAATCGCCTTGGTCGAAACAGCGGATCGTTCACCGGGAGCGTACACGGAGCTGTCGGTCCGGGGAGAAATCGGGACGAGCACGTGCTGGCCCCATGTAGCGGTTGCCGGTGGACGCTTGTATGCCAAAGACAAATCGGGCAATCTGCTCTGCTTTCTGCTCGCACAGGGCGAGAACAAGGCCGAGGGACAACCGCCGAAACCATTGGACATTTTCTCCTTTTCATCAAAGGACGCCGGGCCGGATTTTGGAGGAGCATGGGGCGTCTGGCCGACGGAGGGGTTGTGCAGGTGCACCGCGACCTTCGTCCCGGGCGATGATGCCGAACGAGGCAAAGGCGGGTCGATGAGAATCGATTACCAAATCGACGGCGCGCCCCACAGTGTCGCCCTATGGGCAACTCCGGCAAATGGCGCCCTCGATCTAACTCCCTATGACAGATTCGTTCTCTGGGCGAAGGGCGAGGTGGACACGTTCTCTCTGGTGGTCGAAGGCTCGAGGTCTGACAAGTCTGGAGAGGCCAAAGGGGTTGCAGAGTGTGTCATTCGTGGTGTCACAAAACACTGGCAGCGGTTTGAGGTGCCGTTCAAGATCTTCAAGCCACGTGTCGGCGGCGCCGCGCTCGACTGGCGTCAAGCGAAAGTCGTCGCTGTCGCATTGATCGATCCCCCATGCCCGAAGCAGGGGAGCCTGCAAATCGACCATTGGCAGGTAGCGGGGACAACCCGTCCCAACGCAGGCGCAATGGATGAATGAGGCTCTTCACGGAATGCGGATTTCGGAGTGCGGAATGAATCGCATCCCTGCACGCCGGATGCTCGTCCCCCGTGCGTCCGACAAGTCGGCATGGGAAATTCCCCTGCAGCTGGCAGGCGATCGCGCGATCTTGGTGCAGAATTGTGGGAATCCTCAACCATCATCCTCATTACCCTCATTACCCAATTACCCAGTTACCCAATTGCCCCTCCCCCTGGTCGGCTGAGACCCCCACAGCAGCAGAACATTTTCCCCGGCGACATGCACAGCTTATCCTTCAGCATTTCCCAGAGCCTGGGATGTTCCGTGCAAAGCGCAAAAGGCGTTTCGGGACTAATGCGGCTGACCTCGTCGAGGTAGTGTTCGTAGATCTCCGCGCGAACATCGAGGGGGAACGGAGCGATGTGTTGCCCCGCCAGCTCTTCGGCGGCCTCCCGCATTTGGGTCATGTGTTTCTGGTCCATCATGCCCGTGTCGAACATCTGCTCAAATTCGTATGCCTCCATCATTGCCAGAACCCAGCCGCGCAGTACTTCCGGTTGCACCTTCGAGAAGAGAAGCTCGAGCATCTCGGAGGTTTCCCTCCGCCATGTGGCGATGGGGATGATGGGCGAGAACCCCGCGCGCACCTTGTATCCGTGCTCCTGACAGAAGCGCATCGCCTCGATGCGCTCTTCCAGGGAAGGGGAGTCGCGCTCGATGACTTCCGCCTGGGTCTGCATCGAGAGCGTCCAGTTAATCAGCACGTTCTCTTGGTATGGGAGATCGGCGAGGTACTCTACGTTGTTGCTCCGTGTATACAGGAGGAGGTACTTCTCGTGTTCGGCGAAGCATTCCCCCAGCGCTTCTGTCGCCCCATACTCCGGCTCAAAAGCGAGGATGTCGCTGTAGAGGTCGTACCGGTATAGCAACTGCTCCGGACGTTCCCGGAACATGCGTGAGAGGTCCACGCAGAAATCCTCCAAATCGAGCATGACAGACACGAGGAACCCCTGGCAGCAATAGTCGCACTTGTGGAAGCAACCTCGCAGTGTATGGATTCCCCAGCCTCCCTGACAGACGTAGGGACGGCCGGGAGACAAAAGTTCTCTCTGGCTGTACGCAAAGTCCGTGCCCACTCCGCAGAACAATCGTTGAAGCCCCGCCGCTTGCGGGTTCCTCAATTCACGCATGGGCTGCTCGCGCTTGTCTTCATCCCAGACGAAAGTGTTGAAAACGAGAACCGGATCGCGCTCCAGCTTGAGGTGCCCTTGCCGAACGCGACCATGCCCCCCTCGAAGCATTGCTTCGGTGGCGAGGGATTCGGTGGCACCCGCGACTTCAATGATCTCATCCAGGTTGGTCAGGTCGACGGTCGGCACGTCGCGTGGATCAATCCCGAGAGCTTCGAGCATACGCTCCATTCGCTTAAGCGCGATGGGATTGTCATAGACGCGTTTGTGCGCGAACACAGCTTTGGGTTGCAAGTCGTACATTTGCTCTCACTGTTCCTTCCTTATAGTGACATCTCTTCAGCAGGCTCCATCCGACAGCAGGCGTGATTGAGGGGCGTCTACGGTTACTCCTGCCACGAGAAGGCAATGGCCCATGCTCCTCACCCCAAGCCGCTGCCGGGAGATGAGACGTGGTGATGGTTCAGGCGCAGAAGTCCCCGTACTCTACGCACGTGTTGTGGTATGCCTCGTACATTGCCAGCGGTATTTCTGGACTGACCGAATGGCTGCCGATGACAACGCCTCCATTACGACCGAGGTCGATGATCTCGCGGGCTTCGGCTTCTACCCGTTCCACGGGGCCGTTGACCAGCGTGTCTGAGTTGCACATGCCTCCCAGCAGCACCAACTTCGGGTATCGTTCCCGAAGCTCCACCGGATGCAGTCCGGCGCGGCGCTCGAGAGGATGCAGACCGTCGATCCCTGCGTCCACGAGCATGTCCAGAATCGAACGCACGTCGCCGTCGGAGTGCAACGCCACGTACTTTGCGCCGGCGGCTTTATACTCTCTCACCATTCGTTCGTAGGCCGGAAGCAATATCTTCTCGAAGGATTTCGGGCTGAACATCGGGCCGCGGTTGCACGCCATATCATCATAGATCCACACACCTGTCTCCTGCAGCGACCAACGGCGAAGCTGCTCCCGCGCTACGCGGATGAGATGGTCCGCCATCTTTTCAACCAAGACGCGCGCCAGCGAAGGGTCCTCCACCATGTCCATCAGGAACTGCTCCTCGCCGCGGATAAAACAGGTACGCAGAAACGGGCCGCCGGTCTTGCCGAAAACGCAATAGACCTCCTTGTCGCCTCGCAAGGACTCCAGCGTCTGTTTGGCCGATTGTCCCCGCAGGTACCTCATGTTAAGGTGCGCGGGATCGAACTCCACTCCGTCAGGGTCAGCGCCTTCCGGTATGGGCACCTCCACAACCTCAGAGAAGTACGCGCCCGGCCTGTCCCGAAGCGTCCTCCCCCAGGAATCGACGCGGTACACCCATCCATTCTCTTCCCGAACCTTCCGCTCCCGTGTGCAGAACGCGCCTTCATTCGGCGCCCAGATCGTCAGGTCACTGAAGTCACTCACCGGGCCAAGACGATCCTGCCACTCCTGAGGGTACGACCAGAAGCTCTCAAACCGTGGAGCGCGGTCGGGACGCTGGAAGTTGAATGCAGTGAGTACACGTTCTTCAGAGGTCATGATTGCGCCGCAGAATCCCCCCGAAGTGTCGGGGTTGAAGTTCATCCCGATACAATCGGGACTTCGCTCCAACATTCGCTGATTCGCCCATTCGCCCATTCGCTGATTCGCTAATTCGCCCATTCGCCCATTCGCTGATTCGCCCATTCGCTGATTCGCCCATTCGCCCATTCGCCCATTCGCTGATTCGCCCATTCGCTGATTCGCCCATTCGCTAATTCGCCCATTCGCCCATTCGCCCATTCGCTGATTCGCCCATTCGCCCATTCGCCCATTCGCTG
>MNXM01000052.1 GCA_001872605.1 Armatimonadetes bacterium CG2_30_59_28 | reverse complement strand
CGGAGACGATGGCACAATTTGGGAATAAGCGCAATGCCTTCTGAAAATATTTTTTTTGGGGGGGGAGGTGGACGGGGAAAACAGCCGCCCAGTCCGTCGGGCGCGTCCTCTTTGAAGAGGGCGGAGGGAGTGACCTTTTCCAGTACGCCCTCCCCACCACCCTACCCACCTCCGCGACATCCACCTCCTGTTCTCCTCAGCTCTCAGAATAATAGCGAGTCACTATCGCTGACGCGACCGACTGGTGAGCGTCAGGAAGACGAAACCCGTCACTCCCGCTATGGCGGAAGCGCTGAGGATGGACACCTTCGCAATCAACAGGAGCGGCGACCCCTCAAACGCCAGGTTGGCGATGAACAGGGACATCGTGAAGCCGATGCCCCCGAGGCAGGCGGCGCCATAGATATGGGGCCACGTAACTTCTTTCGGGAGTACGGCAATGTTCAGGCGGACTGCGATGAGGGAGAAGACAAAAATGCCAATCTGCTTGCCAAAGACCAGCCCGAACAATATCCCCAGACCGACCGAGTGGAACAGCGGGTTGACGGACGAGCCGCCATGCCCGCCTTCGAGAGTGACCCCGGCGTTGGACAGAGCAAAGACCGGCATAATAAAAAAAGTAACCCACGGATGCAGGGAATGTTCCAGTCGTTGCATGGGGGTTTCCACATTCTCACAGGCCGTTTCCAGCATGACAACCGCTGTTTGCTGACCCCCGCTGGAAGCAACGGAATCGCCATGAATGCCGGAAAACTCAAAGTGATCGAGGAGCATCCGGCCCTCCTCGAGGAACTCATCAGAATCGATGAGATTCCGCGCGGGGATGGTCATAGCGGCCAGCACTCCCGCGATGGTTGCATGCACGCCGGAGTAAAGGAACATCAGCCAAAGTCCCGCCCCAAAAAGGAGGTACACCAAAGGGTGTCGAACGCCTAATCGATTACACAGCAGGAGCAGCAGCAGAAAAACCCCACCCCACGCGAGATAGGCCCAGGCGAGGTCGGCGGTATAAAAAACGGCAATGACCAACACGGCCCCGATATCATCGACAATGGCGAGCGCTGTCAGGAACACTTTTACAGCGGTGGGGATTCTCTTGCCCAATAAGGCCATCGCTCCGATGGCGAACGCGATGTCTGTCGCCATGGGGACACCCCAACCGTGGGCGCCCTCCTTGCCCACATTGAAGAAGGCATAGATGGCTGCCGGAGCAAGCATTCCGCCAAGCGCCGCCGTAATGGGCAGCAGGGCGCGGCGAACCGAAGCCAACTCTCCCACCAGAATTTCTCGCTTGATCTCAAGACCCACGATAAAGAAGAAGATGGCCATGAGACCGTCATTGATCCAGTAGTGCAGGCTCTTTTCAAATACGAAATCCCCAACCCGAACGCCCAGATGGGTCTGCCACACACTGTGATAGGTCTCCCTCCATGGAGAGTTCGCCCAGATGAGAGCCACCGCGGTACAGGCAAGCAGCACCATTCCGCTCGCTGCCTCGATGCGGGCAAACTCCTGGAAAGGAAGCAGGATTCTCCGTATCGGAGACCGCTTGAGTCGCCTCTCGATGAGACGCGAAGGTTGGCTCACCAAGTGTTAGTCCCTCTTGTGGGTGAAATCATCGCCCTCTTGCTCCGTGGCGTCTCCGAGGCGGGTGTGCGGCAACCCACAGCCCTGCCGCAGTATTGGCACTACGCTCCGAATGGATGTGGGGGCGATCACCGCGGTGATCTTGTCTCCGCGTTCAAGAAGCGTGTCCGCCGTTGGGACCGATTCTCTATTCCCTCGAAGAAGTGTAACAATTATGCAGCCGGGAGGCAACCCCAAGTCCCTCACCCTCCGACCGTCGAAGGCTGACCCAGTCCGCACCCGCACCTCCGAGGAGAGTGTCTCCTGCGTGTCAGCCATCCTTCCCCTTTTCGTCCGAAAATAAATTGCAAAGACGCAAAGAACGCAAAGGCTCTTTGCGGCCTTGGCGGCTTCGCGGTTGAAAAGAACTCTCTCCCATTTGTTTCTTCCGTGGTGACCGAGCGGGCATGGGAGATTCCTCTTTTTAGTGCCATAACGCGACAAAACATCCACGCTCCCGAACGGCAGCGCCCCTCATAAAGACCAACGGACATGCAGGCGTCAGGACTAAATGGACTGGGTTTAATCACATCGATGATTCCGCGAAAACCTACCTTCATGTCGTGCGTACGCGAGATTTACTTCGAGGCGAGATCGCGATATTGGCGAAGAAGGTGGAGGGTCGTCTGGCCGGGGCTGCCGCCACCCACCTGGAGGTGGTTCACCTCGGTGAGCGGGACTATCTCCATCAGTGAGTTGGTGAGAAACGCTTCTGTGGAGGTAGAGAACTCCTCGGGATCGACGGAACGCTCTTCACACCGGATGCCGGCCGCCGTCGCCAATTCAACCACTACCGACCGGGTGATCCCGGCAAGCACACCGGAATCGATGCCGGGGGTCACCAGAGCGTTGTCCTGCACGAGGAAGACGTTGCTTGCGGCGGCCTCGGCGAGGTGACCCCGCGTGTTCAGCATCAGCGCCTCATCAACCCCGGCCTTGCGCGCTTCCCGCCGGGCGAGAAGGCTGTCGAGGTAATTCAGAGACTTGACGCGGCTCAAGGGCGATGTCTCGTTGCGACGAATGTCGCTGATCATCGCGCGGAACCCCGTCGCGTAACAGGTTTCTGCGGGGAGGCGCAGTGGTCTGACGGCGATAAAGACGCAGGCTGGGGAGTCCTCCATCGCCTCCATCCCAAATCCGCCCGCGCCGCGTGTCATCGTGGTTCTAATGTAGGCGTCGGATAGCCCTGAGTCCTGAAGCAGAGAGTTGATGGCGACCTCGATGTCGGTCGCCGCGCAATCCGGACGACAACCCAGGGTGTTTCCCGCGGCGAAGAAGCGAGAAAGGTGCTCGCGCAACCGGAAGGCGCGACCACCGTAGGCGCGCATCGTGTCGAAGGCTCCCTCACCATACAGAAGCCCGCGATCGTGGAGAGACACTCGCGCCTCCGCCGCGACGACGGTCTCCCCGTCTATCCAGAAGAGTGCTTCCGGCTTCATAGGGTGTCCCTCGTTGGCTGTGATCGCTCGATGGCCTGCTTCCATGCCAGCGCCTTGGTGAGCGTTTCTTCATATTCATCTTCCGGGTTGGAGTCGGCCACGATGGCGCCTCCTGCCTGGAAGTAGAGTCGATTGCCCGTCTGAATGGCTGTGCGAATGGCGATATTCAGGTCGAGAGAGCCATCGGTGGCGATGTATCCAATGCAACCGGTGTAGATGCTGCGGCGCGTGGGCTCCAACTCGTCGATGATCTCCATCGCTCGGATTTTTGGCGCGCCAGTGATCGAACCCCCCGGGAATGTCGCCTTGAGGAGATCAAGCAATCCTTTGTCCCCGGCGAGCGTTCCCTCGACCGTCGAGGTAAGATGGAATACCGTAGGGAACGTCTCGAGTACCCACTGCTCCGTCACCACCACCGAGCCATGCTTGCAGACGCGCCCGATGTCGTTGCGCTCTAAATCCACGATCATGATGTTCTCTGCGCGGTCCTTCTCGCTGGCAAGAAGTTCTTCGGCAAGCGCCACGTCCGTTTCGTGCGTCGTTCCGCGGGGACGTGTGCCTTTGATGGGGCGGGTCTGAATTCGTCGCGTTGCCGGGTCGAAGCGCAGAAACCGCTCAGGAGAGTTGCTCAAAACAGTGAACCCCGGGAACTTCATGAAAGCGCCAAAGGGCGCCGGTGTCCTGTCGCGCAGGTTCAGGTACAAGCTCTCCGGCTTGACGAGCAGGGGAACGGAAAACCTCTGAGACAGGTTGACCTGGTAAATGTCACCGGCGGCGATGTATTCCTTCGCCTCCAGAATGGATTTCGTGTAGCTTGCGCGGGAAAAATTCGAGACCAGCTCGGACTCCGCAGATTCGCCGATGATGCCGGATGAAGCCTCACTCACCCCGGCGGCAAACGGGAGCTCTTTCAGCGGTCGCGCCTCGCCACGACGGACAAAGACTCCCGCTCCACTGCGGTCGTCCAGCGCGCAGTACTCGTCGTAGTATGCAAAGTAAATCTCCGGGAGTCCCAGGTCATCAAAGGCACGCACCGTGTACGGCTCAACAAGCCGCCCCACTTCGTAAGCGATGTATCCAACGCTGAGACCGACCGGGAGTCCATCAGCGGTTGTTTCCGCGCCCCCCGACACTTCTTCGATGAACTTGGTCAGGAGCTCGAGTGGGTTCCCTGTTTGCTGAACCTCGCAATCCTCTCGCACAACTGTCGCCTCTTCCCCGTGAGAACGGAAAGTCGCGGACGGGTGGCTGCCCCAGAAGGAGCGTTCTCCCTGCCCGGAAACGTTGAGGCCACTGTCCAGCCAGAAAGCGATGGGAGCATCGGCCAGATGGGACAGAATCTGAGTAGGTTGTCGAACAGGCGCTTGTATGACATTCACCAGATAGAGAAACAGCTTGGGGGTAAGGCACAGATCGCCCATTCCCCCCACTTGACACAGAGTCACATGATAGCGCATCATCTCTTCGCGGTAAACGGTGATCTTGTCTGGAGGGAGACGCGAGAACGACCCGCGTCGGAACACCGACCCGCGGAAGGGACTGGATCGGCTGTGGAAAGAGACAAGGGAAAGGCATGGGCAGAACCTTTATGGCGGCTCGACTATGGTTCCGCTGTAAGACTGAGATACCGGAAGCTTAAGGCTGAACGCGCAACCTGCGGCACAAGCCATCTTGGGTAGTCGACGGGCTTCGCTGTCGCCCGGTGACTGGACCGTGACTTCGCCAGAAAAGTGGGGTTCCTTCCTGGAAGGGGGGTCATTCTCCGAACAGCCACGGGCGAGGCAATTGAGATCATTCCACCGACAACCTGAGCCAAGAGAGACCACGACATCCGTCGCGACCCCGAGCGGCAGACGGAACTGGATCGGCGTGGGTATGCCTCGGTAACTGGCTCTCCAAAGAGGAGATTCACGTTGGCCCGCTGGGCCGCAAGGATATCTTCGAACGGCTGTCTTTTACCTTCAACGATCACTATCACTTCCTGCTCACCTCAGACGCTCGTGATGTTGCGCCGGAAGGTCTCGCGCAACTGGAGACCGCGCACAAGGAGCATTCGTTTTCATCTCGGAAGGACTCGCCCAATGTCAAATCCATTGCCTCGCATAGCCTGCATCGGTACCGAGTACCGGGAGAACTCACACGTGGACGTTATCCTCACCAAGTTCCTGGAAGGATGTGACTGGAAGGACGACAACCACGGCTTCAGCTTCAGGTTTGAGCCGCAGGTGGACATCGCGTCGATCTACCTTGCGCAATTCCCGGAGAGAGACCTTGGGCGTGGCATGGCGAAGAAGCACAGTGTGCCGATGTTCGATACCCTTGAGGGAGCCCTCACCCTCGGCACCGGCAGTCTGGCGGTCGATGGCGTCATCCTCGTCGGCGAGCACGGCGACTATCCCTACGATGAGAAGGGACGCCACCTTTACCCGCGTCGCGAGTTCTTCGAGGAGACAGTGCGTGTATTTGAGAAGAGCGGCCGAGTCGTTCCCGTCTACAGCGACAAACATCTCAGTTACTCATGGGAAAACGCGCAGTGGATGTATGACAAAGCGCGTGAATTGCGAATTCCGTTCCTCGCAGGTTCATCGTTGCCGCTGGGATGGAGGATTCCCGAGTTGGAGTTGCCTCTCGGTGTGCAGATGGAAGAAGCCGTTGTGATCGCCTACGGGCCGATTGAAGCCTACGGTTACCACGCTGTCGAGACGTTGCAGTGTATGACTGAAAGGCGCAAGGGAGGCGAAACCGGTGTTGCTGCAGTGCAGTGTCTGTCGGGAGATGCCGTCTGGCAGGCGGCAGATGAAGGGCGCTGGTCGAACAACCTCTTCGAGGCCGCTCTCGCGAGATCGGAAACGAACAAAGACGGCGATGTGCGAGAGAACGCCACCGATCTCCACGTGTTCCTCGTCGACTATGCCGATGGACTCAGGGCTTCCATATTCCTGTTAAACGGCCACCGCAGCGACTTCTCTTTTTCCGCCAGAATCAAAGGACAGACCGACCCGGTGGCCACCCTCTTCTGGTTGCAGTCGGGGAAACCGTACGTCCACTTCGCCAAACTCGACGCGGCCATTCAGCAGTTGTTTCTCACCGGACAGCCGCCCTATCCGGTGGAGCGAACTCTCCTCAGCACTGGAGTGATCGCCGCGGTGATGGATTCGCACTTTGAGGGTGGCAAGGAGGTTGCGACGCCTGAGTTGAGCGTCTGCTATTCTCTGTAGGGGAATTCTGCCGGAGTTGCGCGCCGCATCGCAGTAACCCGTTCGACATTTCCAGCTGTTGCTCTCACGGCCCGCGGGGCTGGCACGATCACGCAGGGCGCATCACCCTTGCGGCGCAAAGGGCGTACTCCCGCTTTCTGTCACGCACCCCCAGCTTCCTGATTCTCAAAGATCCACACTCCAAAGTAGTCCGGGTCCAGGAAGCCGGACGGGACGTTGTTCCACGCGCTCAATTCCCGCTCCCCGTCCTTGTTGAGTGGGGTGCTGCGACAAAGGTTGACGCGCCAGCGTGTACCGCGGGGCGCGTCAATCCCGAGGCTGACGAACGGGATGGCTATCTCCGCGGTCCACTGCCTGGCTCCCTGCTTCGTCGCGCCAGTCCAGTCGAGGTTAGGGATGGCGTTCGCCCGTATGCCGTCCCACCGGCTGTTTGCCGGGTTGAGGGCGATGTGCCAGAAGTTCTGCGGGTCGCCTTCGAGGCCAAACACCACTTCGACCGCTTCTCCGTCGAATATCGCTGCGTTATCTTGTTTCGCTCTTGTTGGCAGGGTTTGCTTGAGGTCGTCAGCATCACACTCAAAGGACAAGTAGAGATGATTCTGGTTGTAGAGCATTCGAGCCGTCGTCGATCGGACAGCGACGGCACGGCTCCCGGCAATTCGGAAACTGTCGGCCACCGCTGCGCCGTTCCACTCTCCTGGTGAGAGGGTGCCATCGATGACTGGAGCGTGACGCTCCTTCGGGAGCAACGGAATGACCAGCGCGCGCTTCTCTGTTTGCGGCGGAGGCTGTATGCCTTTGATCTGCGGCTCAACCCACAGCCATCCTGGTCCAGAATTCCCGCCATAGACGTTGGGAATGTCCTGCTTGATAAAGGCTTCGTAATCCCCATCGGTTCGGTAGAAGACCGATTGCTCGGGATGAAGGAGATAATCGGCTTTGCGTAGGTTGCGATGGAAGATCACCATATTATCACCAAACATCTGCACCCGCTTCCGTTGGCGGTCAGTCTCGGCTCCGCTGTACGCCTCCACGTAGAGCTTCTCAATGGTCGGGAGAATTGGCAGGTAGATGGACTCAATCTTGTCGCTCATGATTTCGTAGTTATCGCCGGTGTAAGGGAAAGGTTCCTTCTCCACCTTGAACTTTTGATAGCGTTCATCCAGCAATCGATAGACGCGATCCATCGCTTGCCACGCCGGGCCGTAGGCCAGTTGCAGCCATTCGCGATAGGTCTTGTCCACGTCCGTCGCCGGATTCCACATCAGTCTGGCGAGCAGGTAGTTGTTGGGACCACCGTAACCCCAGGCAGAAGTCCCGTATTCCTGCACGCTCTGAAACCCGTGCTTCTTCAATAGGGGGAACTGGAACTTGAGGAGCGACAGAGCCGCGGCATACGGCGCGCCCTGCTCTGAGCGATGCCAGTGACAGTAATTCTGGTAGCCGAGGTTCTTCGTCATCCCTGCCCAGGCGGACGCCACTTTCTCGAATTCCTGCCGGTAACCCGGCTTGTACAGGCCCATGCCGTAGTAGTTGAGGGGAGTCCATTCGATGAACACGTTTTGCTCCAACCTCATTGGATTCTTCGGCGGGTACTCGCACCGCCCGTATGCATAACCAGCGACCATTTTTCCGGGGCGCTTCTCCGCGACAACCCGAGCAACCTCGTTGTAGAAGTCGAGAAGGTTAACGGTAAAGGAGTCAACCCCATGTGCATCTTTTTCGATGTGTGCGCTACACTGCTCGCACCGACAGAACGACTGACCGTCTGAAGGAGAGATGCTCGCCATCCAGCGATCGCCGGGAGGATTTGGATGCTTGTCGAACCAGTTGACCACTCCCTCGGCTAAGGCGCGCACCGCTTCCGCGTTGCGGGTGCAGAACTTGTTCTTCTCACCCTTTATCGCGTTCCACTCGGGGTGCGCGTTCTTCAGGTCTTCGGGGAGATACCACCCCCAGGAATGCTGGGTGTAAATGACCTTCGTGCAGGCGGTATTCCAGTAACTTGGGTCGCCGCTGACTCTCTGCCGCGTCAGCCATTCCTTGACGACCGGCGGGTCCGAGATTCCTAACACACGGAAGAGAAATCCGGGTTGCTGCTTAACGTCCACCTCCGGGACGGTCAGCGTAACATGCTGCGGAATCTCCTCCCCCCACTCACCCGGCATCAGCCAGCGCACGCCGACAACGCGTTCGAGAAACTCGTACACGCCAAACTGCGTCCCGCGGCTGAACCCGTTCCACGGAGTCTTCTGTCCGTCCGGTGCATCCCTGCCGAAGATGTACAGATTCCGTCCTCTTGTGGCGATGCGAAAAGCCTCGTAAGGCAACGAGTCGGGGTCGAATCCTGCTGCTCGCGCAACCGCGTTGTCTCCAAGACAGATCATGTTCGGGGACGGATCGGCTGTGACCGGTAGCTCAACACCGGTGGAGGCTTTGAGAATTCTCTGCAATTCCATCGCAGCCGTCTTCACGGACGACGGCGCGTCCACGCGGTGAAAGACGCAGTACTTTGAGGTTCCCTTGTCGACCAGAGTCAGAGACTGCGCGATGGATGAGCCGATGGAACAGAACATGGGAATGAGCGCCGACAGTAACACCGCACCCACACGCGGAGACAGACCTTTCATTGTCCTTCCACCTTGCCAAGTGAGTTTTGAGCCGCCATATTTTACCACGTGAGACGAAAGGTCAGACCGGCGCACTTGCTCATGAGCCACGATCGTCGACGGCAGCCTCCCCAGTTGGTCACCATCGCGACTGCTCGCTTGAACACTGCGCCACGCCAGCATTTCCCTTTCTGTGTCGCGAGGTGTTATAATGCGCCCCGCATTTAACGCTCCCAGGAAGCGATCCGGACCTCACCTGTGCCCCCATCGTCGGCTGCTCTTACCACCTCACTCAATCGTCGCGACCTTCGGCTCTCGAACCTGGCCGCGACCTGTTTCGCCATGGCCAACTACATGGCGTGGCTGGCCGGGCCGCTCAAGGGACTGCGATTACACGCGTCCAGTCTGGAAATGGGCATCATCGCTACCAGCTCGGGCGCCGTGTATGCTTTGTGCTGCCTCGTCTTTATGCGGTTCAGCTCGCGTCTTCCGCCGCGGCGAACTGTTCTTATGGGATGCGCGGCAAGTGTGACCACTTTCCTGGCGGCATCCACGGTAGTGCGCAACATCCCTTCCCTCATCTGCATCGTCGTGGTTCTCGGTGTCACGTGGGCGCTCTTCTGGCCTCCGCTCATGTCGTGGATGAGTCGAACCGTGCCGCCTGAGTGCATGTCCCGGGAACTGGGAGGTTTCAACCAGTCGTGGTGCATCGGGGACATGATTGGCGGATTGCTGGCCGGGATCGTCTCCCAGCACTTCTCAATTTCTGGGGTCTACCTGTGTTCTGCCGCTCTCGGAACGGTGGCTTTTGGTCTGATCTGGCGACGGAACGGCATTCGCCCAGAATCTCGCGGCTCTGGTATTGCGACTCCCAAGCCCGCCACCGAGGCCGGAGAGAATTCTCCCAAGCCAAACGACGTTGATCGGCGCTTCATCTATGTCGGCTGGATAGGCCTGGGCACGGGCTTTCTGTGTCTCGGTTGTTTCAATGGGCTGTTCCCGCTGATTGCGCGGGAACGTGTCGCCTTCTCCGACACCACCATTGGTCTCTGTTTTGCCCTGATGGGGCTGTGTCAACTTGGGGCCTTCCAAAGCCTGAAGAAGTGGTCTGGGTGGCATTACCAGTTGTGGGCAGCGGTCATCGCGAACGCGTTATTTATCGTCGCGCTCCTGATCCTGCGAGCGACTGCCCGGCCTGTCGATCTGTTTGTTACGTCCATTGTGTGTCCCATCGCAGCCGCCTTATGCTATACTGCCAGTATCTTCTACGGAGCCACAGGGCGACTACGCAAGAGCACCGCGATGAGCGTACACGAGGGACTGTTGGGTGGAGGGCTTTTCGTGGGAGGACTTACCGGAGGTTGGCTGGCTAAGCAATTCGGTATTGGTGTACCGTTTGTCGTTCTGAGCATCCTGCTCGCGGCAGCCTCACTCATTCAGTGGCGGGTCGGGTGGTACGGACACCATCGCAAGGAAACTCCGCAACCATAGGAGTAGCTCGAATTTGCGAAGCGCTGTCGCGCCAACGCGGAGCGGTCACCGACGGGCACTCACGGACGCGGCCTATTGACCGCGCTCAACCATTCCAGTAGAATTGCGGGGTAGTCGCGCTCAGACCCGTAGCTTTGTCGCCCCCGGAGTTAATGCGCCTTCTCTCTCAACCCTCGCAGGGCGACAAAGCTGGAGCTTTATCCTACGGAATCCCTTTCAGGAGGGGCATTCAGATGAAGACGCCAACCATCTCTTTCATATTCCTGCTGGGTGTTGTCACGACTGCGCTCGGTATTGATTCCGCGGACGCGGTGACGCTTGCCACCAACGGCAAAGCCACCGTCACTGTCGTCCGCGCGGCCGATGCGACTCTCGACGAACAAACAGCGGCCACGGAGTTAGCAGACTATCTCGGCAAAGTAACAGGAGGTCAGTTTGAGGTCTCGGATGAGGCCGCTTCGGCGGCGAGTGGCGCAGCGGTCTATGTCGGCCCCACACAGTTTTCCCGGAAGCATGGCGTCGACGCCGCAAGCTTGAAACCGGAGGAGTGGATGCTCCGCACTGTCGGGAACGACCTCGTTCTCGTCGGCGGGAGACCGCGCGGCACGTTGTATGCCGTCTACCGGTTCCTTGAGGAAACCGTCGGGGTGCACTGGTGGAGTCCGTGGGAGGAGTCCGTGCCTCGCAAGCCGACTTTAAGACTGGAGAACCTGAACCTGCGCGGCAAGCCGGTGATTCCCTACCGGGACATCTACATGCTGTACGGCAATGACGGGGGCCGCTTTGCCGCGCGCAACCGCCTCAATCGCGATGGTGATGCGAGGATCAAACCGGAATACGGCGGATGCCGCGACTACGGCCCGCCCTACCATGTCCACACATTCAACCTTTACTTCCCGCCGAAGGAGTACGGCGCCCAGCACCCGGAGTGGTTCTCGCTCATCAACGGAAAGCGAGTCGTGGAAACCTCGCAACTCTGTCTCACCAACTCCGAGCTGCGGCAGGCTTTCCTTGCCAAACTCATTAACTACATCGAGACCACGGCAGCGACGGCAAGGGCACAGGGCGCGCCTGCGCCGGACGTGTTCAGCGTCTCTCAGAACGACTGGGACCACCACTGCGAGTGTGACAACTGCCAGGCAATCTCAAAGGCCGAGGAGAGCGAAGCCGGGCCGCTGCTGGATTTCGTCAACTTCCTGGCCGACGGCATCAAAGACAAGTACCCGTGGGTTTACATAGACACACTGGCCTACCAGTACACACAGAAGGCGCCCAAGCGCATCAAGCCACGCGACAATGTCATCATCCGTCTGTGCGACACACGCTCCGATCCAACCAAGTCGATCACGTCCGAGGCAAACAAGGAGTTCCGTGAGCACCTGCTGAGTTGGGCCGCCATCGCAAAGAACCTGCGCGTGTGGGACTACGCTGTCACCTACGCCAACCCGGTCGGGATGCCAATGCCGACCGCTCAGACCTACGACGATGACTATCGCTTCTACAAGGAGCACAACGTTGAGGGAGTGTTCACGGAGCTGGAGTACGCCATTCTGGCCGACATGCGCGACTTCAAGGTCTGGATGATGATGAAGCTCTTGGAGAACCCCTACGCCGATTACGACAAGCTTGTGCGTACCTTCACGGATGGTTTCTACGGTCCTGCGGCGGGTAGGCTCGTCCGAGACTATCTGGTGGCGCTCGAGGCGGAGATGGTAGCGAAGAAGTCATTCGCCAACTGGTCCTCAACGCCGATGTCGCTGACGTACCTGAACCTGAGCTTCATCAACCGCGCACAACGCATCTTCGACGAGGCGGAAAGAGCCGTGTGGGATGATGCGGTGCTGCGGCGACGGGTACGCCATGCGCGTCTGCCGCTGGACAGGGCCACTGTGGTGACGCGCACGCGCCTGAACAGCGAATGGCAGGCCCTGGGCCAGCCGACCGACCCGACCCCTCCGAGCCGCGACCTCGTTGCCCAGCGGGCGATGGACACGTGGATCACGCAGGCGAAGCTGCGCATGAGTGAGGCACAACAGGCAAAAGAGAAAGCAGAGGCCGAGAAGGAGATGCGTCGCTACACTTCGCTGCCCAGCTCAGTGCCGCTGCCTGAGAAGTTCCGCGATCGGCCCAAAGGCACGGTCTTCGACTACACCGCCGATATGACGCGCAACTGGAAGGATGTCGTCAAGATAGTAAAGGACCCCGAGGCAGAGAGCGGCTTCACTAACAAGCTGGACCTGACGGCGCCGGAGACGACCGACTCTGAGAAGTACGCGCTCCCGATGCCGTGGGGGCTGTATGGCGTGCAGCAGAAGAAGTTCATTGGTGGCAATCCCATCAAAGCCGAGGGCATCCCCGGTCCGGGCTACCACTGGTACAAGATGGGCAGCTTCGCCGTCGAGCCATCATACTACGCGTACTTCTTCTGGAGTTGGATCATACAGGTAGACATTGACAATGCATTCGACGCCGGCAAGCCTGATCAAGAGTTCGAGGCGTGGGCGCGCATCAAGTTCGAGGGGCCCCGCTTCCCGCACGCCAAACCCGACCAGAAGGACGCCATCTACGTGGAGCGGCTTGTGCTGGTGGAGGTGGAGTGATTGATGTCCAAGACGCGACTACTCAGCCTGACCGGGATGGGACGCGGGTCACGCGGGGTTCACGCTGGGCAAACGCAGCGATTCACATATTTCGGCGGGTTTGGGTAGGACGGTCGGTTCGTCAGACAATGATGAGATGTTACTACTCACGTACTTAGACAGGATTTACAGGATTGTCAGGACTGGAGCGGCGCACGGACGCCGTGCGTCCGTCGCCTTCGCGAAGCATGTAGTCCTGGAAGCATCGACGCCGCGACGGTTGCGCTCGGACTGTATCAGTCCGCGTCGGCCTTGGCGCGGCCTTCACCAAGCCGATTCATACGGACCGTCGTGGGTGTAAGACCC
>MNXM01000197.1 GCA_001872605.1 Armatimonadetes bacterium CG2_30_59_28 | reverse complement strand
CTGTCCACGGCGGCATCCAATGGCGGACCGTTCAATCCGAATGGTGGTATCTGGGTGGTCGCCGGTGATCCCGTCGTGAATCCCGTGGTGAAGGTGCGAGGAATGTCGCCAGGGCATACCAAAGTCAGTGTGGGGCATTGTTGGTGGGCCTATGATATGCACACGATGTTCCATCCCCAACTGGTAGGTAACACGGTGCCGGCCGGGCAATACGTGTCCAAAGTCAGGTACACGGGAATGGAAGCTTCCGAGGCAGCGAGGCTACTGGCGGAAGCGCAGTTCTACCAGCCGATTGACGTGAACGTGAAGATACCCGTCTACACTGCAGGAGTGGGATTTACCGAGAGATTTGACAAGGAAGTATTGCTGGCCTCACCACACCAGGAGCACTGGATCCGTGCAGGAGTCATTGACCGATCGGTGGGACATGACGACAAGTGCTCACTGCGACTGGATGGACCGACCGAGGCGTGGGCCATTACCGGCAGCTCCTACTTTATGTCGGGATACGGGAAGAGGAACCGGGTGACCGCCTGGGTCAAGACCGAAGACGTGCAAGGAGAGGGCCCCACCATCGGCTTCCGACGTTGGGACGACAACGTGGGAGATTTCTACTGCTCCGGAATCACCGGCACCAGGGACTGGACCAAGGTTGAGTTCTTCACCACCAAAGAACCTGACCACTGGGGAGTCACCCTCTACTTCCGCAACAGCGGCACAGGCAGGGCGTGGATCGACGATCTCAGGATCGAGGCCGAGCCTGAGAATCTCAATGTCACCGGGGATCCTGTTCAGCACTATCCCGTCAATCCCAAAGACCCGGATCTGGTCCTGCATTGGCGCGGTTCGGGTGATGGCAACGGAGTGCTTGATCAATCGAGATACGGTCACCACGGCAAGTTGTACGGCGGAGCCGGATGGGTGGAGGAAGACGGTAAGCGCGTGATCAATCTGGATGGAACGGGGTACATCTGGCCTTTGTGTTCCTCGAATCTCACGCTGGCGCCGCCTTGCACCACGGTGTTTGATCTGAAACCGAAAGGCTCCGGTAGCCTGCTCTTCTGGGGGTGGAACTTCAATTACTACCTGACAGGCGGTCCGCCGCAGTTCGGCGTCGCCTACCAACTGGGCAGCGGGAAGATGGTAACCAGCAGGCCTTTCCTCAAGTCAGGTCAGTGGCAGAAGCTTGCCGTCGTGGCGGCGGACAAGCAGGTGAAGGTTTACTGCGATGGCGTGTTTGTTGAAGCGATCCCGGCAGAGCTGATCCGGGGAGACTGGTCGCTGCACACAGCCACCACCTGGCATCGCCACCAATCCTTCTTTGGGGGGGGGCCTGGCGATATGGCATTGGCAAAAGCCGATCCTGCATACTGTATCAAAGGTCTGCTTGCTTCTTTGTCCATCTACCGAAAGGCTCTCAGCGATGAAGAGATCGGCAGGTTAGTGCAGAATTGACGCCGCGAAGACAAAGAGTCGGGAGGCAGTGTAACATCTCTGATCTTTGATATTGACCCGGCGGCACCGTTGCAGCACAGAGAATACTCGCTTGGGAGATGGAGGATTTGGCGTGCCGATGTCGAAAGAGATGACCATGGCCGACTGCGAGAATCAGTGCGCGGTGTGCAGGGGAATGCGAGACTATCCCCAAGCTAACGAGAAGACTGGAGACGGAGGGATCTGTTACGGAAATCAAGAATCAAAGATGTGACCAGGACTCAGCAGACCCGCCTCACTGCCTCCCGGGAGCATTGTCGTACCCACAGGCCTGCCAGGTCGACCGCTTGTGTGATGGACGTAGGGCCCAGAAAGGATCGTCCCGGCAACCGGACTATGACAAAGGAGCTTGAGATGAGAAAGAATGAGAAGCGAACTGTACGGATACCATTTGCCAAGGCAGTACTTGAGGGAGTCGTTCCAGAATGGGTCGGCGCCCAAGTAATCCGGCGCGTTTCATTCGACCGGCGTGGACCGAGAATCTCGAAGACGGACCTCGTGCTTCTCTCCCGGAACAAGGGCATTGGTATTGTGGAATGCAAGCTCCGCAATAACCGAGAGTCGCGGCACGGAATGGTCGAGCAAGTGCTTATGTATGTCCAGATGGCGAGAGAATTGAGTCCGTGTGAGTTGAGCAGCAGACTTGCGCTCGGCGAGAGCGAGGAAGGATTCGAGGGTGTGAACACCACCCCGTTCGTCGAAGAGATCGCGAAGAAGGAGTGGGAGCCGAAGTTCTTTCCCATATTGGTGGTGGACCAATGGGACGACACCCTCGGCAACACGGTGGGTATCACTCTACCGTTTGTCAACAGACTGATGCACAAGTCGGGGCTGCCCATGATCGAGGCTTACCAAATCTGCTCAGGAAGGGTTGAGCGTGTAAAATAGGACAGCTTCTATTGAATCTCGGGGAGGAGGAGGAATTTCGGATGCCGAGGATATCACGCGTGATCCTCCCCCAGAATCCGTTGACTCTCAAGATGCAGAGAGGGTAGTATATGCTAAAGTCACGTGAGCGAATGAAATCCTGGATGCCAGGAGAGGGTTCATGAGAACAGATCTCAAGTTGTCGCCTCAGTTCGACGCGGTGAAAGACCGAGACGAACACATACTGTGGGTTGGGAGGCCCAATCTGCTTGTCTTCTCGTTTGGTGGGATAATGGGCACAACTATCGGCCTGCTGTGGATGTGCTTCTTTTGGCCCCGTCTTGTGCCTGGCATGCGTGAATTGGGCTTGGGCTTCAGTGCTTACATGCTGGTTCCAGGTCCGTTCTGTATCACAGTAGTTAATCTGATCTGGCTGTTCCTCGCGCATAGAAACACCTACTACGCTTTCTCTGACAAGCGGTTCATGGTCAGAAGTGGCGCATTCGGGACAGATTTCAAAGCCATTGACTATGACAATATCTCTGACATTGAGGTAACTGTCAACCCCATCGAGAATCTCCTGGGCGTTGGGACCATCAGGGCTTACTCTGGCCGGACGAATATGCGCGCACCGATGCTTGACAAGTTTGTCGGGATCCCTGACCCTTATGGAGTCTTCAAGAGAATCAAAGAAGTCTCGGTGGATATCAAGACGGACTGGAAGTACCCGAATGCCACTCGTCCGGAAGTAAACGCAGGATACCGGACTAAGTACAACGGGGAGTGAACTCGCGCGTGGGGTCCGCCACCGTGATTTTTGCCTTTCGCCGGACTCAACGCCAATCAGTTATCGATAATGCGCGAACGCAGGATCGCGTGCCACATTCGAATGGCAGTTCTCTAAGCACATTTCCTCTTCTCCTCCCGCTTGACAAACGCGACCGCGGTTTTCCATAATCTCGTCCAACATTCAACATCCTCTTCGACGTATGGAGGCAGTGTAACATCTTTGATCTTTGATATTGACCCGGCGGCACCGTTGCAGCACAGGGCATTCTCGTTGGGAAGATGGAGGATTTGGCGTGCCGATGTCGAAAGAGATGACCATGGCCGACTGTGAGAATCAGTGCGCGGTGTGCAGGGGAATGCGAGACTATCCCCAAGCTAACGAGAAGACGGGAGACGGAGGGATCTGTTACGCCCCGGACTCCTAAAGCCGATCCTGCATACTGTATCAAAGGTCTTCTTGCCTCCTTGTCCATTTACTGAAAGGCTCTCAGCGATCAAGAGATCGGCAGGTTAGTGCAGAATTGACGCCGCGAAGACAAAGAGTCGTCTGGTATTCACGCTGAAGTAAGGTGCCGCGGCGTATGGATTACTTCGTGAAGTCTATTGGGGGTCTCGCGTGACTGGTAAAGAAAGACCTGTTTCTTTTCACTCCATTCAGCACACCCGCGCGCCCCTCTGCTGGGAGTATGGCTTTCCACTCGGGAACGGCGACCTCGGGGTGATGATGTGGGGCGACGGCAATCCCCTGAAGTTCACTTTGGACAAGGCGGACCTCTGGGACCTGCGAAGCAACAACGACTTCATGACGCACCCCGACTTCAGCTACACCGGACTTCAGCGGCTGGTGACTGAAGGGCGCTTCTCCGAGGTGGACGAGGTCTTCGAGCAGCGGCAGTCTCGCGACAACCCCATCGGACCCACCAAGATCAGCATTGGTCGCGCGGAGCTTCGGCTCGGCGACCCAATCAGCTATGACTGCCACCTCGATCTGAGCACAGCCACCGTTGACGGAGTCCTCCGCACCGCCGCTGGAGAACACCAGGTGCAAGCCTTCGTGCATCGCAACAGGAACGTGTTCTGTCTGCGAGTCACTGATCTTCCTGAACACGCCCGCATGGAACTGATACCTCTTGCCGAGATGAACGACTGCCTGGCGAAGTTGAACCATCCGGCTCCCAGACTCGTGGAGGAAGACGACATTCTTCGGATCCTGTCGCAGAGCATTCCCGATGGTCCGTGTTATGTGGTTGTCTGGAACGTGTCAGGACCCGACTTCTTCATGTCCTTTGGCGCCGCGGAGTCCGAGGCGTCCGCAACCTCCGTGGCAAAGTCCGCCTGGCACGAGGCCGCTGACATGGGACTCGAAAATTTGCATCAGGAGCACACGAAGTCATGGGATGCGTTCTGGGATGGCTCCGCCGTTTACCTCCCCGAACAACGCGTGTCGTTCCTGTGGCACTTTGGTCTCTACCTTCTATCTTCCTCCTCGCGCCGCGGCTCAGTTCCCCCGGGACTGCAGGGCTTGTGGCCGATGGATGGCGTCATGCCCCCTTGGCGCGGGGACTACCATGCGGACATGAACGTGCAGGAGACCTTCTGGCCCGCGTTCGCCTCCGGCCATCTGGAGTTGGCGGATAACTGGTGTAACTTGATGCGCGACGCCATCCCCGCCGCACAGGAATTCACTCGCCGATTCTTCGGGACGGAAGGAACGTTCTTGCCGTGCTGCACTCTGCCCGACTTCACCGTTGTTCCCTGCTGGCACACGGTGCAGTTGGCATGGAGTCACTCAGGTTGGCTGGGCTGGTTGGTCTGGCTGCGATGGCGTTACAGCATGGACAAAGAGTGGCTGGAGTCCTGCGGCTATCCCGTCATCTCTGAAATCTTCAGGTTCTACCGCGCCAACCTGCGCCAGGAAGTCGACGGTCATCTGCACGTCCCGTTGTCCAGCAGTCCGGAGTACCGGGAGAACAAACCCGTCGCGTGGTGCAAAGACCCAAACATCGACCTCGCTCTCATTCGCCGTTGTTGTGATTGGGTGGTGGAGATGGAGGAAGCTCTCGGGGTTGACGCCCTTCGCGCCTCGGCCCGGGATGTGCGCGCCAGACTGGTTCCCTATTCACTCACAGCAAACCAGGAGTTGTGTCTGTGGCCGGACAAGTCGCTCGAAGAGTCACATCGACATCCTTCCCACCTCATGCCGATTCATCCGGCGATGGACCTGACCACGGAAGATGGCGAAGATGCACGACGCATCATCGACGCCAGCCTGGAACATTACTTCTCTCTCGGTCAGTATCGTTGGGCGGGACACACGTACGCGCAGATGGCCAGTCTCGCCGCTGTCATCGGTCGCAGCGAGTTTGCCTTCGATTGTTTGCACCAGTTCGCGCACTACTGGATCGGACCGAACGGATTGCACTTCAACCGGGATACGCGAGAGACGGGGCACACCTGCTACCGCGGGCAGGACCTCCGGTTCACAATGGAGTCCAGTTGCGCCATCAGCGCCGGAATCAGCGATATGCTGGTTCAGGGATGGCGGGATATTGTCCGTGTTTTTCCCGCGGTGCCAGAGCACTGGAAGGATATTGCTTTCCGGCATTTGCTTACGGAAGGAGCGTTCCGGGTGTCGGCCTTGCGCGCAGACGGAGAGACGCTCTATGTGAGAGTCGTCGCGGGAGTTGACCGAGCGCTGCGTCTACCGAACCCCTTTGCCGAAGCTGCAATCAAAACTGAGGGAGGGACCATCCGCCTGGAAGGCAACCTGCTGATCGCGGACCTGAAGAAGGGCCAGGGGATCTCCTTGTGGAGAGACGACAAGTGGTGTGAGGGAGTGGACTTCCATTCCCGGGCGATGCCCGCAATGCACAGAGGTGTTGGCTGGTTGGGGTTGCGATAGGACCGTGCCTGCACGACCTATTGCAGTTGCCATTCACCGGTTGGTGATTCAAGGCAACGGGAATTGTGACGTTGCCTCTGTTACCCTTGATCGCGGCAAACTTGCGGCGCGTCGCCCCGGATGGTAGTCGAGCTAATCGAGCGCCACCGTTGCAGAGGTTCCGGCGGGAACTGTCACGGTCTTGTTGAGACCGACGACGCCAGGAAACTCGGCACTACCAGTAAGAGTTACTTCCAGCGCCTTGTCTGTCGGATTGTGGGCGACCACGCGACCACTGTTGTCCGGTCTGGAGAACGTTCAGCCGCACCTCCGGCTGATTGCAGGTCACGGGATGACCGATCACGACGTCCGCGCCCGCACTCAGATCGAGGCACGCATAGCCGGTGCCTTCGCAGACCGGTATTGGCTTTATGAGCTTCGTGCGACGGTCAAGACAGAAGGCTTCCCACCGACCATTGAGTCCGGACACCTCAACCGGCAGCAACACCGGCAATTGCGCCTTGCCCAGAGCCGCCGACCACACGCCGTCCTGCGCCTTCGCCCGCAGCCGATAGACCGTTCCAAGCACCTCGCCCCGACGCGGCTCGATGGTGTAGGCAGGCTTGCCGCTGAACCCCATGCGAGTTCGGAGCGACTCGGCCAGGGCGTTGTTCGTCATCTCGGGATACGCGCCTTTGACGAACAACACCTCGCCGCGCAACTCCTCACCGGCCGTGAATTGTCGCTTCGGGAGCTGGAACCGCCAGGCCGAGTGGAGCCCATTCTTGAAGGCGATGACGTCCAAGGCGAGATTGTCCGACAGCGCCATGATTGTTCCCGAGCCCCACAGAGACGGGTAGAGAGCGACATAGTCACCCGGCTTGAGAGGCACGTTGTTCACTCCGAAGCTGCCCTCTTTGGTGAGCGCGCCGCTGACCGTTTCGCCGCCGGCGGCCACGGTGTAGTGGTCATACTGCCCTGGCCAGGGGCCCCAGCGTCCGGCAGCCATGAAAGACGGAAGAGGCTTCCCTTCCGGGAAAACCACGTCCTTCAGGAACTTCAGGGTCACCTCGCAAGTGACCGGTGCAGGCTTCCCATAGGCGTGGAAGGCGTCAATGTACCGGAAGTGGACACTCATCACTTCTGATGGCGGCATCTTGTCATACGCGTTGGGACCGAACTGCTTCTTCAGCGGCGCGTCAACCGGGTACTTCCTGTCCAGCCACTGGTCCACGATGAATGCTTCGATGGAGGAGCTGGTCGTGAAGTAGCGCATGGCCCAACCGGTCATCGGCGGCTCCGCAGGTTCCGACTGAACGTCAAGGCCGGGCGACCAGTGCCAGGCGTACTCCGTCGCATCCAGCCCTGCCGGGTGGAACTCGTCGCCGCTGCTCGTGTTGCCCGGTCGGAACACCTGCATCTGGCCTTTGATGAACTGGTGAGTCGCTCCCTGATACATAATCTGGGGGCGCCCGCGCGAGTCGAGCTGGATGCCGAAAGGGTCGTGGTTGTTGCGGTCCCCGTCCATGTGTTGAGTCCACAGGACATCGCGAGTCCAGAAGACCGGGCCGATGGCGAGTTTGCCCTCCACGTCCTCCACCACCGGGAGCCAATGATGCTGTCGGTCGTGGTGGCCGTCTATCTCGGCGACAAACTCCTTCCTGCCGCCTGCATTGAAGCGATAAGCGATTTCCCGACCATCGTAGAGGCGCACCTCCTTCAGCCCGGTGGGTGACGCTGCGGCAATCCGCAGTCGCCAGCGGTCGCTGCCCGGCACGTTGGACACCCCTGCCGTCGCGCGCGAGAGGTTGAACCCGTGGTAGGCGGCTATCTGGGGTCCGGCAGTGACGTAGGCCAACATCCTCTCAGCCTCCATCATGTCGCGCTGCACATTGGCGAGCACGTCCTGGAGGTTGTTGCCGAGAAAGGCGGTCGCCGGCGCGGCCTTGGCCGCAGTCGCAAGCTCAGCCGGGGAATCCACCCGGTTGACGATGACCGGCGTATAGAAATGCTCGCGCGCCTGGTCGAACAGATAGTGCTCAAAGTTGTTCTCCGTGCGCCGTCCCTTTTCCCACACCTCGACCGGGAACGCGTTCACGTCCACATAGTTCCAGAACGGAGTCGGGTTCTTTTCGCTGACGGGCGTGTTGAATGGCGCACCCGCCGCGAACCAGAACGCCGCGTGAGCCACGACGCGCTTCGTGCCTGGCGCGAAGGCGCTCGCCTCAGGGTAGGGCACGTGACCTCCCATGAGGAAGCGGTCGCCGAGGGGATTGCGCCACTCGAATCCCGGAACGGCGAGGAATTCTTCACTGCTCGCTTGTTTGCACTGCTCTTTGAATTGCGTCCAACTCTCCGGCGTGAGCTTCTCCAAGTCCTCTGCAAAGAGAATAAAGTGCAGTCCCGCAGCCTTGCCCGGAGCCACGTACTCGGCTACTGTCCCCTTCCCACCGGTGAGCGCCGTCCGCGCGCCGACCAATCCACGGTAGTGCTTCATGCCTAAGGCCGGAGGACCGTAAGGCCTGTTGCCCGTCGGCTTGTCCGGCATCAACCCGCCCTCGGCAATCGGCGCCCACACCGGCTTCTTCCAGTCAATCGGGGTCGGCGTTCCCCAGTCCCACGGCACTTCCCCTTTCGCTTCGGACTCCGTCATCTGATAGCCGCCCACAGCTTTCCCCGCGCGGTCGCCGCCCAGCCAGCGATAGAGGTTGTCGAAGAGGCGCGCCGTGTCGGACTTGCGGTAGCCGTCGCCTTCGGTCATCGTCACGCCCTCCCACATCGGATGACCGTAGCCCCAGATCGTATAGACTGGCGACACTGCAACGACCGCCAACCGTCCCTTGCCCACATCGCGCACGGCCACGAACGGCGACGCTTGCGGATAGAGGTTGGGCTTATCCGCATAGGTGGCGTTGACGCGGCTGGTAAGCGGGAAACTGCCCGCGGTCATCTCCCCGCGCACGACGACCGTCCACCCCTGCCCCAGCTTCAGCGTGGACGTGGAAGGGGGCGCGGCTCCGCCGTTGTTGTTCAGGTCCACGGGATACCCAGACCGTGTGTACGCCTTCGCTCACCGGCGAGGGCGCGACATTGCGCGTGAACGAGTACGGGTTCTGCATGAAGATGCGTTGACGGTAGAGGTTCTGCTTGTCCAGCACCAGCTCGGGAGCAACCTCCGCGTTCCATTGCTTCAGGTACGCATTCGTCGCCTCAAGGTGCGGCCAGCCAATGTCCCAGCCCCACAACGGCCCGGCGAAGAGAAGCCCGCCGCCAGCGTTGATGTAGCCGTCGAGCGCAGCCAATAGTTTCTCGTTGTCCGCTGGCTTGATCGAGCTTGTCGAAGGCGCGCCGGCTCTCGGATTCACAGGCGGCAGCGCTGGGATCACCACCGCATCGAATTTCGCCAACAACTCCGGGGTCACTTTGTCGAAGGCGGTCGTGTGAACCCGCATCCCTCCGTCCACCAGCCGTTTGAGATATTCCTCATTGCCCCCCGAGGCGCGTCCCCAATTCGTGACAAACAGCACAGCTGGGCCCGTCGCCGCTTGCCCCCACGCCGCAACCGAACACAGGGCAAGAACGCAGCACAGAACACGTCGCAACCACATAGTCATCGTTTCCTTTCTCCATTCACTGCCGCCTTTGGCAATCCGCAATCAACAGACGCGGAACAATGGTCCCGCCCTCCATGTCCTAATGCTGGACAGCATTTGCTGGGCAGTCTTGGTCGAAGGGGATCTTCAGCATGGACTGGAACCAGAGGACATCGCCAGTTTTCTCCCTTGACTTCGCATACTCGTCAAAGGCTCTTCGGACGGCTTCTCGGTCTGGCACGTACAGCAGCGCCTTGTATGCCCAGAACGGTTGCTCGCCATCGAGGTACTTGATAAGCAGCGGGATGACCACCTGAACACCGAGGACCCCCAACCCCAAGATGGCCTTCCCTTGCTCCCTCCATGTATCGTTCTCGGCAATCACTTGGTGATCGTTCAACACCCGTTTGAGAACCGGTGACGGCATCGGACGGAGAGCGAGCGACATCGGCTTCGAGGTGTAGGTGGAATACTCCAGTTTCATCGATTCCTCGGTACGGCGTTCCGCGTGATACCGTCCGGTCACCCGGTAAGCACCCGGTGTCCGGGGGCAAGCCCAGAGCTGCAGGAGTATCCGCTTCGTGAATGACTTCCCGGGATCCAGTTTCCTTTCGCCGCATAGTCCACCGCCGATTCCCATGTAGTATGCCCGCGAGACACAGAGGGGGGTTCCCCTCAAGTCTGCCACCTGTAGCTCGTATTCCGGCATTCTGCCGCTACGGTCACCGTTTCGATCGAAGTAGCGGTAGTCTACATCTCCCTCGTTGTGAACTGTGAATACAACCTCGATCAACTCGCCCACATAGTATTCAGCGCGGTCTGCCGACAAAGCAATGGCAAGTCTGGGTTCGTCCGCAGCGCAAGGGCATAACAATGCCAGGAAGAATCCAACGACACAGCCGATTAGAGAGACGTTCATACCGGATTCCCTGCCCCTATGGTTTGGGCAGGTACCGTTTGCGGATTCGACGGTTCCCTCCGTCGGAGAACACAATATTTCCTTCAGCATCCATCGCCGCACCTCCCCACCACTTGGATTGGCGTGCGGTGGTCCACGGGCCGTCCTGAAGCCCTTCCTCAAGTTGTCGGACCGGGTGGCAAAGGACTCGGAAACCCGCATTCAGCATCGTGTTTGCACTGAGGTCGATGACACCAACGAAGCGACTCACCGAGTCAATGATCCACAGATGAGTCTCCTCCCTCGACAGAACACATGTCAATCCGCGACCGATGTCTGGGTCGTCAGGTTTGAGTCTCAGCACCACGAGGCGTTTCCATTCGCGCTCGGTGTTCAGCCGGTACACGTAGAGTACGAATTGACCGCCTTGAACTCGCTGTGTCCATGCGTGGTAGAGAGCACCTTCCCGGCTGACCGCGGGATTCCCCACGTCGTCTACTGGCAGGTCTAAGACCCCTGGAGGAGGTTCGTAACCGGGAGGCAGGGGAAAGGGGCCATACAGCCGTGCAAGAGTAGAAACTACGCCCTTCTCATCGATAAGCCGAATGCGGGCACGCCACTCGCAGAGAAAGACACGGTTCTCCCCATCAACGCCGAGAACCCTCGGCCCATCGAATAACGCCTGTTCACGAGGCCCATCGCGATACTCTCCCTTCCGGCTCACACTACCCGGTTCTGGTCCGGCGTAGAGTTCGGTTTCGCCTTCGGGGGACACTTTCCAGACCAACTGGTACTCCGCATTCCCGACGAACAATGAGCCATCGCGAGCTCGCGCGAGTCCCGATATCCCCCACATCTTGCTGGCGAACCCTCCGACGAAGGTCGACACCTGACCATCTGGCGAGACCTTGCAGATCCGCTGGCCGGAATAATCGGCAACATACGCGGTGCCGTTCGCGGCCACGGCGATTGCCTGGGGATCGAACTGCTCTCCCGTATCCGACTCGGGACCTCCGGCGATCGTCACGACACGCAACTCTTCGTGCGATTGAGATGAAGCGGGTGAAGGTGCTGATACGATCAGGATGATACCAACAAACCACCAGGGCGTTCCTCTCACGGTTAAAACAGAGGCCACCATCAAATGGTGCCGCGCTCGTCTTGCGACTCGAATGCGGCGGCCGTGCCCTTTGCCTCTCTTCCGCGCCAGGTGCTTGGGGGCGATGGTGAAGCCGGGTTCAATGAGGCGTTTCCATTCTTCGGGGACCATACCCTCTCCAATACCTTCACGTTGAGGTTGTACCCTTGTCCAGCATCTCGAGAAATTCTGCAGAACCGACGATTGGGATTCCCTCGAAGGGATTCAGTACCAGGAGATCTTCATCGCCAGTCACGATGACGGATGCTTTGCCTGTGGCAGCAATCTCAAGGAGTTCGTTATCCTTGGGGTCCCGGCAAATAGTAAACCGCCGGTCGGGCACGACCGGTTCTCCCCGCAGCAGTAGAAGGGCAACCACGGTGCGTGCATCTTCTTCCGTGAGGTCGTACTTGTCCCGGATGTGCCTGCGACCGAGGACATCGGCAAGTTCGTGCAACAGGTTGTCAGAGTAAAGCAGCGTGTACTGTTGGTTCCGCAGTCGGGCAAGGACGGGGCCCACCGTTCCCTGAGGCTTGATAAGGGCGCGCACCAGGATACTCGTGTCCACGACGGCGCGCATCACTGAGCCCGACCACCCGAAGCGGCCTCCACGTCAGCCGCAACTTCGTCGTCGCTGAACGAGGCGTTCCGAGCCGCCATGCGGCCTAGCAGCCGATCGAAGCGAGCCAGCACTGCTTTCTCCTCAAGCTCCTGGAACCGAGAGAAGTCCTCGTAAGGAACAAGCACTGCCTCGGGACGACTCCCCCGCGTGAGTATGCAAGGCACGCGCTTCCTGACCACTTCATCAAAAACCGACCGGAAACCCCGCTGGAACTCGGTGACACCAACGATCTTCGGCATAGCCAACTCCTCCAACCTCAATACATATCTCAGTCCGGATTATAGTTGATATCATGCGCCCATGGCAACGATGGCGATGTTGCGATTGGGTAGAACCGTGACCACTCAGGTCAATCTCCTCGACCCCAGCCTAAACCCGGCTGAGGCTTCTATCCGAAGGGTGGGAACTTGTCACTTAATGGTCTTGATCTCGCCTTGCGTCCTGGATGATGCGGACATGAAACAATTCTCGCATCTTACAAGATTGAGGCTCCTATACTCGCTGCACCGTAACTCCGCATGCGCGATCAAGGCCCAGAATGATAGTGCTATCCCAAGAAGCCGACGCATCATCAACACCTTCTTTTGTGTGAAGCAACTTGCCTCGCCGAGCGGAGAACTCGTCGCTGATCTCCCGGATGCGGATAGGCGCCGTACTTGCCCATCGCTTCATAAAACGCGAGAACGTTCTCCCACGGGACTTCCTCAGTCAACGTGTGACAGGGCGCTGCGATGTACCTGCCGCCGGGTGCCATGACCTGCAGCGTCTGCCGCACTCCTTCAATCATCTGCCGCGTGGGTTGGTGCAGCACACTCTGCGCGCCGACGCCGCCCCAGAACGTCAGGTCTCGCCCGAACTTCCGCTTCAATTCGCCGATGTCCATGGCTTCCGCTTGCACTGCCTCTAGTGTATCTTTTCGTAAATTCTTCGACATTAGACACCGGATCGCTTCAGCGTCCGGTAGCTCACACAACTGACTACCGAGCGCCAAAAAAGGACATCTTTTCTCCCCTTTCAACCCGTGTTCGGCACGAACACGGGTTGAAAGGGGAGAAAAGGAG